>CBDVCO010000014.1:0-26418 GCA_965372515.1 uncultured bacterium | reverse complement strand
TGCGCAAAAAAGGGCTCGGAGGCGCTGCTCGACGCGCTAAAAGAACTCGTAAAGAAACAGGGACTTAAGGAGCAGGTCAGGGTATCGAGGAGCGGCTGCGTAAAGAGCTGTAAGGAGACCGATATTGAAGGCGAGTACTCGCCAATGGTGCTGGTCTATCCACAAAGCGTATGGTATAGAAATGTCGAAGTGAAAGACCTTCCGGATATTCTAACGAGCCACATCGAAAAGAATGAGCCTCTCACGAGGCTCGTACATTTTATAAACCCCTTTGAAAAATAGAAAGAACGAGACGCCTTGCTTATAGGAGTACCAAAAGAGATAAAGGATAACGAGTACCGGGTGGCGCTTACCCCTTCGGGGGCACGCGCGCTAACGGATAAAGGCTTTGAAGTGCTAGTGGAAAGCACTGCCGGAGAAGGGAGCGGTTTTACTAACGCTGACTTTGAAGAGGCGGGCGGGCGCGTACTCTCTTCGGCCGAAGAGATATACAACGCGGCCGATATGATAGTCAAGGTAAAGGAACCGCTAGAGATTGAATACCCACTTCTTAAAGCAGATCAAATTGTCTTTACCTTCTTTCATCTTGCCGCCGAGCGCACGCTCTTCGAGGCCATGCTCGCTAGCGGCATTACGGCCATAGCATACGAAACAATAGAGGATGAAGACGGCCGGGTACCGATACTAAAACCCATGAGCGAGGTCGCTGGCAGGCTCGCCACACAGATCGGGGCCCACTACCTCCTAAGGCCGCAGGGCGGGCGCGGAGTACTGCTTGGCGGAGTCCCTGGAGTAGAGAAGGGGCGAGTCCTCGTCATAGGGGCCGGCACGGTCGGGCTAAACGCCGTGAAAGTCGCCGTAGGGCTCGGCGCGGAGGTCACCTTGCTTGACCTCGACATCGAACGCTTTACTCATGTTGACGACCTCTACGGGGGAGAGGTGGAGACCCTTCTCTCCAACCCCGATAACGTAAAGAAAGCCGTCGCTTCCTGCGACTTACTTATCGGCGCCGTTCACATCCCGGGCGCCCGGACCCCGAACATAGTCTCTCGCGAAATGGTATCGACCATGAAAGAAGGCTCTGTAATAGTAGATGTCGCCGTGGACCAGGGCGGATGTGTGGAGACCACGAGGCCGACGACACATTCGAACCCGACATTTAAGGTAGACGGGGTGCTCCACTACGGAGTAACCAATATGCCGGGCTCTGTGCCGAGGACCTCGACGCTTGCCTTGACCAATATTACGCTTCCCTATATTCTAAAACTCGCTAAATTCGGACTTAAGGATGCGGCCAAAGAGGACCCGGCCCTTGCGCTCGGGATAAACATCCACAAAGGCAAAGTTACTAACAGGGCCGTAGCAAAGAGTTTTGAGCATGAATTTACACCTTTTGAAGAGTTGATCTAAGTAAAAACCAATCGCTTAAAGGTCAAAACCGTAAAAAGGCAGAAAAAAGGCATAAAAACCCATTTTAGGCCCATTTTAGCCCGTTTTTCACACAAAAAACATCATTCTATATAGCATATGCGAAAAAACCGCGTTTCCTAAGAACCTAAAATATCAACTTTTTTTATTAACCCCTTGAAAATTCATGCTTTTCTCTTGACTACTGTACCTAAAATGAAATAAAATTTATAATTCGGGAGCCTATTATCTGCTTGTGCCCAAACAAGCGGCATTGGCTTGGTTTGACAACAAATATAGAACGGACGGTTTTCATCTATGGCAGAGAAGAGTACGGAATTCAACCAGCGTCTTGAAAAGCTCTCGGCGCTTAGAGAAAATAATATAGACCCATATCCAAACGACTTTAAACCATCTACGACCTGTTTTGCGGTCATGGACGAATTCGGGGGGCTTACCAAAGAGGCCCTGGAGGAAAAAAGTCAAGAGGCAAAACTGGCGGGCAGGATCGTCGCCATCAGGAGTTTTGGCAAGGCGAGCTTCGTCCACATTCAGGACCGCACGGGAAAACTCCAGATCTATGTCAAAAAGGACAAGGTCGGCGAAGATATCTACGCCCTTTTTAAAGATCTTGATATCGGCGACTTTATCGGCATCGAAGGCACTCTCTTTCGGACGAAGACCGACGAGCTTACAGTAGAGGCCCGCAGCGTGAGGCTCCTGAGCAAGGGACTAAGCCCGCTACCCGAAAAGTTCCACGGTCTGACGAACGTGGAGATGCGATACAGGCAGAGATATCTCGATCTCATAGCCAACTCGGAATCAAGGGAGGTATTTTTAAAGAGGACGCGGATAATAAAGCTTATAAGGGACTTCTTAAACGATCGGGATTTCCTCGAGGTCGAGACCCCGATGATGCAGACCATACCCGGCGGCGCCGCGGCAAGGCCGTTTGTTACGCATCACAACGCCCTGAGCCGGGACCTGTATTTGAGGATCGCCCCGGAGCTTTACCTAAAGCGCCTCGTCATAGGGGGTTTTGAACGGGTCTTCGAGATAAACAGGAATTTCAGGAACGAGGGTATCTCAACCCAGCACAACCCGGAGTTCACCATGCTCGAGTTCTACCAGGCGTACGCGACATTTGAAGACCTTATGGAGCTTACGGAAGAGATGATCTCATCCATTGTAGAAGAACTGCACTCTACGAAAAAGATAGAGTTCCAGGAAGAGACACTCGACTTCACCCCGCCCTGGGACAGGATAAGCGTAAGGGATGCGATCTTGAAATTCTCTGACGCGACAGACGAGATATTCTCTGATAAGGCGAAGGCGCTTAGCTTCTCTAAAGAACTCGGGCTTAAGATACCTGAAAAGCTAAGCCACGGGAAGGTCATAGCGGAGATCTTCGAGGAAGTTGCGGAGAAGAAGTTTAAAGCGCCCACCTTCGTGACCCACTACCCGCTGGATGTCTCCCCTCTGGCAAGGAAGAACAAAGACGACCCGAATGTCGTGGATCGCTTCGAGCTTATTATAGCGGGCAGAGAGATCGCCAACGCCTTCTCCGAGCTTAACGACCCGATAGACCAGAGGGAGCGTTTCCTTAATCAGGTCGCCGAGCGCGCCGCGGGAGACGAAGAGGCCCAGCCCATGGACGAGGACTTCCTGACCGCTATTGAGTACGGTATGCCCCCGACCGCCGGAGAGGGCATAGGGATAGACAGGCTTGTGATGCTTTTAACCGACTCGCCGAGCATACGAGACGTTATACTTTTCCCTCATATGAGGGAGACACAAAAGGTCCACTTTAAAGAGGAACCGAGGGTGGAGAGCTAGGGCTCTCAAGCCGGTTATTCGGATATTAGAGAGCTGTAAGTATGTCTTATGAACTTTTTATAGGTCTACGTTACCTTAAGGCCAAGAGGAAACAGAGCTTCATCTCGGTCATAACCTTCATCTCCATTGCGGGTATTACGCTTGGGGTAATGGCGCTTATCATAGTGCTCTCGGTTATGGGCGGATTTGAAGACGACCTGAAAAAAAAGATACTCGGCATCAACGCCCACCTGGTAGTTATGGAGCTTTCCCGTGGGCTATCGGAACCCGAGCTCATAGTGAGCGCGATAAATCAGGTGGACGGTGTCGAGGGCTCTACGCCCTATACATACAACCAGGCGATGCTCTCGGCCGCCGGCGGGGTGATGGGCGTTGTCGTAAGGGGTATAGATACGAAGACTATCGGGGAGGTCACCATACTTCCCGAGAGGATAATAGAGGGCTCCCTTAATGATATAGAGCCCTCGTTCAGGGAGGCCGCTTCAAAAGGAGGGCTCCCCGCAATAATAATCGGCAGCGAGCTATCAAAGAACCTCTCGCTCGCGGTGGGCGACGAAGTAAACGTCATAAGCCCGCTTGGCACGACGACTGCCGCGGGGAGCGCACCGCGCATGGCAAGCTTTCAGGTGGGCGGCATATTCGAGATGGGCATGTACGAGTACGACTCGTCCCTGGTCTTCATGAGCGTCGCTAATGCGCAGAGTTTTTTCAAGCTCAAGGACAGGGTCACGGGTATTGAGGTAAAGATAGACGACATATACAGGGCCGACGCCATAAAGGGCAAGATACTCGCCCTGCTGGACGGCCCCTACTGGGTAAGGACATGGAAGGATATGAACAAAAACCTCTTCAGCGCCCTGAAGCTTGAGAAGGTAGCCATGTTCATAATACTGACCCTTATAATAATTGTCGCGGCAATGAATATTATCAGCACGCTTATCATGGTGGTCATGGAAAAGGGCAAGGACATCGCAATACTAAAGAGCATGGGCGCGACATCGGCTTCCATCATGAAGATATTTATGATAGAAGGGGTTATAATAGGGCTCTGCGGTACGCTCTTGGGCACATTCGCCGGAGTCGTCTGCGCGCTCAATCTTGAAGCGATCGTCGGGGTAATTGAAACGGTATTTGACTTTAAGGTCCTCGCTCCGAGCGTATATTACATAGACAAACTCCCCAGCCGAGTCGAGCCGGGGGTTGTAGTTATCATAGCGCTACTGTCAATTGGAATAAGTTTTATCGCTACTCTATATCCCTCCTGGCAGGCTTCGAGGCTCGACCCTGTCGAGGGACTCAGGTACGAATAAATTTGAGAGGTTTTTCTATTGCTTGATCAGAAACAAATATCGAAAATAAAAGACAAGGCCGAGAAATATTTCCTCAAGGGAAAGTTCAAAGAGGCCCTGTCGACCTACGCGCAGTTAAAGGATTACGGCAAGGACGACCCCCGTATACTGCTTCGTATCGGCGATATCTCCAGAAAGGCCGGAGATAACCCCGGGGCGGTGGCGAGTTATAAGGAGGCCGCCGATATATTCATAAAAGCGGGCTTTATAATAAAGGCCGTCGCCGTATGCAAACTGATTCTCTCAGTCGACCCGAGCCTCACGGATATCGAAAAGAGGCTCGCCGAACTGTATGCCCGAAGCAAGCCCACTGAATCCGCCCCCCCAAAGGCGCCGCCCGAAGCGCCCAAAAAGCCCGCACCGAAAAAAAAGGAGCCTGCTAAGCCGGCTCCGCCTCCCAAAGCCGCTAGTGAGGAATCCTCGGAGCCTATGATGCTTTTAGAGGATATGATCCTGGAGGAGTCAGACGAACAAAAAGAAACGGATGAATTCGAACTCTTCGCCGAAGGTGCAAAGGCCGAAGTTGAAAGGATAGAACAGGCCAAGGCCGAAAAGGCTAAGCAGGCGGACAAAGAAATGGCCGGCCTCGAAAAGGCCGTACAGAATGCGAAGGAAGAGGCCGACAAGCTTGAGGAAGAAAAGAAGGCCGGAGAGAAAAAAGCCGAAGAAGAGCGCAAGAAACTAGAACAGAGCCTGCTCGAGGCCAAAAAAGAGCTGGAGCAGGCCGCGGATTCTAAGAAAGCCGAAGAAGAGCTTGAGAAATTAAAGCAGGCAAAACTCGAAGAAGAAGCAAAGGTCGCGAAAGAAAAAGAGGAGCTTGCAAAAGCGCTTGAGGAGGCCAAGGCAAAGGCCGAGAGTTTCACCCAGGCCATGGTCGATGAAGAGAAAGAAGCCATTGAAGAGAAGGCAAAGCTTGAAGAGGCCCTGAAAGACGCCAAAGACGAGCTTGAAATGATCGAGCAAGCCAAGGCCGAGAGGTTAAAGGAGACCGGCGACGAAAGGGACGAATTAAAGAAGGCCATTGAGGAAGCCAAGGTAAAAGCCGAGAAGATAAAGGCCCTAAACGCCGCCGAGCAGCAGGTGGCAGGGGCTGAAAAAGAAAAGCTTGCCCATGATATAGAGGCCTCCAATGAGGAGCTTAATAGGCTTAAACAGGAGGCCGAAGAGGCCAGGGCCGAGGCCGAAAGGATACGCCAGGAAGGGGCCGCCCAGGACGCCAAGGCCGAAGAGGAGAAGGAAGCGCTTAAAAAGAAAGTCGAAGAGGCGCGGGCCGAGGCCGAAAGGATGGCAAACGAGAGGGCCGCCGAAGAAGAAAAGGCCAAGGCCGAGAGGGTCAGGCTTGAGACGGCCGCCAAAGAGGCGTTAGCAGAAGCCGAAAAGATGGAGCTTGAAAAGGCCGCTCAGGACGCCAAGGTTGAAGAAGAGAGGGTCATGCTTAAGCTTGCCATTGAGGAGGCCAGGGTCAAGGCAGAAACCGTAGCGCTCGAAAAGATGCAGGAGCAGAAGAAGGCCGAAGAGGAGAGGCTCCGTCTGGAAAGAGAGGCCGAGACGGCCAAAGCTGAATCTGAAAGCGCTTCATTAGAGATAGCCGCCGAGCAGGAGAGAGCCAAGGCCGAGAGGATCAGGCTTGAAACAGAGGCCCAAGAGTCTATGGCACAGAAGGAAAGGGCGAGGCTTGAGAGGGCCACCGAAGAGGCCAAGGCCGAGGAAGAAAGGCTTGACCTGCAGAAAAGCGTTGAAGCCGCCAGGGCCGAAGCCGAAAGGGTAAAGCTCCTTCATGCCACCGACGATGCCAAGGCCGATGAAGAGAGGCTTAAACGCGAAAAAGCGCTCGAAGAGGCCAAAGCCGAACTGGAACGGCTCAGGCTTGAGATGGAGCAAGACGTTCAAAAAATCAGCGGCGACACTGAAGAAGAAGCAAAAAAGGCCGAGGAAGAGAAGATAAGGCTTGCACAGGCGGCCGAAGAGGAGAAGATTGATAAGGAACGCCTTGAGCTTGAGGCGATGCTGGAGAAGACCAAGGCCGAAGCCGCGAAGATAAAGCTTGAAAAGGCGGCCGAAGCGGAAAAGCTTGAACAGGAACGCCTTGAGCTTGAAAAAGAGCTGGAAAAGAGCAAGGCCGAAGCCGAGGCCGAGAAATTAAAGGCGGAGGAGGACGATTACTTTGTGGACCTGAGCGCCGAATTAAAAGGCGCGGAGGGCTCTGTAGAAGAGGCCGACGTGGCGGATAGTTTGGGGATGCTCGGCTCTGACATGGATTTTCACAAGACCCCGCTCCTCTCGGATTTCACAGAGGAGGAACTCTTTGAAGTCATAAACAAGGTCAAATTCCAGAACTTCACTGAAGACGAATACATCTTTAAAGAAGGCGACGAAGGCTGCTCTATATTTATAATAGTCAACGGAAAGGCCGAGGTGGTATGCCGCGCCAAAGACAACACGCTCGTAAATTACGCAAGGCTTGGAGAAGGAGACTTCTTCGGTGAGTTTACATTTTTCTCCAATGCCAAGAGAAATTCGAGCGTAAAGGCTTTATCCGACCTTGAACTCCTTGAACTTACCAAGGAGGACTTAAACGATATTATCAAAACACACCCGAGGGTATCCGACGTGCTTTTCGAATTCTACAAAGAACGGGTGGTAGAAAGGCTGATGGCGCTATCGATAATCTTCAGGCACTTGACTCAAGAGGACAGGACCGAGGTCTTGAAGAGGATAGACAGGCAGACAGTCAAACGGGGAAGCGCGGTCTTTTCCGAAGGTGATAAGGGTGAAGAGATGTACCTTATCAAGGAGGGCCGGGCCCTGGTCTGGACATTGGACAACGACAATAAAAAGCAGATACTGAGCGAATCGGAAGAAGGCGACTCCTTCGGCGAGGTATCTCTAGCCACAAACCTGCCAAGGATGGTCAATGTAACGGCACTCACAGACCTCGACCTGATCGTATTCTCCAAATCGGTCATTAAGGATATCCTGGAGAAATATCCGGAGATCAAAGAGTCGCTGGCGACAATTATTAAAAAACGCGTATTGGACAGGCGCAAAGCCAAACAGAACCTCTTCTCGGCCTTTACCTAAATTGTGATCGGGGGATTTAGGATTTGTGTCCGAACCATATGAACGCGTTTATCGAAATAAGAGGGCTTGAAAAGATCTACGGTAAAGGCACCGCGAGCGTTGAAGTGCTCAAGGGTATCGACCTGACGATAGAGAAAGGGGATACCATCGCCATACTCGGCGCTTCCGGCGTCGGGAAATCGACCCTGTTAAATATTATGGGCGCTTTAGACAGGCCCACCAGAGGCGAGTTCTTTTTTAAGAACGAAGAGCTCTTCAAGATGGATCCAAAGAGGCTCAGCGCGTTCAGGAACCGGAATGTCGGCTTTGTCTTCCAGTCTCATCACCTGCTTCCTGAATTCAGCGCACTGGAGAACGCCATGCTCCCGGCTCTCATTGGGGGTGAAAAGAGAGAAGAGGCTGAGGCTCGGGCAACAGAGCTATTATCAGCGGTTGGGCTGGCAGACCGGCTCACCCACAAGCCCGGGGAGCTCTCCGGCGGGGAACAGCAACGCGTCGCCATTGTCCGCTCAATGATTCAAACCCCGGAGATCATACTGGCCGACGAACCTACCGGCAATCTGGATATGAAGACCGGGACCGAGGTCTTCAACCTCCTGCTCAAGCTGTGCGCGGAAAACCAAATTACGCTAATAGTCGTAACCCACAACGAAAAAGTCGCCGGCTTGATGCAAAGAAAACTATTAATAGAAGAAGGCAGATTAGTCGAGGGGTAGAGAATTATTTTGAATACGAAGAAACCGCTCTTAAGCACCGGGCGTATATTTTTAATTCTGGCCATTTTAATCATTAACACCTTTGTTTCAACTCGTGCTGAAGCCGCCAATATCAAGGTCTTGATATTGCCCTTTGAGATGCACGGCAGTGGCGACCTCTCGAAAATCAGAAGAAACGTTATGGAAAACATGGCACTTGAGCTTAACGCACGGGGGGCAGAGGTGGTCGGCATCGATCTCCTTAAGGAGCTTGTCCTAAACCAGGGCATAGAGAGCTTCGATGAAGAGAAGGCTATAGATATATCCGGCTCCACGCTCGCCGACTACGCCATACTCGGTTCGATAACAAAAGCGGGGGATACGACAAACGTGGACTGGAGGCTCTTTGACCTCCACAAGAAGAAGCTCTTGACCTTCCATTTCAAGAGCGATAAGACCGCTTCGACGCTGCTCAAGAAGATCAGAGAAGAGACAGCCAAGACCTACTCGAAGATGGCGGCGTCGTTTGGCAAAATGCCGGTTGAAGATGACGGCGTGGTGGATATAGTCTCCGTCGTCGGCAACATGAGAGTCGACGAGGCCGCCGTCTTAAAGAGGCTCAAGAGCAAGGCCGGCGAGCCGTTTAATCCGGACAACGTCAAAGAAGATATAATAAGCATCTTCGGCATGGGCTATTTCGACAACGTGTTGGCGGACTACTCCATAACGGCATCGGGACTGGAACTAAAATTCGTTGTTGAGGAAAGGCCCTATCTGAAAAAGATCAGCTACAAGGGGCACGACGAGGTGGGTCTGGAAACCATAGAGGAGACCGTCACCTTAAAGAAAAATACCGTCTTGGATAGAGTGCTGATAAAGGAAAACGCCGAGATCATAAAGGCACTCTATGCCACAGAGGGTTTCTATCTCGCAACCGTCACTCCCGTGCTGACCTACAAAGGGCCCGTCGCGGAACTGACCTTCGACATAGACGAAGGCAAAGAGGTAAAGGTCAAGAAGATAACCGTCATAGGCAACGACCGGATCTCCAGCAATAAAATTAAAAGGACAATGAAGACCAAAGAGAAGGGCTTCTTTTCTCTGGTCACCGGTTCAGGCAAATTTGACCAGTTCCAATACCAGAGCGACTTAAACAGCATAATAAACCTCTACTTTGATAATGGCTATATACAATCGGACATAGTGGATCAAAGCGTACAGCTTAGCGAAGACAAGAGGTGGTTCTACATAACCATAGCAGTTACAGAGGGCGAACAATTCAAGGTAGGCGATCTGGACGTCTCCGGCGATATACTTACCACCAGGGCCGATCTGCTGGAAAAGTTCGACCTGCGTAGTTCAGACGTATTTGACCGCTCAAAACTCTCCAAGGGCATGGAGGAGATAAGATTTATGTACGGAGACGAAGGCTATGCCAAGGCAGAGGTGACGCCGAGAACCAGGATTAACGAGAAAGATAAGACCCTGGACATTGACGTCAACATCGATCAAAACGGCCTGATATATATTGAGCGCATTGATATTTCAGGCAATACCAGGACCAGGGACAAGGTTATAAGGCGCGAGATAGAGCTCACCGAAGGCGACCTCTTCTCATCCACGGGGCTCAAAAGAAGCCGGAACAATTTGAGAAGGCTCGGTTTCTTCGAAGATGTAAATTTCATAGAGAGCCCGGGAACCACACCCGACAGGCTAAAGCTTGACCTCGAGGTCACAGAGCGTCCTACGGGGGCAGTCTCGGCAGGCCTTGGCTACAGCACCGTCGACAAGATAATAGCCACGGCCTCGATATCACAGGCCAACTTCATGGGCTCGGGCATCAAGCTCGAAATCTCCGGCACGGTAAGCGCAAGCAGCAACAGTTATGTCTTGAGCCTGACTGAACCCTGGCTCTTCGACAAGCCGATATCCGCCGGGTTCGATCTATACAACACGACCAAGGAATATCCTGATTTCAACATGAACAAGCAGGGCGGCACCATCAGATTCGGCTTCCCTATCTTTAGGAGATATACAAGAGGATACCTGACATATAAGTACGAGGATGTCGATGTCTCAAATGTATCCGATACGGCATCGTTTACAATAAAGGAACAGGAGGGGACAACTACCGTGAGTAGTGTACGCGCATATGTCAAGCACGATACGCGTAACGACGCCTACTTCCCCACCGATGGCTACGTGCTCACCGACTCTGTCGAGGTCGCCGGGGGCATTCTCGGAGGCACCACAAACTTCGCCAAATATGAAGTGAGCGCGCAGAGGTTTTTCCCCATGCCGTGGGATACAACCTTTTCAGCAAGAGCCATGTTAGGATATATACACAGCTTCGACGGAGAAAGGGTCCCTGTATACGAAAGATATTTCCTTGGAGGCATAAGCACTATACGCGGCTTTGCCACCAGAGAGGTAGGACCGAAAGATATTCTGGGCGAATTTATCGGCGGCGAGACCATGATGGTTATGAACCTCGAATATATCTTCCCGCTCTTCAAGCAGAAAAACTTCCGCGGAGTGGCCTTTTACGACGCGGGAAACGCCTACGACGGCCCTCTTGATATCTCGGACTTAAGACACGGCGCCGGACTAGGGCTTAGATGGTTCTCCCCGATAGGGCCGATCAGACTGGAACTCGGCTTTAATCTCAATCCGCGCGACGGTGAAGAGGCCAAACAATGGGAGTTCGCCATAGGCGCGTCATTTTAGGATTATTCATATTGCATGATACCCTTTTAGAATGCGCGAGAAGTTGAAGTATAATTAAATACACAACACAAAAGGAGTTGAACAATGAAGAGACTAAAATGGTTTTTACCGGTACTGGCCTTAACGCTTCTCTTCAACACCAGCGCCATAGCCGCGGATATGAAGATCGGGTATGTGGCGCTATTAAGGGCCATGTACGAAAGTACCGAAGGCAAGGCCACAATGGAATCTCTGCAAAAAGAAGCAACCGTGCGCGAAGCGGAGGTAACAACCAAGCGCGACGAACTGGTGGCGTTAAGGACGGAGATAGAAGAGAAGAGTTCCGTCTGGAATCCGGATACGCGGCAAGCCAAGGTACAGGTCTTCCAGATGAAGGAAGAGGAACTGAGGAGGTTCGTTAACAGGCATACCCAGGAGTTCAACGAACAAAAGCAGAAGAACGAGAGACGCATCGAAGACGAGTTGCGCGGCATCGTAGAGAAGATCGCCAAAAAGAAGGGGTACACGCACATATTCGACATAACATTGAACGTACTCCTGGTCATGCCGCCTGAAGACGAGATTACAGATGATGTGATCAAGGCGTACGACAAGATGAAGGCAAAATAGAGGCCGTGGGCAAAGCAATGAGCATAGAAGCTCTTGCCGAGTTGGTAGGCGGCAGGGTGCTCGGCGATAAGGCATGCCTCGTAAGCGACGTAGGCTCGATAGAAGAGGCTAAAGAGAATGAGATCACGTTTGTGGCCTCGCTTAAGCATGTAAAGCGCGTTAAAGGGTCAAAGGCGGGCGCTATTATCGTGCCGGAGAGTGCGGGGGACGCAGAAGAGTTGGCGGGCAGGAACTTAATCGTCGTAAAGGAGCCCTATATGGCATTTGCCCGGGTGATGGAGCTACTAAGGCCGCCGGTCCGCCCTGAAGCCGAAGTAAGCCCCAAGGCCGATATCCACCCTTCGGCTCTGATAGGCTCGAATGTCGCCATCATGCCCTTTGCCGTTATTGAGGCCGATGTCCGGATATCGGATAACGCCGTTATATACCCTGGCGCCTATATCGGAGCAGGCTCTCATATAGGAGAGAGAACCGTCATACACGCAAACGTCTCCATAAGGGAGGATACCTGGATAGGAGACGACGTAATTATTCACTCAAACTCGGTAATAGGAAGCGACGGTTTCGGTTACGTCCTCGACGACAATGACCAATACATAAAGATTCCCCAGAGGGGCTCTGTCACAATCGAGGACAGGTGCGAGATAGGCGCCTCGGTTACCATAGACAGGAGCACCATAGGAAAGACCGTCATTGGAAAAGGGACCAAGATCGACAACCTCGTCCAGATCGCCCATAACGTGGAGATAGGCGAGAACTCTATCATCGTGGCCCAGGTCGGGATCTCAGGCTCTACGACCATCGGCAAACGCGTTCAGATCGGCGGTCAGGCCGGAGTAGTGGGCCATATAGAGATTGGCGACGACGTAAAGGTAGGCGCCAAGGCGGGGGTCCTTGGTGACGTGGCCCCGAATGAGACCGTCTCCGGCCACCCGGCCATCCCACACAACCTCTGGCTAAGAGTTCAAAGCCTTACAAAGCGGCTCCCCGATATAAAGAAGAGCTTAAAGGAGTTGGAAGAGCGCCTCGAGCACCTTGAAAGAGATAAAAAAGGATCTGATTAGCAAAGAGCCCTCAAGAGGAGAAGAGCTATGATAGATATCAACGAAATAACCGCCGTACTGCCCCACCGCTACCCTTTCCTCCTGATCGACAGGGTCGTGGAGCTTACAGAAGGTGAAAGCATAAAGGCGATTAAGAACGTTACCATGAACGAGCCTTTCTTTCAGGGCCATTTCCCGGGCCACCCGGTAATGCCGGGCGTACTGATAGTCGAGGCAATGGCACAGGCCGGATGCTTTCTCGCGCTCAAGAGCGCCGGGGAACCCGGCCAGATATTTTACTTCATGGGAATTGACAAGGCCCGGTTTCGCCGCCAGGTAATCCCCGGGGATCAACTGGAGTTGAGTCTGGTGGTTACCAGAAAGAGGTCTTCGGTCTGGCTCTTTAAGGGCGAGGCCCTTGTTGACGGAAATCTCGTGGCGAGCGCCGAACTGATGGCCGGAGCCGACAAACAAAAATCAAAAGAGACTGAAAAAAATGACTAAGAGTGAACGCTCGACAATAGAGGTTAGGATAGACCCCACTGCCCAGGTGCACCCCACCGCCGAGATGGATAGCGGCGTGGAGATAGGCCCCTATACCGTCATAAACGAAGCTGTCCGCATAGGCAAGAACACCCGGATATCTTCACACGTCGTCATAGACAAGTGGACCACCATAGGCAGGGACTGCGAGGTATACCAGTTCTCCTCCATCGGGGCCCCGCCCCAGGACCTGGGGTACAAAGACGAGAAGACCGAACTGATAATAGGCGACAACAACATTATAAGAGAGTTCGTGACCATGCACAGGGCCACCACCAAAGGCGACGGAAAGACCGAGTGCGGCAACTCGAACCTGTTTATGAACTACGTCCATATCGCGCACGACTGCAAGGTCGGAAACCATGTGATCATGGCCAACGCCGCCACCCTCGGAGGGCTCGTGGACATAGACGACCACGCCATAGTCGGCGGGCTCGTCGCCGTACACCAGCATGTAAGGATCGGCGCCCACTGTATAATAGGCGGCGGCTCCATCGTCCGCATGGACATCCCCCCTTATGTAATGGCGGCCGGCAACAAAGCAAGACTCTACAGATTGAACAGCGTTGGGCTTAGAAGGCAGGGCTTTTCCGAAGAGGCTTTGGGTGAGATCACCACCGCGTATAATATACTCTTTAAAAGCTCTCTCTCGCTTAAAAAAGCGATGGAAAAATTAAAAAATGAACTCCCCGACTCCGAGCACGCAAAGACCTTTCTTGACTTCCTGGGTAGCTCCAAGAGAGGCATCGTACGGCTGAAGACGAAGAGAAGAAGAAAAGGAGACGCCAGTGAAGACGATTAAGGTCGCGGTCATCGGTACCGGATATCTCGGCCGCTTCCATGCCGAGAAGTACGCGCATCTAGACGGCGTTGATTTAAAGGCGGTCGTCGACATTGACCTGGAGAGGGCTAAAAAAATAGCCTCAGGGCTTCCCCCTTCCCCATCCGGCCCCATTGAGGCCTATTCGTCGTACGAGAAGGTCCTGGGTGAGGTGGACGCCGTTAGCATAGTCACACCCACCAACACCCACCTTTCAATAGGCAAAGAGTTTCTCTCTAAAGGCGTAAATGTATTGATGGAGAAACCCATGGCCATGGATAGCACAGAGGCCGAAGAGCTTATAAAGGCCTCAAAAGAAACTGGCGCCATACTCCAGATAGGACATCTGGAGAGGTTCAACGCGGCGGTGGTGGCGCTTAAAGAGAGAGAGACAACCCCCATGTTCATCGAGTCGCACAGGCTTTCGATCTTCCCCAACAGGGGTACGGATGTGGACGTAGTCCTGGACCTTATGATCCACGATATAGACATTATATTGAACCTTGTCAGAAGCGAGGTCGAAAGCGTTGACGCCGCGGGAGTACCCATAGTATCGAACAAGGTGGATATTGCCAACGCGAGGCTAAAATTCAAAAACGGTTGTGTCGCCAACGTCACCGCAAGCCGGGTCGCTCTTGAACCGATGAGGCGGCTCAGGATATTCCAGGCCGACGCCTATATAGCGGTTGACTATGCCAGACAGCATATATCGATCTCAAAAAAAGATATAGATAAAGAGTCCGGGGCCGTCAAGGTCGTCACCGAAGAACTCGACATAGAGATGAAAGACTCCTTGAACGAAGAGATCAAGAGCTTTATCGACTGCTGCAGGTCCGGTGAGCAGCCCCTGGTCTCAGGCCATGACGGTAAAAGGGCCCTTGAGGTAGCCCAAAGGATCCAGAGCTCTGTTAGCCAATCGATGGAGCAAATAGCCGCACACGCAACCTGAACCGATCCTGTGCCAGTTCCTCTTTCATTCGCCTTTTGCACCATATCCAACCAAAAAGAATGAAGCATTGAACCCACGCCGGAGATCGATTAAAAAAAAGGACTGTTAGTATATCTAAAATGGCAAAAAATATAATGATCATAAGCGGCGAAGAGAGCGGGGATATGCACGGGGCCTCTTTGATGGAGGCCCTGAAAGAACAGGCGGGCCCGGTCTCCTTCTTTGGCATGGGCGGCGAGAGGATGCGCGCGGCAGGCCTTAAGGGGCTCGACTTTAAAGAGGTATCGGTTGTCGGCCTGGTGGAGGTCCTAAAGAGACTTCCGGCAATAAAGGGGCGCCTAAAGGAACTAAAGGCGATGCTCACCGCCGAAAAGATAGACCTGGTGGTTCTTATCGACTTTCCGGACTTTAACCTGCGCGTGGCCGCTGAAGCGAAGAAGCTCGGTATTAGAATAGTATATTACATAAGCCCGCAGGTATGGGCGTGGAGGAAGGGCAGGATAAAGAAGATAGCCTCCCTCGTGGACAAGATGCTCGTGGTCTTCCCGTTTGAGGAAGAGCTCTACCGCGCCGAGGGGGTCGATGTGGAATTCGTGGGCCATCCCATAGCCGACACCGCAATCTGCGTACTATCCCGCGATGAGGCAAAGGCCGAGCTCGGCTACAAAAAGACCGTAAGTGTGGTGAGCATACTCCCCGGGAGCAGAATAGAAGAGGTGACCCAGATGCTGCCTCCAATGGCCGACGGAGTGGCACTTGCCGGAGAATACAGCAGGTGGGTCGTAAAATTCATCCTCCACGCGGCCGACGGCATTGAGGAAGAGTTGATAGAGACCCTGTTAAAGGATCACCGGATAAAGAAGAACTTACGGGTCGTGCGCGGAGAAGAGAGGAAAACGGCGCTCAGGGCATCGGACGCCGCCATAATCACCTCGGGCACTGCCACGCTTGAAGCGGTGCTGATCGGCACGCCGATGGCAATATGTTACAAACTTTCACATATTACCTACGCCATAGCCAGGTTCCTCTTGAGGATAAAGCACATAGGACTCCCGAATATCCTCATAAAAAAGACGCTTGTCCATGAGCTTTGGCAACACAAGGTAAATGAAAAGAACGTCGCCCATGAGGTTTTAAGGCTCCTTGAAGCTCCAAACGAGGTAGAGCACATGATGGAAGGCTATAAGGAAATCCAGGACAGCCTCGGGGAGCCGGGGGCCTCTAAGAGGGCGGCGAGTGCCATATGCGCCCTTATCGGTAAATAAATGAATACATACCTGCGCCTGATAACATTCCTCTATCCCTACAAGCTGAAGGTGGTTATCGCCATCCTTTGCATGCTCCTCTATGCGCTCACGAACGGGGCTATGGCCTACTTAATAGGGCCGGTCATGAAACATCTCTTCACCACCGGTACAGGCGAAGAGGTAAATATCATCCCCTTCGAGCTCTTTACCATACCCAACGAAATGATGGTAGCCGCCGTACCGCTCGCCATTATATTCGTCGGCCTGGCTAAAGGGCTTAGTTCATTTGGCCACGCCTATTTCATGGGCTTTGTCGGCCAAAGGGTCGTCACGGACATGAGGAGCAAACTCTACAGACATATATTGACCATGCCGCTCGGGTTCTTCACAAATACGCCGACGGGAGTGCTTTCCTCTCGCCTTACAAACGACGTGAATATGGTCCAGGCCATGACCGCCGACTCTCTGGCGAGGATCCTAAAACACGGGCTAAGCATTATCGTTCTCATAGGCGTCATCATCAGTATGGACTGGAAGCTCGCGATAGCGGCCTTTATTACCCTGCCGCTCGCCATCTACCCCATGGCCAAGCTCGGCAGCAGGATAAAGAAGATAAGCACCAAAGGCCAGGTCAAGATGGGCACCATGACCGCGCTCCTGCAGGAGGCCATTACAGGGATCAGGATCGTCAAAGCCTTCTGCATGGAAGGCTACGAGTCCACAAGGTTCAGAGACGAGAACGAACGCTACACCAAATACCAGCTTAAGAGCATCGTGGTAAAGGCTATAAGCTCTCCCATCACGGAGTTCATAAGCTCCATCGGATTTGCCATTACCATCTGGTACGCCGCCGTTAGAATAGGCAATGGGACACTCACCCCGGAAGCATTTATAAGCTTCTTCGCCGCGGTCCTTTTACTCTTTCAGCCCGTAAAGGCCCTTAATGGAATAACCATTAACATCCAGACCGGCATTGCCGCCGCGCTCAGGGTCTTTGAGCTTATAGACGCGTCGAACGAGGAAGATAGCAATGATGGCACTAAACCCCTTGACGCATTCACGGATTCTATCGTCTTCGAGGATGTGGGCTTCAAATACGACGACAAGCCGGTTTTACGTAACATAGACCTCACGGTAAAAAAAGGCGAAGTGACCGCCATAGTCGGAATGAGCGGCGCCGGCAAGAGCACGCTCGTAAACCTGATACCACGGTTCTACGACGCTACAGAGGGCACAATATATATTGACGGAACAAAGATAAGAGAGTTACAGTTAAAGTCATTGAGGGGCAAGATCGCCGTCGTAAGCCAGCACGTAATACTCTTTAACGATACGATACGGAGCAACATCGCTTACGGCAACATCTTAAAGGACGATTCATTGATTGAGAGCGCGGCCAGGAGCGCGAACGCCCACGAATTCATAAGCGCCCTGCCAGGCGGCTACGACACCGTTATAGGGGAAGGCGGCGTAAAGCTCTCAGGCGGAGAAAGACAGAGGCTAAGCATAGCGCGGGCGATACTAAAGGACTCCCCCATACTCATAATGGACGAGGCGACCAGTAGCCTCGACACCCACAGTGAGCTTGAGGTGCAAAGCGGCCTGGCGCGCCTTATGGAGGGGCGCACGACCTTTGTCATCGCGCACAGGCTCTCGACCATCAGAAACGCGGACAGGATAATAGTACTAAAGGACGGCCGCATCATTGAGACGGGCGGTCATGAAGAGCTCTTGGCAAAAGAGGGCGAATACACCAAGCTCTATAAAATTCAGATATACGGCTCAGATGAGGAGCTTAGTCAATAATGATAAAGAGTATTTTAGATAACATAGCTATCCGCGTCATACCCGCCGTAGCCTCACTGCTTATAAGGGTTAATGACCTTACTATGCGTACGACAATGGTAAATATCGAGCCTTATATGGAACACGCCCGAAGCGGTGCCGGCTTCATACTCGCCTTCTGGCACGGCAGGCTCCTTATGATGCCAAGGATCTGCAAAGAGTACGACATGACGGTACTGATAAGCAAGCACAGGGACGGGGAGTTCATAGCGAGGACAATAAGCCCGTTCGGCATCAAGTCTGAACGGGGCTCGTCGACCAGGGGCTGGTTCGGGGGCATCAAGGGGCTGTTAAAGGCCGTCAAAAGAGGCGGCAATATCGTAATAACGCCCGACGGCCCAAAGGGACCGGCAAGGATCGCGCAGTCGGGCATAGTCCAGATCGCACAGAAGACCGGACTCCCCATTGTGCCGGTCAGCTTCAACTCTTCGAAAAAAAAACTTTTCAAAGCTGGGACAGCTTCATCCTTCCCCGTCCTTTTTCAAAGGGCGTCTACATATTCGGCGATTTTATCCGTGTAGAGAAGGGTTTGAGCACTGAAGAACTCGAAGAAAAGAGAAAAGAGGTTGAAGAGGCGCTAAACGATCTTACGATCAGGGCGGACGATTTCTTCAATTAGAACCCGACCTCTTTAAGGGCCCAAACACCACCCACCCCCCCTTCCCCCGCCACGCTCTATTGGAGACGCCATTAAACTTAAAAGAGGAAGCCTTTTTCATTATGAAATATATGCTCTATGATATCCTTTTACACCTGTGCCTCGCTCTCCTTGCCCCCTATTTTCTGGTAAGGCTGCTTGTAAGCGGCAAGTACAGGGGCACAATTAAGGAGCGTTTCGCCTTCTACGGTTCAACAGAAGAGGCTTCCGGGCCAGGGCCCACAGTGTGGTTTCACGCCGTGAGCGTCGGCGAAGCGCGGGCCGTCATGCCGCTATTAAGGCGCTTTAAGCTGGCCCACCCGGCCACGAGGATAATATTTTCAACGGTCACCCGGACGGGACGGGAGCTTGCGAAGAAAGAAGGCGCGGACAGTATAGACCGCTTGATCTATATGCCGCTCGACCTCGGGTGGGTTGTAAAGAGGGCGCTCAAAAAAATGCGCCCGTCTCTATTCATAATCGTCGAAAAGGAATACTGGCCCAATATGATACGCCTCGCTGAGGATTCGGGCGTATTGGTTCTCGTTGTGAACGCGACCATCTCCGAGCGCTCTTTCTCCAGATACAAGTCCCTCTCCTTCCTCTTCACCGATATCTTCAATAAGCTCTCTCTCTTTTGCGCAAAGAGAGAGGAGGACGCTGAAAGGGCGATAGCGCTTGGAATAAAACAAGACCGGGTCCACACGATAGGCAATATAAAATTCGACATGGAGGACACGGACGCCGCCACCCGGATTCAAGGACTACGCGAAGCGCTCGCCATTACAAAGGACGACGTCGTGATAGTCGCCGGCTCCACCCATGCGGGGGAAGAAGGGATCGTACTCGACGTCTATAAGAGGCTTAAAGGGAAATACGACGGCACAAAGCTCATCCTCGCCCCGCGCCACCCTAATAGGTTCGACGAGGTGGCGCGCCTTATTAAGGACGCGGGACTAAAGACCCGGCGAAGGAGCCAGTGCGAGGGTATTACAGACGGTGTCATCCTGCTCGACACGGTAGGAGAGTTATTTATGGCCTACGCGCTATCTTCCATAAATTTCGTCGGAGGGAGCCTCGTCCCCATTGGGGGACATAACCTCCTTGAGCCGGCCTTCCACGCAAGCCCCGTCCTATACGGGCCTAATATAGAGACCTGCAGGGATATGGCCCTTTTGCTGGAAAGCGCCGGGGGGAGTATAATGGTATCCGACAAGGACGGATTATACGACGCGCTCGACAAGCTCTTAAAGGACCCGGTACTTAGAAGCTCCATGGGAAATAAGGCAAAGGCGGCGCTCGAGGCGAACAAAGGGGCCACCGAAAAGACCATCAAGTTGATAGAGGGCCTAAACGCCCTGTAAGAGGAGTTCAATTTGTCAGCCAAAATAAAAGCCAAAATAAAAGAAAGAACCGAGGATTGGGCGACCCGCGATAACCACGGGCCGTTGTCACGGATCCTTTTGAACGTGATGGCCTTCTTATATGGTACAGGCGTAAAGGCGCGCCTTAAGCTCTACAAGTTGGGAATACTAAAGCCCAGGGTGCTCCCGTGCATGGTGATCTCCATAGGAAACATTACAGCGGGGGGAACCGGAAAGACGCCGATGACCATGCATATCGCCAGGCGCTTTGTAACCGAAGGCTCCAGGGTCGTGATATTAAGCCGTGGCTACAAGGGAACGCACAAGGGCATCGGTCTGGTCTCAGACGGCGCCGAGGTGCTCATGACCCCCGAAGAGGCCGGTGACGAGCCCTGGCTCATGGCCGAGAAGCTAAAGGCCCCCGGCATGGAGGGCGTGCCGATTATCGTCGGCGCTGACCGCTACGAGGCGGGACTCTTTGCGATAGAAAAATTCTCGCCCGACGTGATCCTCTTAGACGACGGCTTTCAGCATATAGCGCTCGCGCGTGACAAGAATATCGTGCTCATCGACGCAAGGACCGATCTCTTAAACGAAAGGCTCCTGCCGAGAGGAACTCTTAGAGAACCGATCAGGGCGCTTAACAGGGCGCGTATAATAATGATAAAGGATAAGGAGGCGAAGGTAATCGACCCCTTCTTAAAGGCGCTCGACAAACCCGTGGTCGCCTTCTCTTACAAAGCGTCAGGACTAAAGGCGTTAAACAGCAATGAAGAGATGGGATTAGGCGAACTGAAAGATAAAAAGGTCTTCATATTCTCGGGGCTGGCCTCGCCCGCCTCTTTTGAAGAGACAGTGCTCGGCACCGGGGCAAAGGTTGTCGGCACCAGGAGCTTCCCTGACCACTATAGCTTTACCAGGAGCGATATTGACGAGATACAAGGGCTCGCGAACGGGGCCGATATCATTGTCACAACCGAGAAGGACGCTACGAGGCTCAAGGGATTTAAAGAGGGTCTAACAAACATATATTCACTCGAAATAGAGGTCGTGATAGATAAACAAGAGAATTTCTTTAGAAAGATTAGATAAATCAATAAGTTGTCCATTAACCCTCACCCGCCCTATTTTAGCCGTTATCTATTTAAAAGTTGGATTTAAAACCCCTTATATGCTATAAAATTCATTCCGTGTGAGCAGAACTTCATCCGAAAACAGGAGGAGAGATACTTGTGGCGGCTAGCGTATATGATAATTTTTTAAAGGTCAATGAACGCATCCTGCAGGCATGCAAGCGGGCTGGCAGGGACCCTCAGGAGATAAAGCTCGTAGCGGTTACCAAATCTGTCGCCATAAAGCAGGTAAAGGAGGCGATAGAGGCGGGCGTCAGGCTCTTTGGAGAGAACTATGTCCAGGAGGCCCAGGAAAAGATCAAGAAGGTCAAGCTCCCCACCGTAAAATGGCACTTCATAGGACACCTGCAAAAGAACAAGGCCGCTAAGGCGGTCGGCCTCTTCGATATGATCCACTCGGTAGACAAGCTGGGACTGGCCAAAGAGCTTAACAAGAGGACCGCAGAGCCTCTCCAGGTACTCATGCAGGTCAATATCGGGGATGAAAAGACAAAGCGCGGAGTAAGTATCGCCGAGGCCCCGGAGCTTGCCCGTGAGATCGGCAAACTCAAGAAAATCGTCTTAAAAGGGCTTATGGCCATCCCCCCCTATCACGAAGATGCCGAGATGACGAGGCCGTACTATACGACGCTACGAAGGGTCGCGGAACGCATTAACAGAGAACAGATCCCGGGGGTACTTCTAAGCGAGCTTTCCATGGGGATGAGCCACGACTTCGAGGTGGCCATTGAAGAGGGCGCTACCTTTATAAGGGTCGGTACGGCGCTCTTCGGAGAGAGAAATCCGGAGAAAAAGGGCAAATAGAGAAAAGATGCTTACCAACAAGACCATTGGATTTATCGGCTCCGGCAACATGGCCGAGGCGCTCGTAAAGGGGCTTATAGCCTCCAAAAAGGTAAGCGCCGGACAGGTTATCGTCTCGGATACCAATAAAGAGAGGCTCGTCCATATGGCCGAGGCCTACGAGGTCAAGGTATTTAACAAGAACTACGAGGTCGCCGAAAGCGCTGATATTATAATTCTCGCCCTTAAGCCCGGGGATATGAAAGAGGTCGTAGAGGGCGTGGCCGAAGCATTTGACAAGGATAAACTCCTTGTAAGCATCGCCGCGGGTATAACGACCGAAAAGATCCATATGTGGATCAGAAAAGGCGGGCTTAAAGATGAACTGCCACTCGTCAGGGCCATGCCCAATACCCCGGCCATAGTCGGCGAGGGCGCTACCGGCATAGTGGCGGGCAGGAACGCCGGCAGAAAGGAACTTGAACTGGTTGAAGAGATATTCGCGCAGGTCGGCAAGGTGGTCCTCTTTGACGACGAAGCCCTTTTAAACGGCGTCACCGCACTTAGCGGCTCAGGACCCGCTTACGTCTTCCTCTTTATGGAAGCGCTCTGCGACGGGGGAGTCAAGAGCGGACTCGGTTACGAGGAGGCAAAAACGCTCGCGCTACAGACCACGCTCGGAGCGGCGAGGCTTGCCCAGGATAGCGATAAAGACTTGAAATCTCTACGTAAGATGGTAACAAGCCCCGGAGGAACCACCATTGAGGGGCTTAAAAAACTAGAAGAAGGCAGGTTTTATGATATACTATTAGATGCTGTGCGTGCCGCCTCGAAGAGGGCTGAAGAGCTCTCGGGCGACGCATGAGAATCTATATTCGGGAGTATATCATATGTTCGTCTTTGCAAATTTTCTGGACGCCTTCGCAACCATCCTCTCATACGTCCTAACCCTCTATATGTGGATCATCATAGTCAGGGCTCTCGTTAGCTGGGTAAACCCCGACCCGTACAACCCTATCGTACGCTTTCTCTACCAGATCACCGAACCGGTACTCTACGCCGTAAGAAAGAGGCTCCCGTATATCGGGGGCATTGACATATCACCGATAGTAGTCCTGCTTGTCATTATGTTCGTTCAGGCGTTTCTTATCGGAACGCTTCACGAGGTAGCGCTCAAACTTAAATTCGGAGAAGGATTATGAGGACCACATCCATAGATATAGACGGGTTCAAGATCAAGAAGAAGACATTCGGCTATGACACCGCCGAGGTTGAAGCCTTAAGACAACTTGCCTCCAGCGCTTTAGCCGATGCTGCCGGGGAGATAAACAAACTCAAAGATCTGCTCGCGAAGGCGATGAAGGACCTTATGGCCCACGAAGAGCGCGAAGGGGTACTCAGAAAGACCATCACCACCGCCCACGAAATGGCCGAGGGGCTCAAAGGCAACGCCGCAAAAGAGGCCGAGATCATAATCGCAGAGGCGAGGGTCAGGGCCAATGAGATACTGATGCAGGCCAACAAGAGGGCCTCTGATATCCAAAACGAGATATTCCTCTACAAGAGGCAGAGGATCGACCTGGAGAAGTCTCTAAGGAGCATCCTGGATTATCACTCGAACATACTTGACTCGAGCGTGGATGATGCCAGAAAGGCCGATGAGGACCTTGAAACACTCAAGTTCTTCACAAAGTAGCCAACCCTTTCTAAAAACCACAGACGACGGCCTCTACATTAATGTCAGGGTCGTACCGAGGGCCGCAAAGGACGAGGTTTCGCTTTCAGACTCCAAGGAGGCGTTAAAGATACGGCTCACCAAAGCGCCCGTAGACGGTGAGGCCAACAAGGCCCTTATCAAACTGCTCGCAAAGCTCTTCAAGATCAAGAAGAGCTCCATCACCATAACCTCCGGAAAAAAATCCCGTGATAAACGCGTAAAGATCGAAGAAGTAACGCCGGAAGAGATCCAGACGACGCTAAAAAAAATAGTTTAATAATCCTGGATACGCCATTTAAGACCAAAACCAACCTAAAAAAAATACCGCGCCCGAAAACGGACGCGGTATTTTATATTTATAATCAGTCAATTAAAACGAAGCCTCTAGACGCCGCAGAACCCTTTAAGGAGCTTTGCCCTTGTGGGATGCCTTAGCCTCCTCAGGGCCTTGGCCTCGATCTGCCTTACCCTCTCTCTGGTAACTCCCAAGACCTTACCGACCTCTTCGAGAGTATAGTCCTGCCTCTCGCCGATACCAAAGCGCATCCTGAGGACCTTCTCTTCCCTTGGAGTCAGGGTCTCAAGGACCATGGTCGTCTGGTTGGAGAGGTCCTTCTCAATGGCCGCGTCTGCCGGCGACGGGCTCTTCTCGTCCTCAATAAAGTCGCCGAGCGAACTCTCCTCGTCGTCCCCTATCGGGGTCTCAAGACTAAGCGTCTGCTTCATCAGACGAAGGATCCGCCTGACCTTCTGCACCGGTATATCCATCCTCACCGATATCTCTTCGGGATGCGGCTCCCTGCCGAGCTCCTTCAGGAGCTGGCGTGAAGTCTGAAGCAGCCTGTTGATCGTCTCTATCATGTGAACCGGTATACGTATCGTCCTGCCGTGGTCGGCAATGGAGCGCGTTATCGCCTGCCTGATCCACCAGGTGGCATAGGTGGAGAACTTATAACCCTTCTTATAGTCGAACTTATCGACCGCCTTCATGAGGCCGATATTCCCTTCCTGAATAAGATCGGAGAACTTGAGCCCCAGGTTCACGTACCTCTTGGCAATGCTTACCACCAGCCTCAGGTTGGCCTCGATGAGCTTCTGCTTGGATTCCCAGACCTGGTAGTTGACAACCTTGACCTCTCTGGCAAGCTCTCTTAGCTCCTCGCGGTCGATCCCTATCTTATCGAATATACGCGCGAGCCTGGCCTTTGCCCTCTCCCCCTTGCGCTTGCCCCTCTTCTTTTCCTCGCGCTCTATAAATCTATCGACACGGACGATCCTCTTAACGATCACCTCTATGATATTGTTGTTGAAATTTATCTCCTTCAAGAGTTTGTACGCGCCGACGCGCTTGCGCCTCTTGAGCCTGTCAAGATCAGAGAGAAACTTTTCGACAAAGTCCGGATCGACAAGATTTAATTCCTCGGTATCCTCCAGGAGGTTCTTGAGCGACGCCTTCTGGTTCCTGATCCTCTCCGATACCCTGAGTACTTCCCTCGAGGCGAACGGACTCGACAGGGTAAGCCTTGTAAGCTCTATATGGCCCTCTTCTATTCCCTTGGCGTAGATAATTTCCTCTTCCCTCTTCAAAAGAGATACCGCGCCCATCTCCCTCATATAGATCCTTACCGGATCCTCGACCCTCTCGGCATCGGAGGCGGCGCTTTTCGTAGCCTTGGCAGGCTCCGCTGAATTGGCCTTGTCATCGGTGTCCATCACGTCGATGCCCAGATCCCCAAGGGTCTCAAGAAGGGTGTCCATATCCTCGACCGAGAACGACTTTTTTGGAAAGGCGTCGTTGATCTCGTCGTAAGTGAGAAAGCCCTTGTCCTTTCCGGTATCGATCAGGGTTTGTATGTTCGTGTTCTTTTCAGTCTTGTCCGTCTTTTTGGTCATTTACCTTCCCTTTGTAGTCATCACCCTATTATAGAGCAAATAGTTATTAATAACATGGAAATAGCGGGTTTGTCAAGTATATTTGGCAGGTAATGTGGGTAGAAAAGAGGAAAAAACCGCTTCCAGGCTCGCTGAGTGCGGCAATATACGATTGACGCGACACTAGCCCGCGTTATATACTTATCTAAATAAACAACACGCGAAACAAGAATTCATAAGAAAGGAACCGGACATTTAATGCTCAAACTCTCTCTATTTCTCCATGTAATCAGCGCGATCTTCTGGATCGGCGGCATGTTGTTTTTAAGCCTGGTGATAGTCCCCTTTCTCCTGGCCCTAAAAGACCCCAAGGACAGGAACGCCGTCTACCGCCAGATCGGCCCCAAGTACAGGACGCTCGCGTGGATCGCCATAATAATACTGCTCATTACCGGACCCCTGAATCTCTATCTCCTGGGCATCAACCCGGCTGTCATATTCACCCCGGACTTCCTCGCTACCAACTACGGCAAAGCACTACTCATAAAACTCATACTCGTCTTTATTATAGTAGTCTCAAGCCTTCTGCACGACTTCTGGGTGGGGCCAAAGGCCAGAGAGTCAAGGAAATTCAGCGCTTACGCAAGGATATTCGGACGTACTAACCTGATACTCGCGGTATTGATAGTACTCTTCGCGGTCTTTATAAGGACCGCCGGCTAACCGCCGCACTCGTGCGGTTTAATATCGCGCAGCGAGGC
>CBDVCO010000013.1:0-28342 GCA_965372515.1 uncultured bacterium | reverse complement strand
CTCATCTTCCGGTTCCTCAAGCTCATCTACATGCTCCTCGGCCTCATCTGCCTGTTCCTGAACTTCGCTCGGCACCGGCTCCTCGGCCTCAGCCTCTAGAGTCGCCTGCCCGCTGGCAGCGCCCTCGGCCTCAGTCAACGCTAAAAGGACCTTTAAGATATCCTCCTCGCTATCATCCTTATTAGATACATGCCCCAGGAGAATTTTTAGCATATCGCATGCCCCAAGGAGCGCGTCCATAACCTCGGGCGTAACTTTGACAGTGCCCTGGCGGAATTTATTCAAGACCTCTTCGGCCTTATGGGAGACCTCAACGATCTGCTTTAAACCAAGAAACCCGCCAGCGCCCTTTATAGTATGAACGCCCCTGAATATGCCGTTTACTATCTCAAGGTCTTCGGGGTTTTGCTCAAGCACGATCAACTGCTGGTCGAGAGACTCAAGTATTTCGCCGGTCTCCACAATAAAATCGTGGAAAATTTCCTGCATCTCCTCATTGCCGAACATATCATCCATAAACCGCTCCCGCGAAAATTATAATTCGACTCTTTTAATATGTATCAAAGGACTCTGCCAAGGTGGAGCCTCTTTAACCGAGGCTCTTCAATACTCTTATCGATCTTCTCTTTGAGAATTGTGGAGGTAAATGCTTTACGATATTGCTACCAAGACGTGCCAAAAACGTATCCGTAACATTTTCCGGTTTCGCATTGGCCGTCAACTTACCCGCGATATTGCCAAACCTGATCGATTATAACACTGTCAAATAAGTTTCTGAATCTGATAGGCTAGCCACTTGGATGTAACAGGTTTACTCATAAAGATGTCCACGCCGGCATTCATGCCCATCTCTTCTTTAGTGGTATCCCCCTCGGTCGTTATCATTATTACCGGGATCTCCTTGAAAGACGGATTCTCCTTCATATTCTTTACGAGTTCGAAACCATCCATATGCGGCATGTTGAGGTCGGTCACGACAAGCGATATTTCGTTTTGCGCTAATTTCTCAAGTGCGTCCAATCCATTGATGGCATTGACGGCAACGTGCCCAGCGCCTTTAATCATGTAGGTGACGATCTTTCTCGTCGTATCGCAATCATCAACAATTAAAATATTCACACTCATAATATCAGACCCTCCTTATTCAATATTCTAAAGTTTTTGATATACAACGCATTTATTAATACCCTTCGGCTTGAATGCCCTGGTAATGTTGATAAGCGTCTCTGAAAAACCAAGAACAAGCAGGCCATTATCGACGATACGGTCGCAGAAATAACCCATAACCTTTCTCTTGGAATTGTCATCAAAGTATATAATCACATTTCTACAGAAAATAACATCAATATTCATAGCGTTCCTGACCTGGGCCGGGTCAAAGAGGTTAATATTCATAAAGCTTACCATACGCCGCACATCAGGCCTTACTTTGTACCCGCCAGGGGTCACGGTAAAGTACTTTTTGAGAATATGGGCCGGCGTATTCCTTACCGAATATTGGCCATAGACGGCACTGCGCGCGCTCATGAGCACACGTTCGCTTATATCGCTGGCCAGGATCTCTACCTTCCACCCCTGGCTCAAAAGCCCCGTTTCCATTATCATCATGGCCAGAGTATATGGTTCCTCACCGGTCGAGCACCCGGCGCTCCATATGCGTAAAACCCTGTCGTTCTTGGGTTTATTCTGTAGCGACATAGGCAGCGCGCCGTCAATAAAGGCTGCAAGCTGAGGCATGTCGCGATAAAAACTTGTCTCGTTGGTCGTTATGGAATCATAGAGATTCTTTAACTCGATATTTTTGCCGGGGTCGTATTTTAAAAAATAAAGGTACTCCTCATAAGAAGAAAGATTCAAGTCATCGAGCCTTTTGCTAAGCCTGTCTTCTAGCAGGTAGATCTTACTATCGGAAAAAAAGATGCCGCACAGGGCATAGATAAAACCCCTTAACTCGACAAAGACAGCCTGTGACATCTTGTGTTTAACCATTTAGACATACTCCTAACTAAACTCATACTAATGGTATGACATAAAGGTTACTTACCGGTCACACTGGGCCAGCGCCTCTGTTGCCGCGTTCTTTAAGTTGGAATCATCATGGTCTGTCAGCCCCTTAAGGGTATCTACGGCCTTCTTCGAGCCAAGGGTCCCGAGCGCCTTGGCGCATGCCACCTGCACGGGTATCTCATCATTTTTCAGGAGTTCGACGAGCTTTTCCTCGCTCTCAGGCACCTGCTTTTCCGCAAGAATATTCGCTACCTTGAACCTGACCCACATATCCTCATCTCCAAGCGCGCCGACCGTCAATTTCTCTTCGCCTCTATTGCCGAGAGCCTCAATTGCGGTCATCCTGACCTGTTTATCCTTATCTGCAAGGGCGCCGGAGAGAATGGTCGATATGTCAGAGTCTTCATAGCCGCCAAGCGCGCGAATGCATTCGCTTCTTATCCTGGCATCATTATCGCCAAGCGCCTCCATCAATCTATTTTTGGCCCCATCAGACTTAAGGCTTCCCAGGCCGTCTATACCGACCACACGGATGGCCATATCCTTATTGTCGAGAAGAGAGACATACGCAGACTCAACCTCAACTCCACTGAACATGGACAATGACTGTCCAATGGCATCCTTGACATCGTCAAACTCCTCGACCAGAAGCATATCGATAAGCACTGGAACCACCCGATCGTCGCCGAGCTTACCAAGGGCCTCGACGGCATTCTTCCTTACATTACCCTCACTGTCTTTAAGGGCGACCACGAGGGTATCAAATGTATTCGGCGTGCCGATATTTCCAAGCGCCTCAATAGCGGCCCTTTTAACCTTAGCATCAGGGTCCGTATCCAGAAGGGTTGTAATAGGCTCTACCGTGTCGGGATCCTTCAGGTCACTGAACGCCTCTACAAAAGTAAGATTATGAAGCGGATACTTGCTCATAGCCGCGATTAACTTCCCTATATCCGCCAACGCGACTATAGCGTCTTTCAAGTACCCCCTCGTCTCTTCGTCAAAATCCTTGGTGCCCGCAAAGAGAATAAGCTCGTCAAGAGCGGCCTTATTCTTCAGCGACGCGAGACCTTGGAATATTTCATTTAACTCTTCAACATTAGCTTCATTAATTTTTGGAACCATCATCTGCATAAAGATCTTTTTATCGTTGTCGTTAAGGTATCCATCGAATTTTTTAATAAACCTTACTACGGTTTCGACATTCAGGACGTCGATGACGCCCGGAGCGCTCACAGCCTGCATGACCTTTTTATAATCCTCGGGCTCGGCAAGCATGGAAAGGGCGTCGATCGCCGCAATCGTAGATAGATCAACGACTTTGAATATATCGAGAAGCTTATCGGCCACATCTTCGCCGCCGATCAAGCCTATCGCGTCCAGGGTGGAGAACCTGACCCACTCGTCTTCGTCTTTTAGGAGAACCACCAGATTATCTATGGCGTCTGTGGCTTTAAGCTTACCGAGAGTAACCGCCGTTGCGCTCTTTATATTCGGATTCTTGTGCGATAAGTGAGGTAAGAGGAACTCTACGGGCTCTTTGCTCCCGATATGCCCTACGACGTCAATGGCGAACTTCAAGACATCGTCGTCGGTCTCGCATAAGACGGGAATAACAAAAGGCAACGCTACCTCACCAAGGCGTCCGAGTATCTCTACCGCTATGTTGGATAGATATACCTCATCTTCATATAAGAGAGGGACAATGGCCTTTGCCACATGCTCTCCGCCGACGGTTATAAGCGAATTAACCGCCTCGTCCTTGATTATGGGAGATCTGTCCTGTAAGAGCTCTACAAGAATTTCAATCGCCTCCTGGGATTCACATTCGCCCAGATTCATTACAGCGTCATGGCGAATAATATTATCCTCCGACGATAAATCCTTTTTAGCCTGATCCAAAACTGTCTGCTCGGAATCGGTCATTTTAAACACTCTCCTTGTCTTATGATGTCCGTCGCCGCTGAAACGATAAGAAGCTGCAAAGAGTTGTATCTTCTTATCGGCAACCACCCCTCCTAATAAGCGCTCTATTTTAACATAACTGAAATAAAAATAAAAAGTATTTTTAAATTTTTTTTTCGAACCTGCGAACGCGCAAAAAACCCCGGAGACGAAACTCCTGAACGATGTTCTTGAGCCATCTTCATAAAGGATTGCGATCCATATTAACAACATTACCGCCCTTCATAAAGAGCTGTAGACTGTCGTGGCCCAGGGCGGATGGAAAGCCGTCTATTACCTCAGCCATCTCCATAAAACTTTTGCTCGCCTTACTCGATGGGAATAGTTCGATCACAGGCTTTTGCCGCCTTACGGACTTTCTGAGATTTTCGTCGTAAGCAATAATGCCCATATAGTCTATGGAAATATTCAAGAACTTGTCCGCCACTGTGCTTACGTTCTTATAGACCTCCAAACCTTCCTTGTCGTCTTTGGCCTGATTTACCAGTAGCCTGAACCTCTTCACGCCGTGACTTTGATGGAGCACCTTTATAAGTGCGTATGCGTCCACGATAGAAGTCGGCTCCGCAGTGGCGAGGACTATCCGCTCGCCTGCGACCATATTAAAAAAGAGCACGTTCTGGCTGATGCCTGCCGCGGCGTCTATCAGCATGATATCGACCTTCTCGTCTAAACTCTCAAGCTGGCTAAAGAGGTTTATCTTCTGCTCCGTATTAAGGCTCGTAAGCTCCTCAAGGCCCGAAGCCGCCGGAATAATGCTTATCCCACGAGGCCCCTCTATTATTATCTCGTCTATTGTCTTCTCACCGCTAAGAACATGAGCGAAATTATACTTGGGGTTAAGCCCGAGAAGCACGTCGAGATTGCCGAGCCCGAGATCGGCGTCGAGAAGCATCACATTCCTGCCAAGCTTTTTGAGAGCGATCGCCAGATTAACTACCACACTGGTCTTTCCAATCCCGCCCTTGCCGCTTGAGATCGTTATAACCTTTAAAGGGCCCTTCTTCGCCATACGTACTCTCCCCGCTTATAATTTCAACACAACTCTGAGATTTTCATAGTCCGCGCAATATGCATAAAGGTTTACTTCCCAAGTTGCTTTATATCCTCTACGGGAGTGATGATATCCGCGAGGCTCGTGCCGAGGTTTTCATTTAACGGCTCCACACCTGAATGTGGGATACAAATAGAAAGCGAAGTTGAAGAACCCTCCATCTCGATCTGGAATGTGTTGACGATCACTATCTCACTTGCGAGAGCGGCATCTACGAAGGCGGGGTTCGTCTCCGAGCGGTCGAGATTGAATTCCAACGGAAAAAAGGGTTTCCATGCACTCTCAATATCCGTAAAGACCATCCCTGCTATCTTCTTGATAAAGCTCTGTTCAAAAAGAGTGAACTCGCGGCCCTCTACATTGACAGGCGTCTCTGCCGCCCCCCCGAATGAACTACTCAGGAGCGCGTATATAAGCTCCGCTTCGAGGACCAGCAGACCAGAGGCCGTCAAAGGCGACATCTGAAAGATATTGAAACTCGCGGGCTGATCTTTACTCTCTACAAAGTCCGAGTACTTCATCGAGGCTGCACGCCTGGCAGTTACTTCAACGCTCTTTCTTACGAATGCAAATAGAGAGCGGGTGAAGGTTTTGCAAAACCTGTCATTTACGCTCTCGATTACGGAAAGCTTATTTCCTGCGAAGCGCTCCTTGCCGGCACTCAGGTTATATTCTCCAACCCCGGCCGGTTCTTTTTCAAGAGAGCTCTCCGAATGCCCGGCAGAGACCCCGTTCATTAAAGCATCGATCTCTTCTTTAGTTAAGACCCTGTCAGACATATCAGCCCTTTTTCCTAAACAAGAATCTCACCTGCACCTTCACCCATGATCATTACCTCGCCTTCCTCGGCGAGCCTTCTCACAACCCTGACTATCTCAAGCTGCGCCTCTTCCACATCGCTAAGCTTAAGAGGGCCCCTGATATCCATCTCGTCCATAAACATCTCTCTAACCCTCTCGCTCATATTGGCGAAGAATTTTTCCTTCAACGCTCCGTCCGCAGTCCTTAACGAAATAACGAGCTGATCCCTCGAGATATCCTTCAGTATATTTTGAATCCCCCTGTCATCTATATTTATAATGTCGGCGAATATGAACATCTTCTCCTCAATCTCATTCGAGAGAAGAGAGTCCCTGCTCTCGATGTCGTAGAGTATATCCGACTCCGTCTTGCTATCCGTCCGGTTCAGTATTTTGGCCGCCGCCCTTACCCCGCCAAGCGAACGTCTCTCTTCCAAACCGGCCATAGTGGAAAAATTCCGGTTTACAGCCTCATTAAGCTCTTCCATAACAGCCGGGGCGAGCGGCTCCATAGTGGCCACCCTGATCATGACGTCCGCCCTTGTACCATGATCAAGCAAGGTTAATACACTTGCCCCCTGCTCGGGAGTGAGGCTGGCGAGTATTACCGCTATTGTCTGGGGATGTTCTCTCTTTATAAATTCCGCGACCACATCGGGCTCTATCCATTTTAGTATATCAAAGCCGCCCTCTTCGCTCTTACTCGACATGCGTTTTAATATGGCGCTACCCTTTTCCGGGCCAAGCGCGTTTATCATAATATTCTTTACAAAATCAGCGGCGTCGCCCGGCCCGATGTCGAGCGCAAGACGATCCTTGAACTCACCTGTGACCTCGAAGAAAGTCTCAGGACTTGTATTCTCAATGGTTGTAATCGCGAGCCCGATACTTAGGATGTCGTCGGGGCTTAGAAATTTTAAAAGATCAGTCGCAAGATCCTCGCCCAGGTTCGAAATCACTACTGCGGCCTTATCAACCCCCTTGAACTTATTGCTCTCTAAAACACCTTTTTCCCTTAGCCAGAGTTTGATTATATTGGCGGCGCCCTTCGGGTTCTTTGTCACTATATCCTTCAAACCCGTTCTGGCATTTGCGACTCTGCTAAGCTTCGTTTCCTCTTCTGAGACCCCGTCATTAACCTCTCTTAAAAGGGCAAGGCTCTCAGGCGTAGTGGTGGCCGGCAGAAGTACAGAGCGCGCGTCGTAATTAAAAAGCCCGTTTATAAGAGGTTTTAGAATTAGAAATATGATCGAGATGGTCATGATCAATACGAAGGCGTAGCGGATAATGGTCTCGGCGAGGCCACCTGCAAGATAATTTTCGTCGAATATCTCTACCCCCGCTACCCCCACACCACCTCCAAAGAACACCCTAAAGTCCGGCCAGACGGCCCACGTAAAGAGGACCGCAAGGATAACAATAGAGACGAGGAAAAGGCCGGCGAAGAAGGTCCTTTGGCCGGGGTTTAGGGCGTTAAAATTTTCAGAGAGGTTTTTCATAATTATCCCTGCGTCCTCGATTAAGGCTTCATAAGGATGTAGATCAGTACTAGATAAATGCAAGAGATATGCCAAAACTATGACAGCAATGGAGAGATGCCTAAAGACCGCCACAAGCACGGCTAAGGGCTTAAAACTATTACTATATGTATGAGTAAAAAAGAAATTTATGATTGAGATGCTAAGGTTAAACGAGACCGCGTAAGGGAAAAAAGCAGGAAAACCCGCAAAAATTACCGTCAAAATTGAGAAAAAAAGTCAAAGAAATGACGTTGAATGGGCGTAGCTTGCGCTTTTGGCAGGTGTTTAGAGTAATATTGCCCGTGCTAAAGGGCCTTTAGCACGGGCAAAACAAGCAATCTGGAGCTATCGTATTAATAAACTTGAGCTTTCTTTATCGCTTCTACCCGCTCTGTGTCGTTTACGCAGGCATCCAATTCCGGATAGAGGACGTGCTCTTCTTTCATATTATGGTCGCCGAGGTAATTAATAAGCGCGCCTGTTGACTCCGTAGCCGCGCTCTCGTCGCTACCTTCTGTTGCGCCAAGCACTCTAGAGAGTATCTCCCTTATCTCCTCATGCTCCATCTTCATAACGAGTGTCGGGCCGGCGTCCTTCATGCCGGTCTTCTCCTCAAAGATCGGGAATAAAAGCTCCTCTTCCACCTTGATATGCCTCCTCAGGCCCAGATCGAACTCCTTAAAATGCGCCAGGGCCTCATCCCAATTACCATCCTTTGTCGCCTTCTTGAAGCGCTCCATTATGGCGTCCAGCCTTGCGTGGTCGGTCTGCATATAGCCGGCAAGGGTTGTCATAGCCCCCTTTACCAGGCCCTTTCCAACCTGCACGCGCCAGACATCCGGCCCGGATTCAAGCGGCCACCACTCAAACTCACCGCTATGTTCGGCCTGAAACTGGTATAATAGCGGTTTTGGCTCGTGGTCATTAACAAGGATAAAGGCCTCGCCTGTTGAAAGCGCGTTATATCTATCGAATATCCCCTTGTGTCTGTCTTTGGGCTCTAAAGCCCTAACATCTAGAATATCTGCCATATCTACATCCTCCTTTAAATATTTACAATACAAGCTCATAATGCCTTATCTGGCAACCAAAAAACATGACAATAGTCAATTATTTAATTTCCACCCAGCAAAGACTGACTACCCCCCCCTATTCGTCATCTCCGCTCTCCGGCAAAGCATCATTTTCCATATATAAACCAGGCCAAAACTCTCTTTTAGAACCGTCTAAATTATGGTAATAATAGTATATTATTAGATATGCACATCTTTTGTAAGTGGTATCAACGTCCGTCAACCTGGAGCATTCACAAGATGAAAAAACCCCCCATGCGAGGCGACAAACGAACTAAAAGACCTATATGGCTCTCGCTATTCTTAGCCGTCCTGTGCCTCGTACTTAGTTCAACAACCGCTCTTGGCAGCGAGAGCGCCGTGATCACTCTCGAAGAATACATCTCTATGGTGAGCGCAAAACACCCTCTCTTTGAAAAGGAAAACCTCTCCGTGCATATCGAGGAGAGCCTTAAAAGAGGAACGCTTGGCGCAAGGGACTGGGTGCTCAGAGGTAGTAGCGGCTACTCGCGTTTTTCAGACATCACCGGAGGCATAGCGCCTGAACTTACACAGGCGTACTCCACGAGCGTGTCGATGGAACGCCCAATATGGAAGACCGGCGGGCGTGTAAAAGCGGAAATAAACAACGACTACACCCAGAGCGATTTCGACCCGTCCCTCCCTTTTGACCCCGGTCCGTCAAAATTCTATGAGAGCCGGGGCGCTCTTACATACAGCCAGCCGCTACTGAAGAACAGGGGCGGCACGCTCGACAGGCTGGAATTCGATCTGGCTAAATATTCCGTCGATATGGCGAAGCTCAATTCAGTGGAAAACCAGGAACTATTTATCCTGGCCGTAGCGCTAAAATTCATGGACTGGGTCCTCCTGACCGAGAAGAGAGAGATCGCAGAGAGAAGGCTCGCTTTAGCCAATGATCAGCTTAGAGAGATCCGGAAGAAGAGAAAAGCGAACCTCGTGGACGAGGTGGACAAGCTGCGCGCGATAGATTCTCGCGAGATCGCCAGAGCCAACCTGCTGCTCGCCGAAGCCGTTTGGAAGGCACTACAGGCTGAGCTCGCGATACTTGCCGGTAACGATAAATTATACGATAGGAAACCGGCCTTTGACATTTACACCACGGGGCTTCCGGAGCGCTTAAATATTGATGACAGAGAACTGCTTGAAGGTTCAAGGGTACTAGGCGCTCTGGCTACCCGCATAGAGCAACTGGAACGTGAGCGTTTAGCTCTCCTGAACGCGGAAAAGCCGGAGCTATCTCTTGACGCATCTGTGGCCGTCAAGGGCGGAGCTGACACCCTCTCCGGCTCTGTGGCAAGCGACGGCACCGATGCCTCGCTATCGATGAACTTTGCCTATCCGCTTGGGAACCGGACCGCAAACGCCGGGGTAAAGCGCAGCGAACTGCTTATTCGCCAGACGAAGCTAGAGCGCGACAAGGTCCTCCTTGACCAATTCGCCGCCATAAAGGGGTTAAGCATACAGATCGAGGAGTACGAAAAAATTCTTCGCATAAACTCGGCGCAGATCAAGAGCGCGCGGGCAAGGACCAAAGAGGAGATGAAACTCTATAATCAGGGCAGAGGCGAGCTTACCTTCGTCATCCAGAGCCAGGACTCAGAAGAAGGGGCCATGCTGAACTACGCCAATAACGCCGCTCTATATCACTCCCTGATCCTCGAGCTTCGCGCGCTCACCGACGATCTTCTAAACGATGCGGCGGTCAAAAAGATCATGGAAGGGAGGGTTTCACAATAAGAGAGTTTATCAACTTCTTCGCAAAGCGCCACGTCCTCGCCTACATGATTACCGCCTCGATAATCCTGCTGGGGCTCGGCGCGCTCACGACAATAAAGCGCGACAACTTCCCAAACGTAGATCTCGAAGAGATGACCATTACCGCGCGCTACCCGGGGGCCTCACCCGAGGACGTAGAGCTAAATGTCACGAACAAGATAGAGGAGGAACTAAAAGAGGTGGACGGCATCGATACGATGACGTCGTTTTCCATGGAGAACTTTTCATTCATCCATGTAAAGATAGACCCCTCGATGAGCAACAAGGAAAAGGTGAAACGCGACGTACGGGACGCCGTCTCCAATACGACCGACCTCCCGACAGAGATTACCGAAAACCCGAGGGTTACGGAGATCACGACCGCGAAGATCCCCGTAATAGAGGTCGGTCTCTCCGGAGAGATTCCCTACGCTGAACTAAGGGAGCTAGCTAAGAGATATAAACAAAAACTCCTTGAACTGCCCGGTGTTTCACGAGTAGAAGAATACGGCTACCTCGACAGAGAGATAAAGGTCGAACTGAAGCCGGAGGCACTTGAGAGGTTACAGATCCCTGCCCGCGATATCGCTAACGCGATCCGCGCTAGAAATATCCGCTCCACCGCCGGGAGCTTCGAATCATATACATCTGAAAAAAATATCGTAACGCTCGCGCAGTTCCTCGACCCAAAGGAGGTCGGCGAGGTAATAGTCAGGACCACCTTCACCGGGCCGAAGGTCAGGGTCTCCGATCTCGCTAAAGTAATAGACGCCTTTGAACCGGAGAAGGTACTCTCCCGCATAAACGGCCGCTCGGCCATCTCTTTTATCGTCTTTAAAAAAGAAAGCGCCGATATCATACGCACGGTGGACGCGGTCAAGGCGCTCGCCGAAGACACCTCCAGGCGCATCAGTTCTGAAATAAAGACTCTCACATCTAATGACAAATCGAAGATAGTCAGGAACCGCCTGAAGGTCGTCCTCTTTAACGGCCTCATAGGTCTATGCTTCCTGCTTATAACGCTCTCCATATCGCTTAATATCCGCACCGCCTTCTGGGCGGCCATCGGAATACCGGTCGCCCTAATGGGGGTTATTTTCTTCATGCCGATCTTCGACGTATACCTGGATTCCATCGCACTTGCGGCGATGATAATAGTCATAGGTATAATCGTGGACGACGCCATTATAATAGCGGAGAATGTCTCCCGCCACATGGCCATGGGAAAAGAGCCCCTTATTGCCGCGGTCGACGGTACTCGCGAGGTCTTCTTGCCCGTGCTTACGACTATCATCACCACCCTTCTGGCCTTTGCCCCGATGTTCTTCATGAGCGGCATCATGGGCAAGTTTATCTATGTCATCCCTCTGGTCGTAACCATCTCTCTTATTGTAAGCTTCGCCGAGAGTATCCTTGCCCTGCCCGCGCACCTTGCCGGCAGCTTCGCCCATATAAGCGCAAAGGGCGGTACGCTCAAAGAACGCTCATGGTTTTCAGCCATCAGGCGTCCTTACGAAAGGGCGCTCCAGACCGTATTGAGGCTACGCTACATAGTGCTGGTGATTTTCATTGTAACTCTTGCGGGAACTCTCATCTATACCGTAAAGTTCATGGACTTCGTTCTCTTCCCCACAAGCACTGCCGAGGAATTCTATGTCGCCGTCGAGCTTCCGACCGGGGCCTCGCTTGAGGCGACAAGCGACAAGCTAAAGGAATTCGAGAAAGTAGTTAGCACCATCTCGGAAACCGAGCTATCGAGCTTTACAACCAGGGTCGGCACACAACAGCCTTATATAGTCGGAGAGAGCGAGAACCGGGGTATCATATCGGTCTTCCTCACGCCTTTTTCAACACGCGAAAGAACGGCCGACGAGATAGTGGAGGAAGTTAGAGAAAAGGCCAGTTCAATAACAGGAACGGCGAATCTCATCTATCACGTTGAGGGCGGCGGGCCGCCGGTCGGAAGGCCGGTTACGCTCAGGGTTATCGGCAGTGACGATAAACTGCGAGTAAAACTCGCGGACGAGATCGCGGCATTTCTCTCTACAATAGACGGGGTTAAGGATATAGACAGGGATGATAAATCGGGCAAGGATCAATTGGAGATAAGCATCGACTACGACAAACTTTCGGAGCTCGGGCTAACTGTCGCTAGTGTCGCCCAGAGCGTTAGGCTGGCTTATGACGGCGAAGTGGTCACCACAGTACGCTACGGAGACGAGGACGTTGGCTTCAGGGTGATATTCACCAAAGAGACCAGGCGGACGATTAAGGTCTTAAACTCTCTCCTCATACCGAACGACAGAGGCAGGCTCATACGCCTCGGTGAGGTCGCGAGCCTAAAGACAGGCCCCGGACCGTCGAATTTCTACCACTACGACGGGGAGAGGGCCATAACCATTACATCGGATATCTTAAAAGAGAAGACCTCGTCCTTAAAGGTGACCAGCCGGATTACAGAACATTTCGACATGGACAAGGACTGGCCGGGCATAAGGCTGTTGGTCGGAGGCGAAGCCGAAGAGACGGCCGAATCGATGAAGAGCCTCTACATCGCGTTCATTGCCGCGGTGGTGGGCATATACTTCGTCCTTACCCTGCTCTTCGGCTCATTCCTTCAGCCGATGATCGCGCTCTCCATCCTCCCCTTCGGCTTCATAGGAGTAATAGGGACATTCGCGCTCCACGGAAAACCGCTAGGCTTTATCGCATTTATCGGGGTGATCGGCCTGATGGGAGTCCTTGTAAACGATTCCCTCGTGCTGGTGCAGTTCGTAAACCAACTAAGAAATAATAGAGCTACAGGGGATAACAACTTCAGAAAGGTAATCATCGAAGGCTCTTCAACGAGGCTAAGGCCGATACTCATAACCTCGGTTACTACAGTGGCGGGACTGCTTCCTATGGCCTACGGCATCGGAGGAGCCGACCCGTTCATGGCGCCTATGGCTCTGGCCATGGGCTACGGGATATTCCTTGCCACACCGTTGACACTCATACTGCTCCCCGCCTTCCTCATGATCCAGAACGACCTTGAGCGCGCGACAAAGAGGACGTTATCTCTCTTTAATCGAAAGAAGGGATAGATGCCCTTAGGTCATTTTCTCCGCGACGAGCGAGACGATCCTTTCGGCAACGTCGCTGGCCTCGAAGAGCTCAGGACTGAATGGGTTACCCGCCCTGTAGCCGATGTCGATAAAAGCACTGCCCTCCCCTCTTTCCTTACCAGCGCGCACCGCAATATCGAGAAAAAGCTCGCCCGAAATAAAGATCTTCGAGCGGGATATGGACCAGTTGATACGCAAGTCTTTCTTTTGAATGTCATCGATTATATTGTAGAGGCGAAGCCTCGTGGCGACAAGCCAGCTCTTTATGAAGTCGCTTTGAAAGATGATGAAGCCGTCGGCGCTTTCGAGATCTTCTGCAGGGTCGAAGTTATTGGACTCGGAAATTTGCGCTACGATATCGTGCTTTGAGCAAAAACCCCTTTGGCCGCGGCCTGAAAGAAAACGCATAGTCTACTCTCTCTTTGAGATAGAAACAGGGCTTACCTTTGCGGGGTGCTGACGCGCATGGGGTCGAATAGAGCGTCTATCTCTTCTTTCGTAAATCTCTTGGATTCTTTTAAAATCTCTCTTATTGTCTTGCCTCTACGCTCGCTCTCTTTGGCGATTATCGCCGCCTCCTCGTAGCCGATATAGCGGTTTAAGAGCGTGGCGAGCCCGACGGAGTTCTCGAAATACTCTTCGCATCTTTTCCTGTCGGCCTTTATCCCCTTGACAGAGCGCTCGGTAAAGGTGTTTATCCCATTGGTGAGTATCTTAACAGAAGAGAGGAGGTTATAGTTTATAACCGGCCCCATGACATTTAACTCGAACTGTCCGGCCTGAGCGGCCATGGTTATCGCCAGATCGTTTCCTACCACCTGAAAGGAGACCATGTTGAGCATCTCCGCCATCACGGGGTTTACCTTCCCCGGCATTATGGACGAGCCGGGCTGGACCGGAGGTAATTTAATCTCGCCTAAGCCGGTTCTCGGCCCGGAGCTTAAAAGGCGAAGATCGTTTGCTATGCGAATAAGCTCAAGAGCCGTGTTCTTTAGAGCCGATGAAAAGGCCGCGAAGTCCGCCATGCTGTTTAGGGCCGCCACCATGTCGGGAGCTTTCTTAAGCCCCTTAACTCCGGAAACTTTTGATAGCGCCCTTATTGCCTTTCCGGCGTAGGCCGGATGCGAATTTATGCCGGTTCCCGCAGCCGTAGCGCCAAGGCCTATTGACTTTAAACTATTGCCCGCCTCTTTGATCCTCTCTGTAGCGCTTTCAACAGCCGAGGCGTAGGAAGAAAACTCCTGGCCAAGCCTTATGGGGACGGCATCTTGAAGATGAGTTCTCGCGGACTTAATAATGTTATCGAAACTTCTGCCCTTAGCGTTCAGTGCGTTCTTCAGAATCCTTAAAGAGGCCACAAGGGCATCGGCATCCATAAGTATTGCGATCCGCATAGCGGTAGGGAATGTATCGTTCGTGGATTGCGCCATATTGACATGGTCGTTCGGGTGGACTAACGTGTAATCGCCTCTGGTACCCTTAAGTATCTCGATAGCCCTGTTGGCTATTACCTCGTTGGCGTTCATGTTATGTGAGGTGCCGGCACCGGCCTGATAGACGTCGACTATGAACTGGTCATGGAGCTTACCCGCAATAATCTCTTTTGCCGCGCGCATAATGGCGCGCGCCTTGGCCTTTGGCAGAAGGCCGAGGTCCATATTGGCGCTGGCGGCGGCGTATTTAACAAAAGCCGTCGCGTGGATAAAAGTTGTAGCGGGCATGATGCCGCTTATGGGAAAGTTCTCAGATGCGCGAAGGGTCTGGATACCGTAGTAGGCAGAGGCGGGGACTCGGCGAGTGCCCAGTGAATCGCGCTCTACCCTGTAGGTTTTTAATAGGCTAGCCACGCCTAACCCTCTATCATCTTGGCGTCAGGGCCAAGCGGCTTGTCTATAGATATGTGGCCAGAGAGCGTATCAAAACGCTCGCCCTCTATTAGTATCTGGACCTTTTCAATCTGCTTAAAATTGACGGTCACGGCGTTTACGATCGAATAGACGGTGAGGAGTTCGGCAATAGAGCCGCCCCAGTGCTTGGTCTTGATATGTCCGGAGAAATCAATCAGGGCCGTCTTGCCCCTTACCTTGACTCCGAGCAGCCGCGCGCCCACTGGAATTGTCCGCTCCAGGGAGCCGCTTGAGCCCTTCATAAGCCCCTCTATTACCCCGCCTATCTCACCGGTAAGGGTGCCCTTCTTTATAGCCACCCTCTCTTCACTCAGAAGCTTGCCGTCCTCGGAGACAAAGTAGAGCTTTACCTCACGCTCGGTCTTATCAAGGGCGATCGTTGGAGGAAGTATCTCACGTCCGTATTGGTGTACAAGAACAAAACCGACCACGGCCGATATCACGCATAGCGCTATCCAGAGCCAGGGAAGACTTTTAAATGAGAATGAATTGTTGTTAGACGCTGTGCCCATCATCACCCTCCAAGAGTTACAAGCTCCGCAGAGTCGAGTTTTTCGTGCAGAAAATTCCTGCCGACACTCAGAAAACGCTTTGGAGAATCGGTTACAAAGAAACGGTGCGTGGCGCCCTCTCCCCTCTCGTCCCCATGCAAGAGCCCGCCCTCCTCAAGAATATGGGACACCTCCAGGGCAGTCGCCACGGCCGAGTCGATGAGGCGAATGCCCGGGCCGAGCGTCCTTGATATAACGCCCTTTAAGAGCGGATAGTGAGTGCATCCCAGGACGAGGGTGTCTATATTATCAACAAACTCGATCAGATAATCTTCGGCGACAAGCTCTGTTACCTGCGTATCCAAAAAGCCCTCTTCTGCGAGCGGAACAAATAGAGGACAGGCCTTTGCGCGGACCAGGATATCGGGGTCTAACTCCCCTACGGCCTCCTGGTAGGCACTACTTCTGATCGTCCCTTCCGTACCTATGACGCCGATCTTTTTAGAAGCCGTCGCCTCCATTGCGCGCTTTGCGCCGGGCTTGATCACGCCGACTACGGGGATATCCAGTTTATCGGATAATGCGTCTATAGAATAGGCCGATGCGGTGTTGCAGGCGACCACGAGGAGTTTTACATTCATGGAGAGGAGAAAGTCCGCTATCTCAAGAGAAAAACGTGTAACGGTCTCGCCTGATTTGGTCCCGTACGGAACGCGCGCGGTATCTCCAAGATAAATGGTATCCTCGCCCGGCAAAAGCTTCGTTATCTCGCTTTGAACGGTGAGCCCGCCGAGCCCTGAGTCGAATATTCCTATCGCGTTATTATTCATGGCTTAAGTTCAGTTTAGATAATAGACGCGCGGTTGTCAACGGTAATTAATATGTTATAATTAATGTATAATCAGCACTTAGAGTCGTTTCTTTATGAACCGCAAACTATACTTGGCCAAAAAGATGGAAAACTCAGAGATCGCCCGCATACTGATTGATATCGCAAACCTCCTTGAGATAAAGGGCGATAACCCGTTTCGCCTTCGCGCATACAGGAACGCGATCCTCGCCATAGAAGAGCTCCCATACAGCCTTGAGACCATAGTAAAAGAGGAGATCAAAAAAGATACCCTTGAGGCCATACCGGGTATCGGCAAGGGTGTAAGCGAAAAGATCCACGAGATGATAACGACCGGGAGTTGTCATACGCTCGATGAACTGCTGGAAGTTTATCCCGCCGGCCTGCTTGACATGCTCCGTATCTCCGGCATGGGCCCGAAGAAGGTAAAGCTCGTCTTTGAAGAGCTCGGCGTAAAGAGCATCCGGGGGCTGGAGCGTGCGGCAAAGGCCGGGGCGCTCCACACACTACCCGGCATGGGCGTAAAGACGGAAGAAAAACTCCTTAAGGCTATTTCTGACTATAAGATGATAGCCGGAGGCGGCCGCTACACCCTCCCCGCGGCCCTAAATGCGGCTTATTCTATTATAGAGCACTTAAAAGGGGCCCCGGGTATAGAGCGCGTGGAATACGCCGGAAGCCTCAGGAGGTGGCAGGAGACCATAGGCGATCTCGATATACTCGCGACCTGTAAGGATAGTGGGCTTAAAGAGGCTGTAATGGAGCATTTCAAGGGCTTTCCCGGGGTTAAAGAGGTCGTCATGAGCGGCGAGACCAAGACGACTGTTTCGCTTAATGACGGGATGCACGTCGATCTAAGGGTAGTAGAGCCGGGGAGCTTTGGCGCGGCCATGCAGTACTTTACCGGCTCAAAGAGCCATAATGTAGCGCTTAGGAAGAGGGCCAAGAAAAAGGGGCTAAAGATAAGCGAATACGGGGTATTTGAGGATAAGACCAACAAAAGTATAGCCGGAAAGACAGAAAAAGATGTATACAGGGCCGTTGGGCTAGCCTATATTCCCCCTGAGATAAGGCTGAACCTGGGTGAGATCGAGGCCGCTGAACTAAAAAAACTCCCCAAAGAGCTTAGTGTAGACGATATCAAGGGCGACCTCCACATGCATACTGTGGAGAGCGACGGCAGCGCGACGATCCGTGAAATGGCCCAAGAGGCCATGCGTAGAGGCTATGAGTATATAGCGATAACAGAGCATTCCAGGGCGACCGGAGTCGCCAATGGGCTGGACGACAAAAGGCTATTAAAACATATAGATAGGATAGATAAGTTCAATAAAGACCTGAAGAAACAAAAAACCCCTTTTATAGTACTTAAGGGCGCCGAGGTCGACATACGCGCGGACGGCTCGCTCGACTACTCAGAAGATATCCTAAAAAAGCTCGACATAAGGGTAGGGGCGATCCACTCGGGCTTTACGCAGAGCAAAGAAAAGATGACCGCGCGTGTAATCTCTGCGCTTAGGTCAAGTTTTATAGATATTCTAGCCCATCCCACAGGGAGGATCATCAATATCAGGGCGCCTTATGAGATAGATATGGAGCAGGTCATGAGGGCGGCTAAGGAGTATAATACCGCAATGGAGCTGAATTCTTACCCCGAAAGGCTCGATCTTAAGGACACCCACTTAAGGCTCGCGCGAGAAACCGGCGTGCTCGTCGCCATAAATACAGACGCTCACAGCCCGGATCAGATGGAAAATATAATCTACGGGATACACACGGCCAGAAGGGCCTGGCTTGAACCAAAAGACGTACTAAATACACTAGGAATCAAAGAGTTACGAAAAATTCTTAATTAAAGACTTTAAGTTATTACAGGACGATGTACCGCTCTTTAGTTAATGCTTCTCAATTTCTTATCGTCTGAGACTATCCCCTTTTTTCTCATCTTCTCTATCAGGGTGGTCCTGTTGAGCCCCAGGAGCTCCGCGGCCTTGCTCTTAACGCCCCCGGACTGCTCGATCGCCTTGAGGATATAGTCTCGTTCCATCTCCTCGAGTATCTTGGTAAGCTCCACGCCGTCGGTCGGGAGATCCATCAAAGCCTGGCCTTTAGCCGGAGCGGTCCTTATCTTTTCGGGCAGATCGCTGATCTCAATAGGCCCGTCCTTGGCCTTAAGTATTATGATCCTCTCTATAATATTCTCAAGCTCCCTTATATTGCCCGGCCAATCGTAGTTCTTAAGGGCCTCCATGGCCTCATCGGTTATATCGTCTATAGCGCGCGACTTTTTTTCGGCAATTGCTTGCAAAAAATGCTTGGCAAGGAGCGGTATGTCATCGCGCCTCTCTCTAAGGGAAGGCAGCATTATGGGAATAACGTTAAGGCGGTAGTAGAGGTCTTCTCTGAACCTCTTCTCCTTGATCTCTCTATTGAGGTCCTGGTTGGTAGCGCTTATTATACGCACATCGACCTCTATGGTATTGTTGCCCCCCACCCTCTCGAACTCGCGCTCCTGGATCACCCTAAGGAGCTTTACCTGCAGAGGAAAAGCCAGCTCTCCTATTTCATCCAGGAAAATAGTGCCTTTATTTGCCCTCTCAAAGCGCCCCTCTCTATCACTTACGGCCCCTGTAAAGGCGCCTTTCTCATGGCCGAATAGCTCGCTCTCAAGGAGTTCGGCCGGAATAGCGCCGCAATTTACGGGGATAAACGGACCGGCCGCCCTGGAGCTATTATAGTGGATGGTCCTCGCGATAAGCTCTTTGCCCGTACCGGTCTCACCAAGTATCATGATATTGGATTCACTTTCAACGACCTTGCTTATAAGTGTGAAAATCTTTTGGATGGCGTCGCTATTGCCGATGATATTGTCAAAGGAGTATCTCTTGTGGATCTCCTTTTTTAGCCCCTTGTTCTCTCTCTTAAGCTGGTGATGCTCTACCGCCCTCTTTGTATAGAGCAGTATCTCGTCACGCCCCGAAGGCTTGGTGAGAAAATCGTAAGCCCCCTCCCTCATCGCGCTTACGGCGCTCTCAATCGTGGATTGTCCTGTAAGCACAATACATACTACGTCGGGGCTTGCCTCGCGGGTCTTCTTGATGAACTCTATTCCGTCCATACCGGGGAGCTTTAAGTCAACTATGGCTACGGCAAAGTCGTTGTCAGCTAAGAGCTCGAAGGCGCTCTCCGCATCGACGGCCGTAACCACATCATAGGTGGAAGAGAGTATCTCCGTTATAATGCTTCTTACGACCTTTTCGTCATCTACAACAAGAACCGAGTGCTTCATAATAGACCCTTTGCCGCCATAATCTGGCGCTCTACAGAGAAATATATCTTTACTAAAACAAGTACTTACCTTTATATAATTTTAACCTAAAAGAGTGCGTGGTTCAAGTTCTTTTCATATCCAGTTGTGGGTCTATTATACTACAGATATCAATAAAGCCATAAAGAAAGGGTCTTATCACTAATAAGTGATAAGACCCTTTCCTGCTGAATTATTATTCTTTTTTTACTTCAACAGAGCCTTAAGGGCTTAACCGACATAGGTGCATTTCGAGGCCGCGGTCCTCGTGTCCATATTCCTGCCGCGGTTAATATGGTCGTCTATCTCGGCGGCGCAGCCTATCATCCTGCCGAACAGGAATGTCGTAAAGCCCGCGCTCTCGACCTCCTTCTCGCTGATCGAGCCGTCCATGAACGGGGCCCAGACCATCTTAAGGAGTATTACGGCGATCACGGCGTCGACATTTACGCAGTAGACCTCGCGCGATACCTTGGCGTCAAAGAGCGCTTGGACCAGCTCACGGTAGAAGTCGAGGAAAACGTTCCCTATACCCTTAGCTTCAAAGAGCTCAGACACAAAGCGCTCCCTCGGGTCGAAGTTAACGGGCTTACCCTTGAATATCGGATGGTTCACGCAAGGGATCTTTTTATAACCGATATTGCCTATGGCCTTCTCATGGGCCTTGTAGCCTGCGTAGTATTCGGCATACTCATCGGCCATCGCCTTAAGGTCGAGGCCGTGATCCTTTGATGACGGGTCCTTAAGCCCCTTCTCCTTGAAGCGTTCTATGAGGAACTCTATGGCCTCGTAGCCGTTACCGCCGTGGGCAAAACCCGTGTGGGTCAAAAACCCTATGGTGGCCTTGTTGATCTGCACACGCTCGGGGACCTCCGGGCCGTCGGCGCTGACCGCGCCCTTACTACCCTGGGCGCTGATCGTACCCGGGCCGTTCGTTATGATTAACCCCAGGAGTGTCGAGAACTCGAACATCTCGTCCTCAGAGGGCCTTTTTCCAATTAACGCCAGAAAAGCCGTCTCGGCAAATGACCAACTGGAAAGAAGCTCAGCGCTCTTGATCCCGCAAAAGCTATCCCCCGTATGTTTACCAGCCGGGACCGAGCAGCCGACTATGGCGGAGAATATCCTTGAATGCCAGGGTAGCCCCGTGAGAGTGACCTTGCTTATGCGTTTATCCATAAGCTGCGGCCAGCCGATCGTCGTCCAGATAGCCGCTAAAAGCGCGTCGCTTGAGGGCTTATTATCTGCTGCCTCAATGACAAACTTTATAAAGACAGAAGAGCCCTTAAGCCCTTTTAGCGCGTCTGTTATAAGCCCCGCGCGAGAGTCGTCGGCAGAGGCCATTATATATGCCTTCTCGTCTTTTGTAAGGCCCTGGAGGATCTCCGAATAATCGAATTTATCATCAGACGGGTTCTTTAGCCCCGAATACTCAAAGAGCTCCAGAAGACGGCTTGAAATTGCGGTGGCCTTACCAACAGTGTCCTTACCTATAATAGAGACGGCGGCCGTCACCACGGTATTGGGCGAGTTGCCGGCCTTTCTGGAGGCGTCGGAGGCGATAAGCTCAGGCGTCCCGTCAGCGGCAACATACGCGTTTAGCACGATATTCGCTATGGCCGTAGAGTACTCATTCGGGTAGCCGCGCGTAAGGCTCATCACAAGGTTCTCTGCAAAGCTCTTCTTTGAGGCGTCGAGTATGGAGATATTATGTATCCTTGAGACCTGGGTCTTCGGGTCCATCATCGAGGCGCCGCTCGCGTCCTTAAGGGTCTCTCTTGGGAACTGCGCCCCGGTATAGCGCGAGACCAGCTCGATCTGCTCGTTGTAGGGCGCGACCGCCTCAACTACCGGGACATCCAGGCCCTTGGACGTCTTAACGCCGCCGTCGCCGGAGAACCAGCACTTGAGGCTCAGGTTGCCCTTGGGCTCGAAGTCCGATTTTTCGTTATTCAGTTTCATCACGGCGGTCAGCGCCTCCGGGATGTGGGCGATATTTATAACGACCGCCCCCTTCTTGGATACCACCGGGTTCTCAGGCGTATAGATATCGTCGACGCCGAAGTAGTCCATGAACCACTGCTCTTTGGCCGCCGCGTCGTCGCCGCTTCCCGCAAGGCTTCCGGCATGGCCGCAGGCCTTTGTAAGCTTCGCTTTCCACCTGCCGACGATACAGGCCACGGTGGGTTTCTTAAACTCCAGGCCGTGCTCGTAGTAACCGCCGGGCTCAATATATACGACGGCGCTCTTGCTCCTGTCGTCGTTATTTAGCGCGTGTAGAAACTCCGGAAGCGCATAGTGGATATAGACGTCCTTACCGCTTGAGATGCTCGTCGTTGTGCCCCAGCCCTGGGTAAGGAGATAAACGGCGATGGTGGTCGTAAAGTTGCCTGAGTTTGAGAACAGGGCCACAGAGCCCTTAACAAGACTCTCCTCGGGTTTACTTCCGCCAAGCGCTCCGCCTAGCCTTATGTGGTTCCAGGCGTCGGCTATGCCGAGGCAATTAGCCCCGAAGACATCCACGCCGTTTGACTGGCATATCGCGCGTATCGTCGCAGAATCCTTTTGCGAGACCTTTTCGGTGAGTATTATGACCTTCTTTAGCTTGGGGTTGGCCCCGACCAGTTCCGCCACGCCGTCCTTAACACCCGAGGGAGGAAGATAAACGACGCCGGTATTAAACTCGTGTCCATCGTTTAGACCCTCCCTTACCGAGTTATATACCGGGATATCACCAGCGCTAGTTTCAAGCACCTGCCCGGAGCGTCCGGGGCTTGTGCCGAAGACGACGTTCCCCCCGGAGAATACATGGCTCGTCGGTGTGACGGTGCGGCTCTCCCCTCCAACGATATTTAATACACAGACTCGGTCTTCTTTTGTCGCGAGCTCGGCCAGAGAATTGATGCCGACGTAGTAATTTGGAAATTCCTTTATACCCTCTTTATGCATTGTCCGTACCTTCCATCGATTTTCTGCCTTCGCTGGCCATCCAGTCATCGACCTTCATGGCATAGTTTACGACCTCGCTCATGGCCGAGTCGTGGCCGAATATCCTGTAGGGGATCTTCAAGGTCTCAAGAATATCCTTCATGTAGTTCATGCCGCGTACCAGGTTGGGCCCTCCCCTGCCTATTACGACAAAGAGCGGTGTCCTTCCGACCGTATTAAAATGGTTTCTCAGCGCGTCGGCCATGGCGCGAAAGGTCTCGTATATATCGGTGTTGTTCGCCTTTCCGCCTATTATAAATAGTACGTTGGATTGGGCAAGCCAGTACTTAAAGCATATTCTGGAGATATCGAACATCTTCTCATAAGGCGGGTTTCCGCCGAAGTCCGAGCTTATTGTGGCCCTCTCTCCGAGTAGCTCGGTAACGAGCGCGTTCGCTCCTCCGCCGAATGTCGGGGCGGTGATAGTGCCCTTGTCGTTCATAACAAAGACGTCGCTTTGCCCCTGATAGGTACGCAGCTGGTTTATCTCCTGCTCGAATTCGGAATAGTCCGAGGCGAAGAGATGAGAGGGAATCCCGAGCCTCTTCCACGCCGGGTTGTCCTGATCAAAGGCGCCCTTAAAGTCGCAGGCGACCGGCACGAGGCGCCCCTTCTTGTTGCAGAACATCCTTATCGGGTTCAGCTCCAGGGTCGTCATTCCGTAGTTATTGTAGAGGTCCCAGAGCTTCGGGAGGTTCTGCACCAGCGGGCTTATGATCTCCTTGGGCGCGCCTAGATCTTCCAGGGCGTTGGAGACATGAAAGCTCTTTAGCCCGGTCAGAGGGTCGAAAGGAACCTCCTTGATCATACCCTCGCCGAGTTCCTCAATGTCAACGCCGCCGTGATGGGTAATGGTCATTGTCGGGGCGCGGAATTCGGTAGAATCGCCAAGCGAAAAATATACCTCGTGCTCGGCGGGTATGCCGCCCTCGAATGTCACGCCGTCGGCCTTGCTGACGATATTCCCGACCGTATGTTCGGCAAAGTAGAGCCTCTCTTTTTCACTAAGCGCGTCGGCGATATTATCGACCCTGCCTATAAGGCCGCTCTTGCCCTTTTTACCGACGCCGCCCTTGAAGATCGGCTTTATAAAGACCTGTCCGCATTCCTTTATCAAGGCCTTTATCTCGTCCACGCTCGCCTCGGGACCAAGGACCTTTGACGATGGGAACTCTACCCTGTCAAGGAGCTTTTTGCCCCAGAGTAGACCTGTTATCTGCATGAGTTACCTCCTGAAAATTTCTTTATTTAGATAGCGTTCAAGGCCGCGTTAAAGGTCTCGCTCGGACGCATCGCACTGGTGACCAACTTCAGGTCAGGGACATAATAGCCGCCTATGTCGACAGGGGCTCCCTGGGCCTCAATCAGCTCTTGGGTGATCTTTTTCTCATTATGCGAAAGCTCCTTCGCGAGCCCGGCAAAACGCTCTTGAAGCTCAGTATCCTCAGTTTGTGCCGCCAGAGCCTCGGCCCAATAGAGGGCAAGATAAAAATGGCTCCCGCGGTTATCAAGCTCGTTTACCTTCCTTGACGGACTCTTGTTGCTATCGAGGAACATAGAGTTCGCTTCACCAAGCGTTTTGGCAAAGAGAGCGGCCTTCTCGTTTTTGGTAGTGTTGCTTAAGTGGACAAGGGATTCCGCCAGGGCAAGGAACTCACCGAGCGAATCCCATCTCAAGTGCCCTTCCTCGAGGAACTGCTGTACGTGCTTCGGGGCCGAGCCGCCGGCGCCCGTCTCAAAGAGACCGCCTCCGTTCATAAGCGGTACTATCGAGAGCATCTTGGCGCTCGTACCGAGTTCCAGTATCGGGAAGAGATCGGTGTTGTAGTCACGAAGCACGTTGCCTGTGACACTGATGGTATCCTTACCCGCGCGCATTCTCTCTAAAGAGAACTTGGCCGCCCTGGCCACGGGCATTATGTTTATGTCGAGCCCGGATGTATCGTGCTCAGGGAGGTACTTCTCAACCTTCTTGATAAGCTCAGCGTCGTGCGCCCTCTCTTTATCGAGCCAGAAGATGGCCGGGACCCCGGTTGCCCTCGCCCTTGTTACGGCGAGCTTTACCCAGTCGCGTATCGGAGCGTCCTTTACCTGACAGGCGCGCCAGATATCGCCCTCTTCGACTGTGTGTTCATGGATCGTAGTACCTGAAGAATCCACAATGCGGATCGTTCCGTCCCCCGGAGACTGGAATGTCTTATCATGGGAGCCGTACTCTTCGGCCTTTTGGGCCATAAGGCCGACGTTTGGAACAGTGCCCATCGTTGCGGGGTCAAACGCGCCGTTTGCCTTGCAGTTATCGATCGTAGCCTGATAGAGGCTTGCGTAGCTATGGTCCGGGATCACGAATTTCGTATCCTGAAGCTCACCGGCCGCATTCCACATCTGCCCTGAGGTGCGTATTGCGGCGGGCATCGAGGCGTCGATAATCACATCGCTAGGTACATGCAGATTGGTTATACCCTTATCGGAATTTACCATAGCGACAGCGGGGCGCTCCTTGTAACAGGCGAGTATATCGTCCGCTATCTCGTCCTTCTTCTCCGCCGGCAGGCTCTCTATCTTGGCGTAAAGGTCGCCGAGGCCGTTATTAAAGTCAACGCCAAGCTCCTTTATCGTAGCGGCGTGCTTCTCGATTACGCCTGAGAAGAATACCTTGACCGCGTGGCCGAATATCACAGGGTCGGAGACCTTCATCATCGTAGCCTTCATGTGGATAGAGAAGAGAACGCCCTTGGCCTTAGCGTCTTCAATTTGAGCGGCGAGGAAAGCGGTCAACGCCTTCTTGCTCATCAGAGTCGCGTCTATCACCTCGCCGGCCAGAAGAGGCGTACTCTCTTTTAGAACCGTAACGTTTCCGTCCTTATCCACGAATTCAATTTTAGCGTCCGTCGCTTCAATCATGGTCTTTGACTTCTCGTTGGAGGCGAAATCACCGCTACTCATAGTCGCGACATGGCTCTTTGAGTCCGCACTCCAGGCACCCATTGAATGCGGGTGCTTCTTTGCGTACTCCTTAACGGCGACAGCCGCTCTTCTATCGGAATTACCCTCTCTAAGAACCGGGTTTACCGCGCTCCCCAGTACCTTGGCATATCGTGCTTTAATATCAGGGTTTTCGCCGTCCGCGGGGTAGTCGGGAATATCATAGCCTTTGTCCTGAAGTTCCTTGATAGCGGCCTTGAGCTGAGGGATAGAGGCGCTGATATTCGGTAGCTTTATGATATTAGCTTCCGGCGTCTTGGCGAGCCTTCCAAGCTCGGCCAGATCATCGGCCTGCTTTTGGTCCTCAGTAAGATTATCCGGAAAATTCGCGATAATCCTGCCCGCAAGAGAGATATCCCTCGTCTCGATTGTAATACCCGATGTGCGCAGAAAAGCGTTTATTATAGGGAGAAGAGAGTGGGTCGCTAAAGCGGGCGCTTCATCAACTTTTGTATATATTATATTTAATGACATGTATGCCTCCACGAAGATTTGACTTGGTTAAGATAAACAAACCCGGTTCCAGTATGAAAAACCCCATCGCCTCAATACTTACCAAAAAAGACGAGATATGGGTGGCAAAGAGCGTAAATTTACCCTAGATTGTAGCGATTTGTCAAGCTTTTTTGAACAGACTCCGGTATATAAAGTGGGGAACTGTCGCGCGGCGTTAAAAAAGACCTTCAATCGATTGGAAAGGGAGGGATAGACTGGATTAAAGCTTTATAAATTGAGACCTTAACTTGTCATAGGTGGTATCCAGATGCTCAGGGACAACGTGCGTGTCGGCTACGATCGGCATATAGTTGGTATCACCGTTCCATCTCGGCACGATATGCATATGTATGTGGTCTTCAATACCCGCGCCGGCGGCCTTCCCTATATTCATACCGACGTTAAACCCGTCGGGAGAAAATTCCTCCCTGAGGACGCGAATGGAGTTCTGCACAAGACGAAAAAGCAGGGCGGATTCCTCGTCCGTTAGCTCCTCGAGCTTGGCTATATGTCTCTTTGGAGCGGCCATCAGATGGCCGCATGTGTAGGGATATTTATTTAGCATTACCAGGGCGTGGGGCGCATCAAAAACAACCAGCGACTCTTTTAACTCTTTGGTCAAGTCAGGACAAAAAACACAGCCCGAGGGCTTCTCGGAGAGGATAAAATCCATTCGCCAGGGAGCCCATAGCTTCTTTGAAGGCGACATTACTTGTCGACTCTCTCCTTTAATTCTTTTCCAGCCTTAAAGAACGGTACCTTCTTCGGTTCTATGAAGATAGATTCGCCGCTCTTCGGGTTCCTACCGTTACGCCCTTCACGCTGTTTTACCTTAAAGCTTCCGAAACCGCGGATCTCAACCTTTTCGCCCTTGGCGAGGCTGTCGGCCATGCTTCCAAAAACCGTATCGACAATTACCTCGATATCCTTTCTGGAAAAATTACCGCTCTTGGAAGCCAGGCGGTCAACCAGATCACTCTTAGTCATATGCGCTCCTCCTTGTTTAAGATTTACAGATAACTATTTAGGCAACAAAAACCTGCTTTAAAGCGGCTCAATTAAAGGGTCTTGCGAGATACAGAACGTTTATGCCCGAATAGAGGTTGCCGAAGAGGCTGCCCGGCTCATCTCCCATAAAATATTTTAAGATCCCGTCTACCTTCTTCTTGGAATAGACAATAGACGGGTCTTCATCCATACCGGCCATCTTCGCGACAAGCTCCACAGCTTCGGCGAGTCCGCCCATCTCGTCCACCAGGCCTAAATCAAAAGCCTGTGAGCCGGAAAATATCCTGCCGTCGGCGAGCTTTCTTACCGTCTCCGGCTCCAGGTCCCTACCCTCGACTACCGCCTCGACAAACTGTGCCTGCACATCATCAACGAGGTCTTGAAGCAACTTCTTCTCAACATCGGTCATCTCACGTAGCGGTGAGCCGGAATCCTTAAACTCCCCGCTCTTTATAACATTACCTTTAAGGCCAATCTTTGAGAGAAGCCCCTCGAAGTTCATAAACTGTACAATTACGCCGATGCTCCCAGTGATCGTACCCGGATTGGCTACTATCTTGTCTGCGCCAAGGGCTATATAGTATCCGCCTGAAGCGGCCACAGAGCTCATCGACGCGACAACCTTCTTGCGGCTCGAGAGCCTCTTGACCTCACCGTAGATCTCCTGGCTTGGCGCCACAGAGCCGCCCGGAGAATTTATCCTGATGATAACGCCCTTGATATCGTCTCTTTCGGAGAACTCTCTTATCTGGCGGTTTATATCGATAGAGTCTACGATTACGCCCTCTATCTTTACGATACCTACCTTGTCTCCAAGGGCGAGCCCCGAGTCACCCGCAAAGAGAGAGAGTAATATCGTCAATACGATCAGTATTGAGAATACCGCGCCAACGAGCGTGAAAAAACCTTTAAGCCTCTTAAAGCTAATTAGCTTCGTCTTCTTCTCCTGCGGGCTCATCGCTCTCCTCGATTGCGGGCTCTGCGCTCTCTTCGACCTTAGCCTCAG
>CBDVCO010000012.1:0-29930 GCA_965372515.1 uncultured bacterium | reverse complement strand
GGCTCTGCCTTTTCAATAACAGACCTTATAGAAAGTCCGATCTTATTCTCTTCAGGGTCGACATTTAATATTTCTACCTCGACCTTATCTTTAACAGCGATCTCCGCGCCCTTCTTCTTACCCCTGTTCAACTCGCTTATATGCACCAGCCCCTCAAGGCCGTGCTCCAATTGAACGAAGGCGCCGAAGTCTGCGATGCTGGTGACAATGCCCTCTATTATCATACCGGGCGAGTAGCGTTCCTGAACCCCGTCCCAGGGATTAGCCTCTAACTCTTTCGTGCTAAGCGAAAGCCTCCTCGAGTCCTTGTCGATCTTGACGACAATAGCCTCTACCTCATCACCCTTCTTGAAAAGTTCGGAAGGATGCTTCACCTTCTTCCAGGAAAGATCACTGATATGAACAAGACCGTCAATGGAATCATCGACGCCTATAAATATGCCAAAGCTTGTAATATTCTTGACCGGCCCCTTCACCCTGCTGCCGGGTGGATGCCTTTCTTCGACATCATCCCACGGGTTGGGCTCAACTTGCTTAAGGCCGAGGCTTATCCTTTTCTGATCCATGTCGATGCTAAGGATCATGACATCGATCTCGTCGCCAAGCTTTAGCTTTTGCGAAGGATGCCTCAATTTGGTCCAGCTCATCTCCGAAATATGGACAAGCCCCTCAAGCCCTTCTTCGATCTCCACAAAGGCGCCGTAATCGGTGATATTGACGACCTTACCGCTTACCCTCGTGCCTGCCTCCAGGTCCTTGGCTACCGTCTCCCAGGGGTCGCTCTTGGTCTGCTTTATGCCGAGCGAGATCTTACCTTCCTCTTTATTGAACTTTAGGATCTTTACCTTTACGGTATCTCCGACATTTAGGATCTGGGTCGGATGCGTCACCTTGCCCCATGAAAGATCGGTAAGATGGACGAGGCCGTCTATGCCTCCGAGGTCTATAAAGGCGCCGTAATCCGTTATGTTCTTAACCATGCCGTCTACTATCGCGCCCTCTTCGAGCTTTTCTAACGTAACCTTCCTTAGCTTTTCTCTGTCCACCTCAAGGATTACGCGCCTGGAGACGATCACATTCAGCTTTCTCTTATTATACTTTAAGACCTTAAAGTCATAATTGGTCCCGATGAGCTTGTCCGGATTCCTGACGGGCTTAAGGTCGACCTGCGAGCTTGGGAGAAAGGCCGTAACCCCTTCTATATCGACATAGAAGCCGCCCTTTACCCTCTGCACTATAGTGCCGTTTATCGTCTTGTCCTCTTCAGCGGCGACCACTATATCGTCCCAGACCTTCATCTGGTCCGCCTTGTCCTTGGATAGGACCAGGTAGCCGTTCTCGTCCTCACCCTTTTCGAAGAGTACGCTTACCTCATCCCCGACACCGACCATAAGCTCGCCCTTCTCATCAGAGAACTCCCTGACGGAGACATGGCCCTCGGTCTTATATCCGATGTCTATCACGACATTTTCTTTCGTGATATGGACAACCGTGCCCTTTACGACCTCACCTTCCTTGATATTTTTAACACTGCCTTCGAATAACTCCTCGAAGTTCATCTCTGAGTCGTCTACAAATTCGTCTGTCTGAGGTTTATCCTCAACTCCTGTCATTAAGATGGTACCCCCTGTTTTTTATTTGTATATCAACTAGATATAGCATAGCGGAAATCAAAGTGCAAATATTTTTATCGTTCAGGGAAAGCGCTGGTTTTCAGCTCCCCTCCACCTCGCGCAGATCCATCGACTCTACAGAGCCAAACTCCTGTACTCTCTCAACCACCTCATCTATCACCCATGACGGGGTTGAGGCCCCGGCTGTAATTCCAACGCACCCGACCCCTTTAAACCAGGCCGCGTCTATCTCCGCGGCGATCTCTATATGCCTGGTCTCAGGCTGGATGTCCCGGCATATCTCGGCAAGCCTCTTCGTATTGGCGCTGTTCTTTCCGCCTACAACTATCATAAGATCCACCTTTTGCGCGATCTCAATACTCTCGTTCTGTCTTAAGCTGGTCGCGTTGCAGATCGTGTTATAGACCTTTACCTCTGAGGTCTTACCCAGACAGAACGAGGTCACCTCTTCGAGCTTCCTCAAGTCCTGAGTCGTCTGCGCCACAATGCCGATCTTCTTTACCCTTGGCAGATCCTTCAGGTCGTCTACGCCGTTTACCACCCTTATGGAGTCTGAGCCGTAACTCAAGAGCCCCTTTACCTCCGGATGCTCCTTCTCGCCAAGCACTATTACGGTGTAGTGCTCCTTTGTTAAGAGCGCTACAAGCTCCTGCGCCTTATCCACAAAAGGACAGGTGGCGTCTACGATGTTCAAGTCTTTCCGCTCAGCCTCCTCGTGATCCTCAAGACGCACCCCATGAGACCTTATGATGACGGTTCCTTCCTTAATATCATCGAGGCTTTTCTTTGCGACAATGCCCGACTCCTCGAGCTTCTCGACAACCTGGGGGTTATGTATCAGCGGCCCGAGCGTGCTGATCTCGGAAGAACCGTCCGTAGAGCAGGCCTCCGCCATATTGATAGCCCTCTTTACCCCGAAGCAGAAACCCGATGTCTTGGCGATATATATCTCCACCTAAAGACCTCTTTCTTCGATCTTTGTCATCATCTCTCTTACCACGTCGTCGATAGACAATAGGCCCGTATCTATCCGGATCGCGTCATCGGCCATCTTTAACGGTGAATCTTCCCTGGTAGTATCGCGTAAATCTCTCTCGTTCATGTCCTCTGCGACATCCTCTATACTGCGCTCGTCCAGGCTCTTCTCATCCGCCTGTCTTCTCGCGGCCCGAATCTCAGATGACGCGTCAAGAAAGAATTTTATATCCGCCTCGGGCAGGACGACCGTTCCGATATCGCGCCCCTCCATCACGACCTTGCTGGCTGAAGCGGCGAGCTTTCTTTGAATAAACACGAGCCGCCCCCTTACTAAAGGACTCGAAGAGTATATGGAGGCAAGCTCTCCGATCCCGGGCTCGCGTATCTTCTCAGTCAAGTCAACACCATTTAGAAGCACCAGCCCTTCATCAAAGACAACTTTCGCATGCTTGAGAAACTCCATTAATTTCTCTCCGTCATCAATCCCTATGCCAGCCTCCATAGCGCCAAGCGCGATGGCCCTGTACATAGCGCCTGTATCCACATAGTGGGCGTTTAGTTTTTTGGCAAGCAACCTGCTTACAGTGCTCTTGCCTACGCCTGAAGGCCCGTCTATGGCTACTATAATTCGACTTAGAGCGTCAATCACGATTAAACCCTTATATCATCCAAAAGAGAGAAGAAGCCGGGAAAAGATACATCGACCACTTCCGCGTTCGGGATACTCACACCTTGATCGCATTTTAGCCCGGCGATCGCCGCGGCCATCGCTATGCGGTGATCACCCAGAACCTCGATGGCTCCGCCGCTTAATCTGTCACTACCCTCGATCTCCAACCCGTCATCATTCTCTATAATACCCTCTACGCCGATAGTCATTAGAAAACCCGCCATGGCGCTTATCCTGTCCGACTCTTTTACCCTTAACTCAGCGGCGCCGGAAATAATCGTAGCCCCCTTTGCGAATGCCGCGGCCACGCATATTGCCGGAAACTCGTCTATTGCGGGGAGGAGTTCGGCGCCTGTAATTTCTGTGCCACGAAGAGCTGAACTCTTAACTAAAATATCGGCCGACGGCTCAGCAGTATCCGCTTTATTTAAGATCTCGATATCGCCGCCCATCTTTTTTAAGATATCGATTATACCGAACCGGGTCGGGTTTACGCCGACGCCTTTAATAAGGAGCTCCGAGCCTTCGGTAATAAGGGCGCCTACGATCAGGAAGGCCGCCGAGCTGATATCTCCAGGCACGTCGATCGTCGTGCCCTTTAAACCAGAACCGCCCTTAATAGATACACTTAGACCCTCGACCGAAATATTAGCGCCGAAGAGCTCCAGCATCCTCTCGCTGTGGTCTCTCGACCTTAGAGGCTCTGTTACTTTGGTCGTACCCTTTGCGTAGAGTCCGGCTAGCAAGATCGCGCTCTTCACCTGCGCGCTCGCCACTGGCGAGCTATATTCAATGCCGGTCAAGGTCCCTCCTGTGATCGCAAGCGGCAGGAGCGAATCGTGAGCCCTGCCTGAGATGTTCGCGCCCATCTCTCTTAGCGGAGTGATTACCCTCGCCATGGGCCGGGCCCTTAAAGAGGCGTCGCCCGTGATAACGGTAAAAAAAGGTATGGCGCTTAGAATCCCGGATATCAGCCTCGCGGTAGTGCCGGAATTTCCAACGTCTATAATATCTTTGGCCTCCCTAAGGCCGTAGAGCCCTCTGCCCTTTATAATTAGCGTGTTGGAACCTTGCTTTTCTATCTCAATACCCAGGCTCTCAAACGCGCCTACGGTACTAAGGTTATCCTCGCCGCCGAGAAAGCCGTTAATTACTGTCTCACCTTCACTGATAGCGCCAAGCATCACGGCCCTGTGCGATATACTCTTATCGCCCGGTACTGTGCACTCGCCCTTTAAGGATCTATTCGGCTCTACGATAATTTTTTCCGCCATACTTGAATTCACTTTCCGTTTTCCTAGGCCTTGTCCGTGTCAGATTTCTCCGGGAGCGAATCCCTAAAATCCTTTGCCCTTTGAAACTCGGCCTCAAGTGAATCAAAATCCTTTTCCTCTATCAAATCTTTTAGCTTTGCTAAACTTTTTTGAAAGCCCTCAATCACGCTCAAGATCGACAGACTATTCATAGCGCAGATATCACGCCACATCTTGGGCGAACTCGAAGCGATACGGGTAAAATCCTTAAAGCCGCCCGCTGAGAATTTTAAAATGTCGCCTTTGTCGTCTTCCAGGTCGACAATAGCGTTCACAAGAGAGAAGGCCGCTATGTGCGGCAGGTGGCTGACTGCTGCGAATATTACATCGTGTTTAGCGGCCTCCATAAAAAGAACCTCGCTACCAGCCGACTTCCACATAAAGGTAACGGCCTCAAGCGCCGGGGCCGAAGAATTTTTCGTAGGCGTGATGACGCAAATCTTTCCCTTATAGAGATCCAAAAAGGCCGCCTCAACGCCGGAGTGCTCGGTACCCGCTATCGGATGGCCCCAGACAACATCTATGCCCTCTGGGATATCCCCCTCTATCTCGCTAATGAGAGCACCCTTGACGCTTCCGACATCGGTAAGTATCGCGCCCTTCTTCATACCCTTTAGCGCGTCTTTGATAACACCTATAGAGCTTACGACCGGGACGGCCACAACCACAAGGTCGGCCTCCTTTACGGCCTCGGCTATGTCATGGGTAAATGAGTCTACAACCCCGAGCTCTTTAGCACGCTCCAGATTGGCGATACCCCTGCCGACACCGATTATCTCGTCCGCAATCGCTTCCTCTCTTAAGGTAATGGCGAGAGAGCCGCCTATAAGCCCGACCCCGATGATCGCAACCCTGGGGAAATGTATAACCCTACACTCGTTCATTTGCCCTACATAGTCCTTCCAACGGCCTCGGCCACCTTGCCAAAACCCTTCATGGCCTCGGCAAAGGTCTCGGGCTTTAGAGACTGCGCTCCGTCGCAAAGCGCGTTCTCCGGGTCGGCATGGACCTCGATCATGAGTCCGTCGGCCCCGACCGCGACGGCGGCCCTTGCCATCGGCTCAACAAAATCCCACCTGCCGACAGCGTGGCTCGGATCTACAAATACAGGCAGATGCGTCTCTTCCTTAAGCACCGGCACGGCGCTCAGGTCGAGAGTATTCCTTGTAGCGGTCTCAAAGGTCCTTAGCCCGCGCTCGCAGAGTATTATGTCGCTATTGCCCTGGGCCGCGATATACTCGGCGCACATGAGGAACTCCTTTATCGTCGCGCTCATGCCGCGCTTCAGGAGAACGGGTTTGCCGAGTTTTCCGACTTCGGTCAAGAGCCTGAAGTTCTGCATATTCCTCGCGCCGATCTGGATAACGTCGACAAACTCGTCGAAGAGCGCGACGTCTCGCGGGTCCATCAATTCGCTTACTACAGGCAGCCCTGTCTCTTCACTCGCCTTTTTGAGGTATTCGAGCGCGACCTTCCCAAGCCCCTGAAAATCGTACGGGCTCGTGCGCGGCTTAAAGGCCCCTCCGCGAAGCATTGTTGCCCCGGCATCTTTTACCATCCTGGCGGTCTTCGAGAGTATCTCCTGATTCTCAACACTGCACGGGCCGGCTATGACCTGGATCTTTTTGCCGCCGATGGTAACGCCGCCTACATTTATAAGAGAGTTCTCCTTTTGAAACTCCCTGCTCACCAGTTTGTAGGGCTTCATTATCGGCATTACCTTATCGACACCCGGCAGCGCGTTGAACTGCACGGTAGCCACGAGCGCCTCGTCGCCTATCGCGCCTATGATCGTCCTGTCCTCGCCCTTTGATATATGCACAGTCAAGCCCGCCTCTTTTATCTTATCGGCGATATGCTCGATCTGATCTTCGGTAACATCTTTACGTAAGACAATAATCATCAACTTCTCCTCCTGTTTTCATCAGCCCCATAAGCAAAAGTGGCTGTGGATTATCAATTAAGTTTTTTTAGTCAGAATTAAATGCGTCTCTTAAATATTAGACGCCCTGCGCCAAAACCACGGCCAGGGCCTCTATAAATCGTTCGTTCTCTTGCGGGAGCCCGACTGTCACCCGGATATACTCATTGAGATTGTAGCTCGCCATCGGCCTTACGATCACACCCGTCTTCAAGAGGGCGTCGTAGACCCCCTTGCCGTCGCCGACCTTTATTAGAAAAAAGTTCGCTTCTGTCGGTACGTACTCTACGGAGAGTTTATCCAACTCGGCGTAGAGATATTTAAGCCCCTCAATATTGACCTCTCTGGAGCGTCTAACGTGCTCGTCGTCGTCTAGAGCGGAGACGGCCCCGGCCTGCGCCAGAGAATTTACATTAAAAGGCTGTCTGACTCTCTCAAGATAACCTATTATCTCAGGCGGGGCGAATCCGTAACCGACCCTCAGTCCCGCAAGGCCGTATATCTTTGAAAATGTCCTTAGCCCTATTACTGCTCGCCCTTGTTTTACGTATTTTAACGTATCCGGATAGGCATCATTCGTGACATACTCTGCGTAGGCCTCGTCCATACAGACTATAACCGACTCTGGCACGCGTTCCATAAAGGCTGAAAATTCGCTAGCTTTAACCATAGTACCGGTCGGGTTATTGGGATTCGCGATAAATACAAGGCTCGTCTTCGGCCCGATCTTATCTGCCATTGCATCAAGGTCGATCGTAAAGTCGTCCCTTAAAGGAACCGGAACCCCTGTTGCCCCGGCCGCTTTAATTGCTATCGGATATACGGCAAAGGAGGGCTCAGGGAAAACGACCTCGCCGGAGGCGGCGAAGATAGCGACAAGAAGCTCTATCACCTCGTTCGAGCCGTTACCGATAAATATTGAGTCCGTATTAAGGCCGAGCCTCTTCGAGAGCTTCTCCTTTAGATAATAAGCAGATCCGTCCGGGTACCTGTTTACACTCCCCGCCGCATCCTTGATCGCTTCAAGGGCCTTTGCACTCGGCCCGATCGGGTTCTCGTTGCTGGCGAGCTTAATAGAGCCGGATATACCAAGCTCACGCTCAAGCTCCTCGATCGGTTTGCCCGGAGGATAAGGCACGAGCGAGGCGATACTAGCGGGAACCTTAAGTCCCAAAGTATTTTTCTTGTCACTAACCACCTGGTCTTTATACTCCTTACTGGCTCTTTGGGTATGAGCCCAGTATCTTTACGAAACTACAGAGCCCTGAGAGCTCATCGATAGAATCTTTAACATTGGCGTCGGTAATATGGCCCTCCATGTCGAGGAAGAATATATACTCCCAGGCCTTCTCCTTAACGGGCCTGCTCTCCACCTTGGTAAGGTTTATCCCTCGTTTCGCGAAGGGCTGAAGTATCTTATAGAGCGCCCCTGAGATATCCTTTATCGCGAACATAATGGAGGTCTTGTCCGAGCCGCTCTTTTTGGCCTCCTCCTTGCCGATGATAAGGAACCGGGTGAAGTTATTGATGTTGTCCTCGATGCGCTCTTCCACCACCTGCAGGTCATAGATATTAGCCGCCGCAACGCTCGCTATTGCCGCGCTCTTCGGGTCTTTGCTCGCCTCGCTTGCGGCCTTGGCAGTACTCGATATCGAATAGACCGGCACGCCCGGCAGATTATCCTTTAACCAACCCCTGCTCTGGGCAATGGGGCTGGGGTGGGACGAGACCCGCTCCACATCCGAGATCTTGCCGGACTTATTGAGTAGCGCGAGCGAGACCTCAAGGAGCACCTCCGCGTAGATCTTAAGATCGGAAGAGACGAACATATCGAGCGTGTGGCTCACCACCCCCTCGCTCGAATTCTCAATAGGGACCACGCCGAAATCGACCTTGCCGCGGTCCACGTCGTCAAAGACATCCGCGATGTCGTTCTTCGGCGTGAACTCGGCGGATTGGCCGAAGTGCTGCATGCACGCCTGGTGGGTGAATGTCGCCACAGGGCCGAGGAACGCGACCTTAAGGGTCTGCTCCAGAGAACGCGAGGCGCTTATGATCTCCCCGAAGACGTTCCTGATCGCCTGCTTTGGAAGCGGGCCCTTATTTAACTTATTAAGGCGGCTATAAATTTTTCTTTCCCTGTCCGGGGCGTAGATATTCCTTTTGCTCTTGACCTTGCTTTCGCCTACTTTTAAAGCGAGACGGGCACGCGAGTTCAAAAGCTCGAGGATCTTGTCGTCCAGGGCGTCTATCTCTTTTCTCAATTGAGTCAGAGGTTTACGCGCCTTATCATCTTTTTTCATCTTCTTTGGCATAATTAAATAGATTAATTTATTTCCTTGATAAAATCAACCCCTAAAACCAAAAAAGTGTTTATTTTCCGTATGGATAGATTTGCTGGAAAGATGGGCTGAGAAGGGAGGGAGAGTTAAACTCCGAACTGATGGAAAAAAACCGCCTTATTTCTTCTTCCACTTTCTAACGGCCTCAAGATTATGGCGGACGTAAGTGTCGCTGGGATCGATGGCAAGAGCCTGTTCATAGGTCCTTATGGCCTCGTCTATGTAGCCGCCTGTGGCGTAGGCGTTGCCCAGATTATTTAATACGTCCCTTGTAAGGCTCGGCTTGACCTTTATACGAAGCGACTGCCTATAGGCCTCGATAGCGCGCTCTACCTCATTGGAATTGAATTCCAGGAGCCCCAGATTATACCAGCTCTCGGCCAAAGACAGCTTCTTTGGGTGAAGAAGCTGCTTATTAAACCTTATGGAGTTGTTGTACGCCTTTTTGGCAAGCTCCACCTCCCCGCTAACCATGTATGACTTGGCGAGATTAAGATGCGCGTGGTAGTTCTTAGGATAGAGCCTTACCGTCTCAGTCCAAAGCGTTAGATCATCCTTCCATATCTGCCCCCTCTTGATCGTCTTAAAGGAGCTAAGAGCGAAAAGGATCACCAGCGCTATAATGACAGGTATTATCGCCCCCTTTCCACCTGTCAGTTTCCGACGAGAAAGAATAGCCCCGACAATGAGAGCCAGGATAATAGTAAAGCCCGCGACAGGAAGATATAGATAGCGTACCGCGAAAACGCTCGTACTTAGAGCTGGGATATAGAGAACTGGCAAAAGCGGCGCCAAGAGCAAGGTAGCGGCAACAAAAGCGACGCTTCTTCTTACGAAGAGGTATATGTAAAGTACAAGGAGAATGACAACAAGTGCCCAGGAATAGAGTGAAGTAGACTCGAAAAACGAGAGCACCGGATAGAAGACATAGAACGGCGAGAACTTCATCGGAACGAGCAGGTTTGAAAAATACTCAAAGACGAGCGGGCCGACATTGAGTATATTTTGAAAAATCGATAAATAGGAATGTTCCGCAAACTTCGGAGCAAGCCCACCCAGCGCATTATCTCTTATGACCAGATATATTACGGCAAGTACTGCAAAAGGCAGATACCTGGAGACTGCGGAGAGCGTAAAGAACTTCTTGCGCGAAATGCGATCATAGGCGACAAGAACAGGCAGGAGCATCATGGCCGGCTCTTTACAAAAGAGCGCGACAAAAAAGAAGATAACCGAAAAGATATAGGCGGGCTTTGTTAACATTGAGAAAGAAGCGCGTCCGTTATCCTCTAAAGCGCTGCTCTTTATATAAAGATAAAACGATAGTAGAAAAAATGCGGAGTATGAAAGCTCAGGGATGGCCGCCACCCATGCCACACTCTCGCTCATTACAGGGTGAACCGCGAAAAATATCGCGGCTATAAAGGGCAGTGTCGGGAAATCTTTTATAATGCTACCCGGTCCTTTAAACCCAGCGCTCGCAACACGAGGAGAGAGCAGGACGGACGCTACCGCAAAGACCATCACAGAGTTAAACGCGTGAATGAGGATATTTACAAGATGGAAGTAGAGCGGGTTAAGGGTAAAGAGCTGGTACTCAAGCGCATAAATAGTATGCATCATCGGACGGTAGTAATGATAGCTCGCCCCGTCGCCCATGAAAGACCAGGCCGAAGAGGCAAAGATCCTGGGGATATTGGAAAGCTCGGTTATCCAGAGATTTTCCAGCACCTGCGGGACGTCGTCATAGACAAAGCCGTTAAAGAGGGTCATCGCATAGACGGCGCATGAGACGATTATGATTATGAGAATGGCAAGGATGGAAGGTTTACGCATAAAATTATTTAAAAGAGGGCGGTGGTTTTATCAATCTTCACCAGGGCTGTTAAATGCGCCCATATTCCTGAATTTTTCATATCTGGCTTCCAACAGGCTGTCGAGCGGCACATCGATGAGCATCTCAAGGGCTTCTATGATAGCGGCCCTCAAATTCTCCGACGCCTGACCCGGATTTCTGTGCGCCCCGCCCAGAGGTTCTTCGATAATTGAATCTATCAAATTGAGCTTCTTTAAGTCCTTCGCCGTAAGCTTAAGCTGCTTGGCCGCCGCCTCGCTCTTGGCGTTATCCTTCCAGAGTATCGCGGCGCACCCCTCGGGCGAGATAACCGAATAAGTGGAGAACTCCAACATCATCACCGTGTCGGCTACCGCGAGAGCAAGCGCGCCGCCGCTGCCGCCCTCGCCTATTATCACGCTAATTACAGGTACCTTGAGAGTACTCATGGCCATCAGGTTCGCGGCTATCGCCTCGGCCTGTCCCCGTTCCTCGGCCCCGAGCCCTGGATAGGCCCCCGGGGTATCAACGAATGTCACCACCGGCAAGTTGAATCGCTCGGCAAGGCGGAAGAGCCGAAGAGATTTTCTGTAGCCCTCAGGGTTCGGCATGCCAAAATTCCTGAAGATCTTCTCCTTTGTCGTCCTCCCCTTCTGTGTGCCGATAACGACAACCGGGGTCCCGTCAAGCCTTGCGAGCCCCCCGACTATGGCCCGGTCGTCTCCAAAGCACCTGTCGCCGTGGAGTTCCTGGAAATCCTCAAATATCTCCTCGAAGTAATCTATGGAATAGGGTCGCTCCGGATGGCGCGCAACCTGGGTGACCTCCCACGCGGTGAGTTTCGAGTATATCTCCCTTTTAAGTTTATTGGCCTTCTTGTGGAGTTTTTTTATCTCATCGTTTTGAACAGGCCCGCCGTCGGGAGAAAAATGTTTCATCTCCTCTATCATCTTCTCTATCTCGACGATCGGCTTTTCAAATTCGAGTGAATTTCCATATCCCATAAAGTACCCTTATCTCAGTCTTATCTCAGAGCCGCGCATTGTCTTCTTTACGCTGTTCAAGGACTCGTCGCGCGGGTTTATGCTCAGCGACGACGGCAGGCTTATCACGACATCCTTATCATTAGAACCCATGAGATGAAGAAAGACCGGACTCTTTCCCGGCCATTTCTCAAGCGCCTTCTTCAACTCTAAGAGCCTCGACTTATCAACCTCATCGGCCCTTGCCATTATATGGACTTTTTTTACCACAACCTCGCTGGCATCTTCAAGGGGAGTGATCTTGTCCGCGACGATCTTTGTCGCCTCATCACCCCTGTCAACCCTGCCGCTTATAACCACGATCCTATCGCTCACAAGCAGGTCCCTATGTTTATTATAGAGATCGGAAAAGACCACCGCCTCGACAGAACCGTGGAGGTCTTCGATGCGGACAAAGGCCATGCGGTCGCCCTTTCTGGTATTTATCGTTTTACATTCGCTCACAACCCCGCCAACCGTAACGCACTGATCGCTCCTTCTATTTTTGAGCGCTTCAGTCGTGTCGGTTGTCACACGCTCAAGCTCAGCGACGTGGCCCTCGAGCGGGTGCGATGAGATATAGATACCCAACGTCTCTTTTTCAAAGGCGAGTGTCTCCTTATCGGTCCACTCCACATGATCGACCACACCGGGCCTGGGACGAGGCGCGGTTACCTGTGAAGTACCGAGGACATCGAAGATGGACTCCTGGCCGTCGAGCCTGTCGCGCTGAACGCTTTGAGCCGTATCCATCTCGAGAGCCAGGGAGGCGAAAAGTTCCGATCGCTTTACGCCTGTAAAGTCAAATGCCCCGCACTTAATGAGGCTCTCCACTACCTTCTTGTTTGCCTTTCTGGAGTCAACCCGGCTAAGAAAATCCAAGAGGCTCGTAAAGGGGGCTTCATCTCGTACCGACAATATCTCCATTATAGACGCCGTTCCGACGTTTTTTACAGCGCCAAGGCCGAATACGATGCTATCGCCACTAACCGTAAAGTCGAGCGCACTCTTATTCAGGTCCGGCGGCTCCACCTCTATGCCAATCTCCCTGCACTCGTTCATGTAGCGTATGACCTTATCGGTATCGCCCATGTCGGCGCTCAAGAGCGCGGCCAGGAACTCGATCGGGTAATGGGCCTTAAGATAGGCGGTCTGGTACGCTATCAAAGCATAGGCCGCGCTGTGGCTCTTGTTGAAACCGTAACCCGCAAAATGGGCTATGAGATCGAAGATGATCTCGGCCTTTCTTTGATTGACCTTCTTCTCTTTCGCCCCTTCGAGAAACTTGATCCTGAACTCAAGCATCTCCTCGGTGAGCTTTTTGCTCATCACCTTTCTCATGGAGTCGGCTTCACCCGGGCTAAAGCCCGCAAGGACACGCACTATCTCCATCACCTGCTCCTGATAGACGATAACGCCGTAAGTATTCTCGAGTATTTCCTTAAGCTCCGGGGTATCGTATTTAATGGCGACCTTCTTGTGCTTTCTCTTTATGAAATCATCGACCATACCGCTCTTAAGCGGCCCCGGACGGTAGAGCGCGACCGCGGCCATAAGGTCCTCGAAGTCCGTTGGCTTTAGTTTCCTCAAGAGGTCTTTAATGCCGGAACTCTCAAGCTGAAAAACCCCGTTCGTATTGGCTGAACTCAAGAGCTTATAACTCGCCTCGTCGTCGACTCTGATATTATCTATATCGATATCGACTCCTCGGTTCTCCTTTATAAGACGTCTCGCCCTGTCTATTACCGTCAGGGTCTTTAGCCCCAGAAAGTCGAACTTAACAAGCCCTATCTTTTCGACATCCTTCATGGGGAACTGCGTAGTGATGACGTTGTCCTTCTGCCCCATATAGAGCGGGAGGTATTCGACAAGGGGCTTGTTGGCGATAACGACCCCGGCGGCGTGGGTCGAGGCGTGCCTCGGCAGGCCCTCCAGGCATTTCCCCGCAGTTATAAGCTCGGCGACTCTGTCATCGGACTTCATGAGCCTCACTAGCTCCGGCTCCTGCTTCAGGGCCTCGTCAATGGTAATGTTCAGTTGGTTTGGAACTAGCTTCGCGATCCTGTCAACATCTCCGTAGCTCATGTCTAGCGCCCTGCCCACATCGCGGATAACCGCCCTCGCCTTCATCTGCCCGAATGTGATTATCTGCGTGACGTTCTCCTTGCCGTACTTTTCGGTAACGTACCTTATTACCTCGTCGCGCCCTTCGATACAGAAATCGATATCAATATCAGGCAGGCTTATTCTGTCGGGATTGAGGAATCGCTCGAAGAGGAGGTTATGCTCAATGGGGTCGAGGTTGGTTATCCCGAGGGCGTAGGCCACGAGGCTCCCCGCGGCACTACCGCGCCCCGGACCGACCGGGATCCCCTTTTCTCTAGCGTAATCGATAAAGTCGGTGACGATCAGGAAATAGCCGGGGAAACCCATGCTCTCGATGACCTGGATCTCCTTTTTGAGTCTTTCGAGATATTTCCATTTTTCTGCCTCTACATCTTTACCCTGCTCCGCTATTTTCGCGAGCCTCCTGTCAAGCCCCTCGTTGGCCCTGACCTCCAGCATACTATCGAGCGTCTCGCCTTTGGGGGTTGGGAAGTCGGGAAGATGGTCTTCATCGAGATTCATCCTGAGGTTGCAGCGCTCGGCTATCTCGACGGTATTACGTATAGCCTCGGGATGGTCGCTAAAGAGCGCCTCCATCTCAGCGGGGCTCTTAAAATATATCTCCTCGGTCGAAAAGCGCATCCTGTTCTCGTCATTCACGGTCTTTCCCGTCTGTATGCAGAGAAGTATGTCGTGATATTTGGCCTCTTCCCTCGAAAGGTAGTGGCAGTCATTTGTGGCTACGATGGGCAGGCCCATAGTCTTACTAAGACCCAAAAGGCCCTCGTTGGCCTTGTTCTGTTCTTCGATGCCGTTATGCTGAAGCTCAATGTAGAAGCGGTTCTTGAAGGTCTCTTTATAATAGTCCGCCGCCTCTTTGGCCTTATCCATCTGGCCTGAAGAGATATGAGAGGCAAGCTCTCCCTTAAGGCACGCGCTAAGCGCAATAAGCCCCTCGTTATATTCGCTTAAGAGCTCTTTATCGACTCGGGGTTTGTAGTAAAAGCCCTCTGTGTAGGCATGTGTGATGAGTTTACAGAGGTTCTTGTAGCCAGTATCGTTTTTAACCAGCAGTATCAGGTGGTTGCTGGTGTACCTCGGCCCCCCTCTCTGGGGCGGCTCTTTATCGAAGCGGGAGCCCGGAGCGACATATACCTCGCAGCCGATTATGGGCTTAATTCCGGCCTTTATCGCCTGTTGGTAGAATTCGACCGCGCCGAACATATTGCCGTGATCGGTCATCGCCACCGCGGGCATCTTATACTCACGGGTGCGCTCAAAAAGCTCTTTGGGCCTCAACATGCCGTCGAGCAGGCTGTACTGCGTGTGGAGGTGAAGGTGTACGAAATTGGAGTGATGCATAATAAGCTAAGATTAGCATATGAACGGGGCTTTGGAAAGAAATGTTTGAAGGGTGTGGCAGGTAATTTCCCTTTAAAATGGAAAACTATCCCGCTTTCTTCACGAATATCTCGCCGACTATCTCCGGGTCGAGCGCTAGCGTCGTCTCCCCTATCTCTATGACAAAGGCCGGGCTCTTCTGGTGGAGCCTGATGACGCTTCCGGGCACTATTCCCATAGTGCCGAGCCTGTCGAGCCTTGCGTGCGACTTTGATAGGACGAAGATAATACGGCCGCTCTCGCCGACCTCCAGCTCCTTCAGGGACTTTACAAGCGGCTCTATCGTCCTGCTCGTCGCCCTGCAGCAGTCGCCTCTGGGGATCTTATGGCCGTGCGGGCAGGTCGGGGGGTGCGCGAGCAGTGTGCATATGCTGTCGGTCACCAGTGGCGAGAGTGAGTGTTCGAAGTCGCAGGCCGTCTTTTCGGCAAGGTCGGGGTCGATCTCGAGGACCGAGGTCAAAAGGCGCTCCGCGAGCCGGTGCCTCCTTATGGCGTTCTTTGATAGGTCCTCGCCACGAGCCGTAAGCTTCACCGTGTCGGCGCTCAGGCTTAAAAGACCGGCACCCTCCATCTCCTTTAATGTTCCCTTGTCGGCGCCGCTCTCTGCGACCTCTTCGATCTTAAGGAGTGCCGCGACAGAGTCTCTGCCCGCCTCGCGCTCCGACCAGATAAACTCCAGGAGTTCCTCAACTTTTCTGTCCGTCTCTTCCATCTATTCCTCCCACCTCCGTGCTAGAAGGTAACATTAAGGCCCCTCAGAATAAAGTTCAATATCCCCCCGACGAGTATGGCGAAAGGGAATATAAATATCGTCATCATAATAGCTATCTTCATCCCCATCTCCTTTACGATCATAAGGAGGTTGGCTATGCACGGGACAAAGAGCGTGATCGTCACGAGGCTAACGACCACCTGAACCGGCTCGAGCATGCCATCTTTTTGGAGAGACAAGAGCCCGGCCGCGCCGTAGTCCCTCCTTAAAAAGCCCACGATAAAGGCCTCGGTGGCCTCGACAGGGAGGCCGAGAAAGTCCTTTATTACCGGAGACAGGGCGTTTTGAAGTCCTGTAAGAAGTTCGAGCTTATCGAGCGCGAAGAGGAGCAGTGTACCTATTATAAAGAGCGGCACCGCCTCTTTTAGATACCACTGGGCCCTCACCAGCGTCTTTAGGAGAATGTTCGACGCCTGAGGCACCCTCATCGGAGGTATCTCCAGGATAAAATCCGACCTCTCCCCGGGGACGACCTTTGAGCTCAGGTAACCTACAATAAACATAACCAGCAGTACGACCGCGATCCAGACGATGGTCGCCATAAACGAGACAGACCCCAGCATGCCGAGTATCACTCCGAGCTGTGCCGAGCAAGGGACACCGAGGGCCAGGAGCAGGGTTACTATCACCCTCTCCTTTCTTGTCTCAAGTATCCTTGTCGTCATCGTGGCCATGGTGTCGCAGCCTAATCCTAAGACCATCGGGAGCACCGCCTTACCGTTAAGGCCCATCATCTTAAAGATCTTATCGACCATAACGGCGAGCCTCGGCAGATAGCCCGAGTCCTCGAGTATGCCGAAGAAGATAAAGAACGCCCCGACGATCGGAAGTATAATGGCTATCGCGTAGGTAAGCGCCATGGTAATGAGCCCGTAAGGGCCGACCAGCAGGTCATGTATAAATCCGGATGGAAAAAGAAGCGAGACTACGCGATCGGACCACGGGTTTAGATATTCGCCGAAGACAAAGCTCTCCAGAAAATCGACGAATACGCCGGCGCCCAAGACACCGACGAACTCATACATGACAAAGAGGACCAAAAGGAGTATCGGTATACCGAATATCGGGTCCATGGCCCATCTGCCGATCTTTTTGGCTATCGGACTTCCGGCCTTTCTCTCCTTCTTTAAGACCTTTTTTACAATTTTATCGACCTCTCTAAGCCTTGTAATATTAATAATGTAGGCGACCGAATCGGTGAAGCTCGACTGCACCGTGTCGCATATCGACTTTATGGCGAAGACATCCTCTGGCTTCAGGCTTTCCTTTAGCAAGGGCAAGAGCGAGACGTCGCCGCCAAGGAGCATCAGCGCCAGCGCCCTGCGCGAAATATTGGCTTCAGGTAAAAGGGCCTCCAGATCGCTTATTCCAGCCTCGATGAGCGCCGGATAGGTAACAGAGAGCTCGCTCTTCCCGCTTTTTTGTATGGCCGACTTAAGCTCTTCAATTCCCCACCTCTGCGTGGCGATAGTCTTTACGACACTAAGCCCCGTTATCTCGCCCAAAAGTTTAGCGTCTATCGAGATACCCCTCTCGCCGGCCTCGTCGTACATATTAAGCGCGAGCGTGAGCGGCAGGCCCATCTCGATAAGCTGGAGAGTGACGAGAAGGCCGCGCCTCAAGTTCTTCGAGTCAAAGAGCTGAAGAACAGTGTCCACATCGCTCTTTAAGAGAATATCCCTCGTTACCCTCTCGTCCTCGCTCATCGGAAGAAGACTGTTCACACCGGGGCTGTCTATTATCTGGTAGCCCCTACCCTTGAGGGTCGCGCTCCCCCTTGAGACCTCTACCGTTGTGCCCGGGTAGTTGCTTACAGTGGCGTACCGGCCCGTAAGTATGCCGAATATGACGCTTTTCCCCACATTCGGGTTACCGACAAGTACAAGCGTCTCAGCGCCCTCGCCCATCCCCTTTGGTTTTTTACCGCCGTGATTATGCATAGCTTAATTGATTTTAACTTTCATTTTCAATTAGAATACAAAAAATTTTCAGCTACACTTGCTGCAATAACCGTAAAGCTCAAGCTTATGATTTATTACCTTGAAACCGAGCTCTTTGGCGCTCTTCAACTGCTGTTCCTCTATCTTCTGGTTCCTGAATTCCGCTATCTTCGAACACTTAACGCAGATAATGTGATCGTGATGGCCGTCGGCCGGAAGGTTCTCATACCTGGTCTGACCGTCGCCGAACTGCCTTTGCACCGCAAGCCCTGAATCGGCCATCATCTTCATCGTCCTGTAGACGGTAGCGTAGCCGATATTGTTTGTCTTTCTCTTGGCCTTCTTTAAAAGTTCATCGAGGCTTATATGTGTTGTGGTCTTGAAGAAAGCCTCTGCGATGCAGTCGCGCTGAGTCGTGCTCTTAAGCCCCTTTTTGTCCATGTAGGATTTGAGGCGCGCCATCTTCTGTGCAGGTTTGGATAAATTAGACATCTCGTACAATTATAAAAAATTTTAAAGTCAAAAAGATTGGAGCGGGAGACGGGGCTCGAACCCGCTACCCCGACCTTGGCAAGGTCGTGCTCTACCAGATGAGCTACTCCCGCAGGGTAATATTATTATATAAAAAGGACGGTAATGTTACAGAAAAAATTGGGATCACCCCCGCGCCCCCTAACTTTAAAATACTAACACAGCCACGAAAAGAGTCAAGCGATTATCAGACGGGTTCATGTCATTTTAATTTTTTTCCACCGTTGCCGAACTTTTCATACAGACGCTTTAAAAGAATCCTTGCGCGCCAGTTGTTCGGGTCTTCGTTGATATTTCTCTTTAACTCGGCCGCCAAAAGCGCTGGCTCACCGAGATCGGTGAAGCTTAAACTAAGGTCGGTCGGCCTTACAAACTTATACTCGTACCTCTTGATAAGAGCGCTATTCTCAAGCGCTCTCCTTAGATAGACCATTGAGACGTCGTCCCACCAGACGAGAGCGAGCTCACGGCCGAATACGGGGTTGGGGTTGATATATCTCGACGTGCTTTCGGAATAGCTCATTATCAGATAATTGATGTCGTATTTTTCAACGAGCTTTTCAAAACCGAGGATACTGAGCTTTCTCTGCTCCATCAGGAGCTTGGTATATATGTCGCTCCTGCCGTCTATATATACTTTCCTTTGGGGAAAGCTCCTCCACAAAAGATAGCCGCCGAACTCGTATGAGTTGTACATATTGCCTTCTATCGCGTGTTCGTCGAGGAACTTTATAGCCCCCTCGGGAAATCTGCCCTCTTTTATTCCAGGGCCCCACCAGCCTCCCCTCATCGCCTCTAGAGTAAAGGGCGCCACAATGGCAATGGATAAGATAATCGCGCCGGCAGAGAAGAACGGCTTTAGCCTGCCAGGACTACGAGCATCAGGCACGAAAGAGGGCCACCACGAAATGATCTCCTCAATATAGAAGGCTACAAAAGGCACGACGACAACGGCCCAGATAGCGATATTTCTATTATACTTTAGCGCCAGGGCCGAAAAGAATATGAAGAGCATTATATGCGCTATGACAACGGCCCTCAGGTTAAAGATGATATTTACGGAAATAATTAAAATGGATATCGCGATCATTATAAAAAAGAGGCTGTCCGTTGCCCAGAGCGGCCTCGAGTATTCGGCGAGGAAGAGCCCGGTCTGCGCGCTGATGTCGAGGGCGACAAAGGGATAGGTATAGACATGGTATGTATTGGGATTTATAAATCCTACGACAAAGGTGACGACCAATATCGCGAAATAGACGCGTAGCTTGATCGAGCCGAATATAATATCCTTTAGCGCTCTCTTATTGGCGCCGAGAAACGCGCTTAAGACGCTCGTTATAAGCTCACCGAGAGCGTACGCCCCGCATATGGCAATGGCGAATATCGCCCCGGAATGAAAATTCGCCCACAGCACCATCAAGACCGGAAAGACCCAGAGACGCTCTTCTCTCCACCTTATAATGCCCGTACGGTTTATGCGTAGTGTTTCAAATGACGAGATAAACAGGGCGCTAAATAGATATGTAATAATTTCCGGACGCTCAATGAAACGCTCTCGCGCTAGGATTGAGGCCACAGTCAGCAGCACTATAGTAAGAGCGGGGCTTATGGAGAGCCTCTTAAAAAGCCTAAGATATATTACGAAAAGAGCGCATAAAACGAGCGCCTTAAAGAGAGTTACAGCTGTAACTGAGCCAAGGGCATAGACGATATAGATCAGGACCTCGAAGAGCCACTCGTGGGCGACCCACGGGAGATTGAGCGCGGTATAGGAGAAGACGTCCCTATCGAGAATTTCCCAATTGGCGAGCATATACTCGCCCGCCTCAATGTGAAACCATACGTCAAAGTCGTATATATTTACAAAGGCCTGGGAAAATACCAGGATAAGGAGAAGGATGGATATGGATTTTTCATAGTACTTCAGCATAGACGCCTTAAACCCCTGTGCCGTAATTTTTATAAGAAAAAGATATTATTCGACATACTACCCGTTATAAAGTCCATCTTCAAGGAGGTTATCACTTAAAAGTTCTTATCAAACCCCGCACCAGCGGCCACCGAAGCCGGAGCTGGCAAAAATTATAGATCCACTATTATCACTTATTATTTAATGAGAGTGCATTTAGCAGTTGCCAAAAGGCCCCTTGCGGGTATATACTATGTGCATGATAAACACAAGGGCCATACTCTACAGGCTAAAAGAGACACGGGAGGAGCGCGGGTTCAGGCAGGAGAAGATGGCCCAATGCCTCGATATAGACAGAACCACATATCTCAGGAAGGAGAAGGGGCAGATCCCGATATCCACTGAGGAGTGGCTGACCATCTCGGAAGTCCTCGATAAAGACCCGACCTATTTCTTTATCGACTCTGATATGAGCCTTGAGGAGAGTCCGACCGAACTACAGGAGCACCTCATAACGAAGCTCTACCGGGCGCTCAATGAAGAGGAAAAACGGGACTTTCTCTTCACCATCAGGCTGTTCTTTAAAGGCGTAGAAAGTAAAGAGGTCTGTGAGGCGCTCGAAAGCCTTATCAATTCATGACCCCCGCCCTTGACCCCCACAACCTTACCAGCCATAAAAAGCGATAGAGTGTGCTTAAGATACACCTTGACCCGGGCCCTCTTCTTTTAGCCTGGCACTATGCGGGTGCATCACGTTAGGTGAGATTAACCGGTTCGGAAATTTCCACCCGGACCCGGCCCGCTGCGGGCCAGAAAGGCGAGCATCGGTTCGACCTCGCTTTGGCTGGCGAGATAGAGATCGGCTGAACTTGCCCTTCGGCCTACAAAGATGGAGAGCCCCTTACCTTTTATAGCTTTGAAGGCGTCCTCGTCGGTCTTGTCGTCTCCCAGATAGAGCGGTGTAGTGCCCGCGAACCCCCTTCTCTCCATCAGCCACTCAAGGGCGCTGCCCTTGTCCCAATCGGCAGTCGGCCTTACCTCTACGACCTCCTTTCCGCTGGTAATCCTGATAAGCCCACTCGAATTGAACGGCCGTAGTATGGAAGCGACCTTCTTAAGGAAAGAGGGTTTCTTTTTGCTTTTAAGGAGCCTGTAGTGGATGCTTAGTGTTAGCCCCTTCTTCTCGAGTACCGTGCCGTCGCACAAAGCCGAAAGCTTACCGAGTTTACCTGCTACGTTACTAAGCGCCTCAGTCTCTACAGGCCCTATATCATAGATAAATGAAAATTCATTGGACGATATCTCCATCCCGTGATTGCCGACAAAGGTAAGCCCTTCTACGCCGACCTTCTCCTTAAGGTCGCTTAGCCCCCTGCCGCTTATTATCGCTACGGGGAAGTACCGGTTTAAAGCGATCAGGATATCCCTGGTAGAAGCTGAGAGAAAGGCGTCATCGGGGTGGCCGGCAATGGGGGTAAGCGTGCCGTCGAAATCCAGGAAGATAGAAAGGGGGGCTCTGCCCCGCTTGCCGGGTAATCGGCCCTTTAAAAGATCAAAGTATTTGGAAGATGTAAGGCGTCTGGTCATGGAACACGCCTGAATTCCGTCAATACGTCGTCGACCCATTTATAGACGTCATGGCTCTTTAAATATCTTCTGGCCTTGTTGATCGATCTCTTCCTTGATGCGGGGTCCATCTCGAGGGCCTCCTTAAGGGAGTCGGCCATGGACTCGTAATCATACGGGTTTATTAACCTCGCACCGGGAATAACCTCCGCCGCTCCGGCAAACTCGCTTAAGAGCAGGACGCCGTCGGAGTCGGACTGCGAGGCGACATATTCCTTTGCCACCAGATTCATGCCGTCGTAGAGTGAGCTTATAATGGCGATATCGCAGAGCCTGTAGAGGCCGGCGAGCTTTTCATGCGGTATCCTCTTCTCCGTATATACGATGGGGCGCCACCCGGGGGTAGAGAACTTATTATTGATCCTCCTGACCAACTTCTTCACAAGATCCCTATAGGTAATAAACGGCTCCACCTTTCTGGTGGTCACTGCTACCTGGATAAAGGTGAAGCGCTCCCTGTATTCCGGGTACTTCTCAAAGAAGAGGTCCAGCGCATAGAGGCATTTCGTGATCCCCTTGGTATAGTCAAGCCTTCCAAGGCCCAGGCCAAGCGAGAGCCCTTCTAGACCCTTTTGCTTTACAAAGCTCTTTACGAACTTGCGTGCAGCGGGCTCTGTGGAACTCTTATCAAACCACGCGTAGTCGACACTTATGGGAAAGGCCCTGAGCCTTGTTTTATGGCCTTTGTAGCTCACCACGCCGCCTTTGGCATCCACCTTTGCCCCGAGCTCCTTCTCCACGCAACTGATGAAATTTCCCTTGAACGATTCAAGCTGAAAACCCAACAGGTCGTTGGCGAGCATCCCCTCAAGCAGTTCGCGCCGGTTGGGGCAGATCCTGAAGACATGATAAGAGGGCCATGGGATATGCCAGAAGAGCGAGGTCTTTATATCCGGCCTTTTGGCCCTGATGCGCGCGGCGCATGTCGAAAGGTGATAGTCCTGGAGCCAGACGTAAGAGCCCTTTTCGGCCACCTGGGAGACCACATCGGCAAAATGTTCGTTGACGCGCTTATAAGCGGTCCAGAAAGAGCGTTTCAAATATATGCGGTCGAGTGTCACATGGCACATGGGCCAGAGAAACGAGTTGGAATATCCGTTGTAGTAATCGTCAATGTCGTCATCTGAGAGCGGGACCCTGATAAGCGTATAACCCTGATCATCCGGTAAGGGCGGAACCTTTGATGATTCATAGGGGGCCTTAAACTCGCTCGCCTCCCCAGAGGCAATCCATATCCCCTCGGTGCGCCTTAGTATCGGATCGAGCGCGCTCACAAGGCCGCCAACGGTCTTTATCGACTTACCGCGGCTCGTCTGGTAGGGCTCCCGGTTGGATACGACAATGAGCTTTGTATCTTCGAACGGTCCCATAAGAAAGCTCCCTGGTTTAAGTTAGATCAAAGGACACAGGGGGAGATCGAGTTGGTGTGGAAGGTTAACTTACCTTCCTTCTAGAGATAGATGACCTTTCGTCCTTCTTCCTCCATGGCGACCCATGCCGCCAGATAGTTCATAATATGTCTTGTAATAAGAAAGCTCCTTCTTATATGCTCTTTACCTGCCCTGCCGAAATTTTCGGCCATCTTTGGATTTTGAAGCAACTGGCGTATACGAAATGCCGTACCGTCGATAGAGTGGACAAGAGAGCCCGTCACGTCGTCTATTATCTGAAGCGGTATCCCGCCGACAGCACCGCCTATAACGGGCTTCTCTTTCCAGAGCGCCTCGGCCACCACAAGGCCGAAGCCCTCGCGTGTCGATTTCTGCAGGACTATATCGGCACCCCTCTGAAGCGCGTTTATATCGCGGTCGCTGAACGGGGGCACAAGTAGGATATGTATATCGGGATCATCCGCGGCCTTCTCTCTAACCTCAGCCAGCACCTTCTCCCCCTCCGGGTCGTCGGTGGCGGTGCCGCCCGCCAGCACCAGGCGGCAATCATTATATTTTTTCACCATGCGAAAGGCGTCTATAAGGCCAAGCGGGTCTTTGAACGGGTCGAAACGGGAGACCTGCAGGAGTACGGGTTTATCCCTCGGCACTTCGAACTTCTCATATACCGCCTCTATCTCCTCGGGGGGCAGATCGATATTCTTCTCGCTTAGAGGGTCGATGGAGGGGGGTATCCTGAACTGCGGGATCTTTACCGACTGCGCGAACTTTGAGACCGAGAATACGCAGGCGTCATATCTCTCCACAATGTCCTTTAATTGAAACCACGTTACCTTTTCAGGCTGTGAGACATCTATATGGCACCTCCAGAACCAGACTCCCCTCTCTTTACTTTCTATCAGGAGCGCAGGCTGCGGGTCATGAATAAACACGCAGTCCGCGTCGAGGTCCAGACGCTCGGCGTTCTTTTGATTTATCTCCCTGTAGACCTCCCACATCTCTTTTGTAGGTGAGGTCCCCTTACCCTGAAGCGTATTATGAAAAGTCTTCGTGACCTCGAAGAAGGCGTCGTTACCCTCTATCACCTCCCACCTGACGTCAATGCCCAGGCCCTGCAAAAGAGGGATCATCCTCTGAAGGAGTTCGGCCACCCCGCCGCCTTCGGCAGTGGAGTTGACGTGGAGCATCTTCCTGCCTTGAAGCCTCTCGGCTAGTTTCTCAATGGCCCTGATCTCAACGGGGGGAGCTATATCCTTATAATCGTCGAGCTTCATGATAACTCAGCCTTAATAAGCTTTAGAAGTTTTTCTCTTAACGTCTCGGTATCGTACATATAGGGGTCGAGCCTGCCAATAGAGGCGGCAAGCTCAACGAGGCCCAGCGAGGTGCCGAGGAAGAAGCTGAAGTCGTCCGAGTCCCTTCCGACCCTGAGCCTCGCCTCGTAGAAATGGAAGTAGACACTTGAGCAATCGATCTCCTTAAGGGCCTCGTAGAACTCGGGCAGGTCGCCGGCCTCATGGCCTGAGGGGAAGACAAGTGTCGTCGCCTCGTTAAAGAAGAACTCGTTGCCGGGTAACGCTTCACGAAGCGCGCCGTACTCCTTCACGCGTGTGGCCATAACCTCTATGATCTCCATGCGGATATCCTCTATATTGGGGAAGGCAAAGGGGTTGATATTGGCGAGCCTCTCACTGAGCACGCGATCGCCGATCGCATTGGCAACCCAGATGGCAAAGTCATTATGGTATCGCTGAAGCTGCATCTCCGGCCTGAGGAAATACTGATGCACATGGTGGAATATACACTCCGGGCTCACGTCCTTCAATATATCTATCATAGAGAAGACGTTATTGGTCCTTCTCCCCGTAAGCCTGATTATAGGCACGCATTCAAAGAATCTAAAAGGCTCTGTCATCCGTTTGCCCCCAGGGCTTTGCTCTCTACCAGTGCATATTGAAAAACATATCTAAATAATAGTATATCAATATTAAAGGTACAAAAAAAGGGCCGGGTTAAAATGCTCCCGCATATTGCGCGGCATAAACCCGACCCTCTAGATATATGGGGTCTGAGACCAAAACCCCCTGGATAACCTTACTTTCCGACCTTGAAATGAACCCTTCTATTCTGACGCCAGCAATCCTCAGTGCTCTCTGTACAGAACGGGCGCTCTTCGCCGTAGCTTATCTTAATCATACGCCCTTTTGATACCCCTAATTTGATGAGATAGTTAAACACCGCGCTGGCCCTTCTCTCACCGAGCGCTATATTATAATCGTCGGTGCCGCGCTCGTCGCAATGGCCCTCAAGGGTTATCATCGCGTCGTTGTGCTCCTTGAATATCTTTGCGTTCTTCTCTAAAGAAGCCCTGCCTTCAGGCTTGATGGAATAGCGGTCAAAATCAAAGAGCACGTCTATAATAACATCATCACCCACGCCAATGGCCGAGGTATCGCCGTAGAGTATCGGCTTGCCGGTGGCATCCTTTTCCGCTGGCTTCACTTTCTTGGGTGCTTTATCCGCCTCCCTGGCGAGTTCCGCCTCTTCGCTTGAAAGATCGGTCATCTCCACCTGCTTGGCACAGCCTGAGATTGATACTGTTGCAAAAACAATAGCGAGTAACAGGAAATAGACTTTGCTTCTCATTTAATTATCCTTTCATTACGTTGTATTTATTTTTTTAAAAATAGCTCGATTTCAGTTAAATTGCGAAAATCTGTTTATTTTTGCGGATTATACGAAATGCACTGAATATAAGTAGTGTTAAAGTATCAGAGGCCGGGCGTTGTGTCAAGGATTTTAGAGGCCGAAAAAAAGGATACATAAAATTACGCGACTCTTTTTCATGAGCTAAAATCCTTATAAATCATATACTTCCCGGAAGGGGTGATATAGCACTACTTCATCAGATAGAGCACGAGAAAATTAAAGAGCCCGATAATGAGTATGGTAAATGTCCCCCATCCGAAACGGAGAAGCGCGTTCTTGGTCTGCCTGTATGTCAGCGCGATCACGGCAATGGAGGCCATAACAATAGAGATCACGGCCGTTACCGTATGGCTCTTGGAGACCTCGGCAAAGACGGCCCCTTTGGTATAGAATATATCATCGACGCCGAGCACCATGATATTGAACATATTAGAGCCGAACATATTGGCAATTGCCATATCTATCGCCCCAATCCTTAAGGCGGCAATGGATATGACCACCTCGGGGAGGCTCGTGGTCAGCGCGACAAAAGCGCTTCCGACGAATGTAGTGCCAAGCCCCGTAATACGAGCTATTCGCTCTGCGATAAAGGGCAGGAATATCGCGGCGACTATCACGAAGGCGGCGTTGATCGCGAACATCACGATCGCCCTTCGTAGCCCGATCCCCTTGTATTCGAGTACTTTGACAGCATCTGTGACAAACTCATCGATAACGCTCTTTTCGTATTTATAGAGCGTGCGCATCCCTACGAAATAGACGATGAATATAATCGGGGTGCTCAGCGATATATGCCAAAAGGTCGGGACAAAACCCGCCGTCTCAATGGAGATGGCCGCGATGCCGATAAGAAGGACCGAGAACGATGCGGATAGCACATGGCCCTTGCCCGCGTTGCTGAATATGGATACCTTGCCGTTCATGGGGTCCATGAGCGCGAGTATGGCGAGGTTAAAGACGCACGAGCCCATTATGTCGCCGAAGGCCAGGTCAAGCTCGCCCACCAGCGCTACGCTCGATACTCCGGTGATAAGCTCCGGCATCGACGTAATGCTCGCCATAAGTATAAGGCCTATCCACGCCCTGCCCAGCCCGCTCTTTTCGGCGATCACGTCGCCGTACTTTGATAGATTTGCCCCGGCGACTATGATTACCAGGGCGCATACTAAAAACTGTAGCCAGACGATAGGACAACTCCTTTCAGGGTAAAAAAGACCCTCTCTCTGAAGATAAAACTTTACACAACAAAGGCGGCCATGTCAATCATGCGTAGGCCCTTTGTTGCGGCTTCTTTACAAGGAGCGTGAATACTGGTATATTTTATTGCTATGGATAACAAGAAAAAATACGGCGAAGAGGCCGTCGAGGCGGCACGGCTCATAGCATGGGATAACCCGACACCGGAGAGAGACTACCTCGTAGAGGTCAGCTTCCCGGAATTTACATGCCTATGTCCGAGATCGGGCTACCCGGATTTCGCTACCATCCGGATCGCCTATACGCCGGACAAATCGGTCCTTGAGCTAAAAGCTCTGAAGCTCTATCTGAATTCCTACAGGGATAAAAAAATCTCTCATGAAGAGGCCACCAACCGGATACTCGATGATATAAACGAGACCATCAAACCGAAAGAGCTTAAGGTGGTCGGAGATTTCAATGTACGGGGAAATGTAAAGACCGTCATTACGGCGAGCATCTAGGCCTTCCGGGCGGGCGCGAGTTCGCGAAGCGCCGCCTTCAGGCGATCAATCAGGAAGATATTATCCTCCCTCGTCCTTATCGATACCCTTATAAAATTATCTCCAAGGCCTCGGAACTCAGAGAGCGCCCTTATAATAATTCTATCATCCAGGAGCCTGTCCCTGAGAACCGGCCCGGTCCCGTAAAGAGGGTCAAGCTTCAGCATGAAGAAATTGGCGCTCGAGTCAAAAAGTGTGGCGCCCTCAATTGAGGCGAGCGCCTCTCTCATGAAGCGGTATTCGCCTGCGAACCACTCTCTTACCTTCTCTATATGGGCCTTGTCCATTAGAGAGCCAGAGCCCGCCGCCATTGCCAGGCTATTGATCGACCACGGGACCATCTCGTCTGCAACCTTGCGGGCAATATCGGCAGGGGCGATCAATACACCGAGCCTAAGTCCTGCGAGAGAGAAAAACTTCGTCATGCTCCTTAAGACGACCAGCGCATTGGAGACCGGCACCACGGACTTCATAGAGCCCTCCTCGACAAAGTCGCAAAACGCCTCGTCCACGACGAAGATTACGCCGCGCTCCTCGCACGCCTTAAGTATTCGCACCATATCACCTAGAGGGGTGAGCACCCCCGTGGGACTCGCCGGGTTCGCCATATAGAGGATGTCAAAACCCTCTTCTTGTTTAAGACGCTCTATCAGAGCGTCAATATCGAGCCTGAAAGAATCAGCTTCCAGTGTCTGAAACCTCTCAACGCTACACCCGGCAAGCTCAAGAGAACGGGCGTACTCGCCGAATGCGGGCTCGACTATAAGGGCGTTCTTCGGTTGTAAGACCCTCGGGATCACATAGAGGAGCTCGCTCGAGCCGTTGCCAACGGTTATATATTTTCCGTCGATCCCGTGATAGGCACTGAGAGCTTCAATAAGCTCGTGGGCCGATGGGTCCGGGTAGTTTGACAGCAAGTCTATTGCATCCTTGATAAGCTCCCTGGCCTTGGGAGAAAGACCAAGGGGCGAAACGTTCGCGCTAAAATCGATCAGATCCTTCGCGTCAAGGCCGAGGTGCTTTGCCACTGCCCATATGTTTCCGCCGTGGGGGACCTTCATCTAAAACCCGCCTGAACGCGCCATAATAAATATCAAGAGAACCCCCAGAAAGAGTATCAAGAGATTAACTGCGGCGCTTACCCCGTGAATCTTACCAAAGCTCTTTCTAAGAGCTGCCTTCTCTTCGCCCTCTCCTGCCCTCTTCATCTGAGCTTTGATCGCGCGCGCTTTTCGTCCTATAACGAACCCGGAAAAAAAAGAGAGAACGGTCATGATGATCAGGATAGTGAGGCGCTCGCCCGGATAAAAGCCAAGGGCGCGGGATATTAAAATGGTGCTCGCCAGCGCTGCAACGCTCGAGACGTATCCGACTATCCAGTACTTGGGAAATATAGAGCCCATCACCTCGCCCGCTGTTTCTCTGGGCAGGACCTTAAAGACGCTAGGAGCTGCAAAAAAAGTCGTAAAAAATATCATCCCTATCCATATTACGATGCTCAAGAGATAGATAAAATTAAGTATGGTAAAGTACATAACGCTTGCTCCCCAAAGTTAATTAAAGTATGTGAAGATAACGGCCGCTAAGGCCATAATTATTCCTGTCAAATGCATGATCCGGACTGTCGAGGCTACAACCGCGGGAGTGTGGTTTTTTAGCCCCGCTCCGATTACAGGCTTATTCACCACACTTTCGTTATAAAGAGATGCCCCGCCAAGCGTTATGCCTATGGCCCCGGCCATCGCCGCCTCGGGCAGTCCGGCGTTCGGGCTCGGATGCGCTGAGCCGTCACGCGCCAAGACTTTAGCCGAGGCCCTCCAGTCAAACCCGAGCATAAAGGAGGCGATAACCATTATAAATGCCGTGATCCTGGCCGGAATATAATTTGCCAGATCATCGAGGCGAGCGGGGAACCAGCCAAAGTGTAGATATTTTTCATTCTTGTAGCCAAGCATTGAGTCAAGCGTATTGATCGCTTTATAGGCGAGCGCCAGAGGCGGGCCGCCTAAAGCCATAAAAAAAAGCGGCGCGACTATCCCGTCGGAGGTATTCTCGCTTATCGTCTCAACGAGCGCCCGCTCGATCTCTTGTG
>CBDVCO010000011.1:0-30332 GCA_965372515.1 uncultured bacterium | reverse complement strand
TGAATACTCACGCACCTTTCTTTCAATGGTCTTTTCTACATCGACCGTATGTTTTGCGTCGGTATATGCCGGGAAAGTATAGACCATATCGGCATCAGACCCGCTAATCTGCTCAACCGCGTCTTCAAGATGACAGGGCAACCAGATATCATCGGCATCCAGAAACGCTATTAATTCGCCTTTCGCAGCTTCAACGCCCCGATTCCTGGAACGGCATCTCTCCAAATTCTTTTCATTTCTTAAATAGGTCAACCTGCCCTGGTCAATTTGTTCCCCGAAGTTATCCATTACCGCCAGTTCGGTCATATCTGTAGAGGCATCGTCTACGAGTATCACCTCAAAATTTGTATAGGTTTGCGCAAAGACACTGCCGAGTGTTTCCACTATAAAGTGGCCTGAATTATAGGATGGGATGACCACGCTGACCATCGGCATCTTCTTGGCAGTTCCTGAATCATTTGTCGTTTGCACTACAGCACCTCCCTGTAAAATAGAAATCCATACCAGTTCTTCCTCTTTGAATAAATTTATAGATAATCCTGAATATTGGATATGTAAATACGATTATGGGAGTCTTAACGATCACCCTCTGGTATCTGGCTAATCTTCCCACATCGATCTTAAAAACATTCTCCACTACTTTATTTGCAAAGAGTGATGTCAGATCATATGAAGTACTATCCACTGGTTGAGATTTGGTCATTATCCCCTCAAAACCGGCCCTTTTCATCAAAGCATCTATCCCTGCCTCTGAGAAACGCGTTAAATGATGCGGCGGATAGTCCCACCACTCCCTTTCAACAAAGAGACTTATCCTCTTAGGGTTCGGTATCGAAATATATATTTTCCCATCCTTATTCAGAATGCTCTTTATAATATCAAGAAATTTTATCGGATTATCGAGGTGCTCTATAACTTGAAATAACGCAACAGCGTCAAACCTCCTATCGGGAAACTTTTCAATAAATTCTTCCAGCGTCAAACTGTAAACCTCTACCCCTTTTGACATAGCAACATTAATTGCCTGAACATTAAAATCCAGACCACAGACATCATATTTTTCATGCAATTTCTCAAGAGCCGAGCCCTCACCACATCCGATCTCTAAAATTTTCAACCTTTCTTTGTCCTTCTCAAGATCGGCGATAAATTCATCAAATTCCCATCTCCAACCATAAAACTCATTTGTATGGGCATACCACTCCGGCGGAGCCGGCTTCATCGGGTCAGAAAACTCTGTGCCACAATCCAGACAACGAAAGATCGAATACATTAAAGACTCGGCCTTGTATTCAACAGAGTGCTCCTCTACAAATTCGAAATCTAATTCTCTAAGACCACAGGCTGGACATTCCATACCTTCTCCTTGAGAACCCTCCGAACATTCAAATAATATACAGCCAGGTTCTGGATTTGCGCCATTGCCAAGGCAACCGGGACGGCATAAACACCGATATAACCGGAAAGAACATAGAGGAATACGACATATAACAAAATGAAGTATGTCCCTACCTTTATAACCTGTACCCCGTGCTTCATGGCTTTCGTTATACTTACAAAAGGCAACTCCACGCTCATAATCAGATGGAATGGGATCAGCAAAAGAAAGAATATATGGATAGTACTGATATCCTGCACAGAAAATTTGTCCCCGAAAGAGACTGCAAGAATAGGCTTGAGAAATATAGCAAACGGCAAAATTACCAGCGCAAAAAAACCGGTGTTCATCCCAAGTGTCTTGCGAAGAATATCTCTTACATCAGAGAAATTCTCCTCAGAGACCATCCTGGAAACTTTTGCTGTAAAGACATGGATTATTGGAGAATTAATTACAGTAAATAGAACACCGATCACTTTTATCGCATAAAAATAGAGACTAACCGTACCTACAGGGAATTGTGAAAGAATATTTGTAGTAATAGGGTCTTTTAACTGCCATATCTGATCGCCTATCTTCATTGAAAAGCTCATCTTCATCAGTTGCGGAAATTTATCGTGCCAGAACCTGAACCCGAAGCCTATCCTGAAGACCCTAAATATATATAACTGGTAGATCGCAAGGGCCAGAAGTCCGGAACAGATCGTCGAGATTGCCACCACATTAATCCCATAGGCATCTGCAAAGAAGACCACAGAGAGGATATTAAATATCGGTAGCAGAAGCGCCAAAAGATATGGGAGCAGGAACTTAAACTCCGCTGTTACAAACGAGGAGCAGAGGAAAGTGAGCCTCGACCATATAAGGCTCAAGGCAAGGATAGAAAAGAATGATCTTATAGCGCTCACCTTATCCGCATCGAAACCAGAAGCGAAAACCTTGATGATCGGATCGCGAAGGATCATGGTGACAAGAAAGACCGCAACTCCTACAAGCAATGAAAAATTATAGACCGCTTGATAGAATTTTCTGGCCTCCTGAGCGTCTTCTATTTTGATGTCATTGTAATATTGCATGAACATACCCGTAAAAAAGAAAGTAAGACTCGATATGAAGACCAGTATGATCATTGAGACAAAATATGCATCTGTAAAAATAGACGCACCAAAATATCTTGCAAGAAGAACTTGAAAGATGAACATCAGAAAATACTGGACCGCACTCAGCATGTTATATTTTAATATTCGTCTCATTTATTTATCTATCCACCCAATATCGGATTAATCTCTACAAACCACCTGAGTCTCTTTTGCCGCCATCTGCCTTAACCGACATCCTGGAACATGCCGGCAAGGTGCTCCAATACCGGATCTACCACACAGTCGGTATGCGTCTTCACCAGACAGTGCCCCCACTTTTGCCCCTCGGCTATAAAGGCGTCATGCATGGGGCTGACACTCTCCTTATACTGCCTGAGTACCGACTCTATTGTCCTGCCCCGTTCGCTAACATCCCTCTTTAGCCTTCTCAAGAGGCGTAAGTCCCAGTCGGCGTCCACAAAGACCCTCAGGTCGAACAGGTCCCTCAATTCCTTCTCGACAAAGAGAAAGAGCCCCTCGACAATAATAACCGGCCTCGGCAATAGGCGTCTGCTCATCTTCGTCCGAGAGTGGGTGACAAAGTCGTAATGGGGTTTGTCGATCGCGTTGCCGTTTTTAAGCTCTCGAAGATGGGCCGCGAGAAGGTCGAGCTCCACAGAGTCCGGATGGTCATAGTTTATTTTGGTTCGTTCATCAAGCGGCACATTGGCGTTACAGTGGTAATACGAGTCCTGCTCGATCACCTCGCATCTCCCGTCAAGACTTTCTTTCAGTCGGTTCGCGAGCGTCGACTTTCCGGACCCGGAGCCGCCCGCTATGCCGACCAGTATCGCCCTGCCGCCAGCCAGCCATTGCCTGTCCAAAGTCTCATTTAAGTTTGTACCCATATTCACCCGTATATACCGCCTATCTTGTACTTTTTGCCTTTTGCCAGGTAGGCATCTTTTGGCCGAAGAGCATCTTTGTTATTCCCGTAAGGGCCGCCGTGTTCACAAGACAAAAATAATACGGCACAAAGAGGAACCTTACCTTTAACCCTGTTTTATCTAATAAAAGCCCAAGAACCGCGGAGGCGTAAAACGCTCCCTGCAGAACAAACAACACCAGATAAAATCCATCATCCAGAAGGAAGAGGTTCATTAAAAGCATGAGAAGAAGAAAGAACCCCGCAAGCCACCTCAATAGCTTATGTGAAACCAACTCAAAAATTACTAAAACCCTCCTCAGAGGAAGCTCTCTCATCATCCTGAAAAAGGACCTGCTCCCCTGTGTTATTATCCTGACTTTTCTATTGAACTCTTCGTGCCCCTTTTCGGCGGTCTTTTCAAAAGCAATTGCCTCGGGCTCAAAGAGATTCATGTACCCCTTCTTAAGTATCCTGATCGGAAGAACAAAGTCTTCCGTCAGGTTCGGATCTATCGGCTCATAGAGTTCTTTTCTAAAAGCAAAGATACTCCCGTTTACTACCAGACACGAACCGAGTCTGCTCTCGAGCACCTTCAAGAAACAATCGTATCCCCAGTACAGCCCTTCTCCCTTTCCAACCGAATTATTTAATGAGACGACATAGCTCAACCTGCCGCATACAAGCCCGATCCTTTTATCTACAAAGTACCTGACCATTTTCCTTATGGCGTCTTTCCCATACATAGTATTCGCATCCGAAAAGACCACTATCTCACCTCTGGCATGCGGCACGGCCCGGTTTTGCGCATTCGTCTTTCCAGGCTCCTTATATGACAGGAGCTTCACACCTCTATCCTCGTATCCCCTTGCTATCTCGTCTGTCCTGTCCGTTGAGCCGTTTGAAACAACGATTATCTCAAACTTGTCACGCGGGTAATGCATCTGGAGCGCATTATCAAGCCTCTTCCCTATGGACTCTTCTTCGTTATAGGCCAGAATAAGAAGTGAAACACCAGGGGTATGGATTTCATCCCTCTTCGGCCTAAAACCAATTAAGATCGAAAGCAACCTGAGCAGCACAGGGTAGCCGAAGTAGACATAGAAGATAGCAATGGCACAAAGCCAGAATATCGATTCATATGGATGCTCTGCGAATACCATCACCGTGCTCCAATCTTGGCAATCATTACCTGAATTGTCTTGAGCATTATCCACGAGTCAAGCAGGAAGGAGAGGTTCTTGATGTAGTAGAGGTCGTACTCATGCCTCTCGCGCCCCTCTTTAAGCGAAGATACGTAATGATACTTGATCTGAGCCCACCCGGTGATGCCGGGCTTCAGGCTATACCTGAGGCTGTAGTAAGGGACCGCGCCGTCGAGCTGTTCCATGAGGAACGGAATGTCGGGCCTTGGGCCGACGAGGCTCATATCCCCCTTGAGGACATTGATGAGTTGCGGTATCTCGTCGATACGCGTCTTCCTTAAAAAAGCGCCGACCTTTGTTATACGCTCCTCGCCGCTTGACGCCCACTTATTCTCAACCGAGGCGTTCTTCGCTACCCCCATGGTCCTGAACTTGATCATGGTAAAGCGGCTCTTATACTCGCCAATCCTCATCTGCCTAAAAAATACCGGACCCGGGGAATCCAGTTTTATGAGTATCGGAACTATCATGAATAAGGGGATCGAGAGGGTCAGGCCGACAATGGCCGCTATGAGGTCGCCGGTCCTTTTTATTATCTTCTGAATCTTAAAGAGATAGAAGCCATCGGCAAAGATCATCCAGCTTGGCCTCAACTGATCGAGCGGAATTTGTCCGGCTACATCCTCAAGGAACGACTCTCCCTCTTCTATACGAACCCCCTTGACCTTGCACTTTAACAGCAAGTCCATGGGCAGTTGATTGCGCCTGTCCGGAAGCGCTATTATTATCTTCTCTATATTTTCAGTCTCGACAATATTCTCGATATCCTCATAGCATCCGATGATCTTTGGATTGACAAGCGAGTAGCCGATCCTTGAGTTGTCCTTGTCAAGAAACCCGGCAACGTCCATGCCCAGCCCTTTCAATTTATGAACCCTGGTGCCTATATCCTTGGCAAGACTACCTGCGCCGACTATGAGGACCCTCTCCCTGGGGAGCTTCTCGCTCAACCACCTGGCACAGAGCCATCTCCATAAAGGCAATATAATGGGCAGGACAAAGAGATTCGCCACCCATACCCCCCTGCCCATCCTCACATCAGGGTAAAAGTAGTAAAGTACAAAGAGGATAGCGGACGCCACCACTATGGACTCTATTATCTTCATGTATACCGCCCTGGTGAGGAAGTTCGAACTGGGGGTATAGAGCTCAAAGTAGCTCATACAGAAAACATGTATCAGCACCATAGTGATCGATTTTTTCAGATACGGGTCGTATCCGAGCAACATCTCCAGGTCAAGGCCGAAGCGAACAAGCATTACCCCGAATATCGCGGCGAAAATCAAAGCGCAATCCACACTGATCATCACAAGGCGGTTCAGAGAAAATTGTTTTTTTGTAAGAGTCATATCCTACACCTTTTTCCAGTTGATTCCCTTGTCAATAAAGAGACCGGCAAGACTACTGCCAAAACCTAAACCAGAGCATCGCGCGCCTTAAGAGATTGGCCGTAATATTCTTCCACTCGTTGCGGCGGCATCCGCCTCCTCATCATCAACCCTTGCCTGAGTCTTGCCGTTGCCTTTTAACATGTCGTCCTGGATCTCTTTCCTCGCGGACTTTACAATGGAAAGGTCGATGACCTTCTTCTCCTCACAAGCACCCAGCAGGAGGCAGAAGGTACAAATGATATTAATAAGGCGCGGTATGCCACCCGAAAAATCAAATATCTCGTCAAAGACCTCTTTAGCGAATATGCCGCGCCCGCCGGCGACCTTAATGCGGTGGTTTATATACCCCTCGGTCTCCTTCCTGTTCAGGGCCCCGAGGTGATAGCTAAGGAAGACGCGTTGCCTGAGCTGCTCGAGCTGCGGCTTTTCAAGCTTGCCCCTTAGTTCCGGCTGTCCAAGCAGAATGATCTGCAAGAGTTTGTACTTGTCGGTCTCCAGATTGGAAAGAAGCCTTACCTCCTCAAGTAGCTGGATAGAGAGGTTCTGTGCCTCGTCTATTATGAGAATGGACTTCTTACCCTGACTGAATTGCTTTATAAGGAAATCGTTCAATGCGATAATGATCTGGTCCTTTTCTCTGTCCTCGGTCCTCTCAATACCGAAATCGTCTGCCAGCAACCTTATGAACTGATCGGGCGTTACAAGCGTATTCTTTATATAAGCCGTCGTTATCTGCGAGGTCGCGTCCTTCATCTTGAGCCTCTTTAGGACCGTCCTCACAAGCGTCGTCTTGCCGGCGCCTATCTCCCCGGTAATTACAGCGAACCCCTCCCCGTCTTTAATGGAGTAGTTCAGGTATGTCATTGCCTTCTTGTGCCCTTTGCTCAGATAAAAGAACTCGGGGTCGGGCGTCATGCGAAACGGCTTGCTCTTTAGAGAGTAAAAATCAATAAACATGGTTGGTCCGTCCTCCTTAACACCAATTGCCATGGCGCAAAACCGGCGCCGCTTTTCCCCCTATAACTTTGCTCTCAACATGAGCGTGTAGATATTATTAACGAATGAATTGGTTTCAATATTAGAGTCCCTGTCCGTATGCCTGTAACGGGCTTCAAGTGTCGCTATCCTGCGCAGTTTATATGAGACCTTAAACTCCGTACCCCAGGTCAGAACACTCTCACCTAGCGGAGAATAATCCTCTCCTGCGGCATAACCGTTCGCCGAGAGATTTAGCTTATTCGCAACCTGCCAGGAGAAGCCCAGATCGGCCCTGTTTTTCGTGTCTCTACGGTCCACCGTAATAAAATCATTGTTCTGAATGAGCACCTTGCCGTTAACCTTGAGTTTTCTCCCGTAATAAAACGAAAGATACGCCTGTTCGCTCTTAAATAGACCGCTCTGGGGCGAATCGGCAAATTCTCTTCCATAGTGGATTGTCATGCCCTCGCTCTCGTCAAACGATCTTTCCAAATCCACGCTCCAGAAGGGATGCTCATCATTATCACTTCCTTCAAAGACAAACCATCCGTTGCCCGCATTGGCCTTGAAAGTTATCGCATTACTCAATCGGTATGATGCCGAGAGCGCCAACTTGTGAAGTTCAAAATCCCTTGTCAGGTTGTCTGCCAGTTTTTGCTTAAACTCGTAATCGATCGTAGCAATGAATTTGGGGCTCAACCTTCTCTCTAACGACTCGAAGACAATATTGTAGTTTGTATCAGAAGCCTCGCTACCGCTATATTCCGTGTCTAAGAAAGTATATCCGGCCCTTAAGAACGTCCTCGGACTAATATCGGCCGCAATATATGCCGAGAGTTTAACGCTATTCACATTGAGCAGGTTTACATCCACCTCATCGGTAAGCACGGGACGCCTGATGTCGATTGGAATTTTAGTGAAGTTCTCCTCAACATCGAGATAAAAAACATTCTTCATTAGTTCCATGTGAGATTTAGCGTTCACTGTGTGTGTCTCGTTATTGGCATCCTTAAACCTACTGTATATCTTTGCCTCGAATTCATAATCGAGCGCCAGGTCGTACCGGGGCATATTCTTTGAAAGCAAAAAGCCAAGGCTTTGTCTGGTTATAAAATCTTCCTCCTTATTCCCGGACGTAAGAAATATATTGTCGTTGTAGTCATTCTGCAGCGTCAAAAATAAACTTCTCTTAAATGTACCGTGCGCCGTGGCGGGCAGAAATACCAGCAACACAAAGATAATAAAAAGGAGGTGTCGTTTAATAATTATAATAATATCTCCCTGTCCGGGCGTCGTCGCAGTTCAAGAGAACACCGAGAATATTCGCGCCGTTTAAAATAGAGAAAGCATGCTTGACATCTTTCCTCGAAGCAAATCGTTCCCTGACGACCATCAATACCCCGTCGACTTCACTGGCGAGCGCGGCGGGCTCGGCAGTTGAGATCAGAGGAGATGAGTCGATGATAATATACCTGTTCGTATACCGGTTCTTGATCTCCTTGATGAGCTCATGCATCTTTCTGGAAGTAAGAAGCTCCGCCGGGTTTTCAGGGGGGGTGCCGGCCGGCAGAAAGATCATCTTCCCTATACCCGTATTAATAAGCGCATCTGAGAGCTTTATCTTACCTCTCAGGTACTCGGAGAGCCCCACGGCCGGCTCGATGCCGAAGTAGGTGTGGAGCGTTGGTTTTCTCAGATCACAGTCCACGAGCAAAACGGTATTATCGAGCTTGGAGGCGATTGCCGCGGCAAGATTTACGGCGGTTAAACTCTTGCCCTCGCCTTTACACGAACTGGTGACGAGTATCGTGTTGTGAAAATTCTTCTCGGTCGCCTCGAATATCCTGGTCCTGAGCTTTCGATATTCTTCCGCTATGACCGAGCTTGGGTCCGTGACCGTCACGAATTGCTCGTTCAATAAGGACAGGTCGAGCGCCTTATCGGCCTCGGGCGGGGCCCCGGATCCTACAACTACGGATGGCCCGGCCTCGGAGATATCAACCTCTCTCCCTAATGCACCGGCTCCTTGCTTCATCTCAAGCGCCTTTTCGAGCGCGTTCTCTATCTTCCCCACGGCAACACCCCCAGACCATATTTCATCAGAGCCTCCCTGACTATCAAACCGGAAACCACGGCAAGGTAGAAGGCCGTGAAGGAAAATACCCAGATGTCCCTCTTTCTCGTTTTGATCGCAGTGGAAGAAAGCGTGATAGTCGGTATAGTAGCTATCACAGGCGCCGAGATAAATCCCTTGAAGTCGTCGAGGCTCTTAAAGGAGCTGTCAAGATAGTTCTCCCTTACAAAGACAGCCCCGACCCCGCCGACTATTCCGGCAAGCAGGCCGAAGAGCATATAGGCCACCCTGTCGGGCTTAGCGGGCCTTATCGGGATAACCGCCGGATCGACAACCTTAAAGATAACCGCCTCTTCCTTGCTATCCATCTCTCTTGTAATGTTTGCCTCCTCGAACTTACCAAGCAGTGTGTTATAGATGCTCTCGTATACCTTTACATCGCGTTCAAGCTTTATAAGTTCCTGCTCCCCACCGGGTATCTCCTCAAGCGAATTCTCAAGCGAGGCGATCTCCCTTTTAAGCTCCTTATTCTTTATTTTCAAAGAACCGATCTCGGCATCAATATCAGCAATCTGTTCCTTCAACTTATGGTATGCGGAATTTGAGGAATTAATGGCAACACCGGATTTAGAATCAAGGTTTTGCCCCCTACCCGTGCTCTCCTCTTTAAGCTTCTTCTTAAGCCCCTTTATCTCGGTCCTTGTCTTTATGACGTCCGGATAATTCTCCGTGTACCTCAAAAGGAGGTCTGAGAGTTTCTGCTCCAGGAGCGAAAGCCTCGTTGCGGGGCTTGCATCATCCACTGAACCGGTTGACGCTACAAAAGGTATCTCGCCGGCGAGCTGCTTACGCAACAAATCCTTCCTCACTTTAAGCTCTCTGAGTGTCAACTTCGTATCCAAAAATGCCGTCTGGTGGTTCTGGATCCTGACAAGCGTCACCCCGCCCCTCTTCGGCATGAAGTCTGCGTTACGCACCTTGAAATTCTTTAACGCGGTTTCAGCCTCATCCAGCTTCTGAGCGTATTCCTTGAGCTGCTCGCTGTGAAACTCGATGGAGAGAGCGGCACCCCTTCTCTTTAACTGAAGGCTATCCTCTATATATTGACTCGCAAGCGTATTGACTATGTCTCTAACAACCTTGGGGTCATCGCCGGTGTAATTGACCGTAAAGAGGTTGGTTCCCTTTACGCTTGCGCTCAGGTTGCCCTGAATATCCTTTATCAATGCCTCATACTTAATCGGATTCGTTACGTGGACATCCAGGTCGAGCTTGTTCGCGACCCTCTCTATATTTCTCCTGTTGAAGAGAAGTTGCTTGAGCATGGCAAGACGCTGCTGGGCGCGGAACGATGGAGATATGTCCTGATTCAGGGGGTTGATGACCGGAGAGGCCTCAACAAGCACGATGGTGCTTGCCATGTACTGGTACGGCATAAAATAACTTACGATGACGGCCACCGTAACAATGGTGAGAAGCGCGCCTGTGAATAGGTATCTCCTCAATATGAGAAGCTTTAGATACTCTCTTAGATCAAAATTTGAGTCAGAACCTGGCATAATAATTACCTCTTTCTATAAGATTCCTTCTTTGACTACGATCATATCTCCGGGCATCAACTCGATATTCTCATCAATATCCCCCTTGAGCATGATATCCCTGAACCTGACGACTATCTCGCTCTTAGCACCGTCGTCCCCGTTCTTTCTTATGACCGCTACCCTCTTTGAGTTTGCAAAATCCGTAAGACCGCCGGCAAGGAGAACCGCGTCCAGGATCGTAAGCCCCTTCCTGTAGGTAAGCGTCATGGGATTATTGACTGCACCGACGACCTGTATGCGTTTATCGAAATTACCGGGAATAAAGACGACATCTCCGGGCAAAAGGGGGATATCCTGGGACAGGTCGCCCTTTAAGGCGAGCCTGTAGAAGTCCACCTCGAACTTCTCGTCACCTCTAAGGAGGAAAGCGCTTTCGAGATCAGCATTCTCCATGGGGCCGACTTGAGAAAGAAGCTGCATAAGGGTTAACTCCCTCTTCGGGGTAAAAACACGATTGGGTACCCCGCCCCCCAGGAGAAAAATATTCATGCTGTTTATAGACTGGACAATTACTGTAACCGTAGGGTTTTTAATATAGGCCGAGAGAGCAGACTCCAGCGCCTTTTTTAGTTTTAGCGGTTCCATTCCACTTGCAAGCATATCCCCCACAAGAGGAACGGTAATATGCCCGTCGGGCCGTACCGGCACGACCACGCTTAATTTTGAGTTCTCCCATACCCTTATATCGAGCACATCCTCGGGGCCGATCACATAGCTCTTAAGCGCGCGCCCATTAACTTCGCGTGCATGGAGTAGATCTAAAGAGATCAAAATAAAGAAGAGGATCGAGACCGTAAACAGAATATTCCAACAGAGGTATCTTTCCCGCACATTAGCTCTATCAGCCTGAGCGCCGCTTTTCAATTCGTCTATCCTTATCTTTGAGTGAGTCCGGTTCATTTGAGATCCTTCAAGAGTTCTCTGGCCTTCTCTTGTTCCGGAAAGTCGGCGCTGCTCTTAAGCGCCGCTTGAAGTTGCTCTATTGCCGAGGCGATCTCACCTCTTTTGATATCAACAAGTGCGTGGTGATAACGTATCGTAGGGTTTTTAGACAGACCTTTGACAGCCCCTTCCAGGTTCTTTGAGGCCTTATCGTATTGACCCAATTTATAGTAGATCACCCCGACCGTATCCATAACGCCGGGGTTATCCGGCGAAATAGATAGCGCCTTCAGTCCATACTCGAGCGCCTTATCAAGGTCCGTCTCCATCTCGGAAATGACCCATGCAAGGTTATTTAACACTGCAGAGTTATCCGGGGATAGTAAGAGGGCCTTCATATATTTCGCCTCCGCCATCTTCATTTCGTTTTGCCGCTCGTATAGGTTGCCCTGGCTCATATAGACAGCCCATTGCTTGGGGGCAATCTCCTCGGCCTTCTTATAAACCTTAACGGCCTTCTCATAAGCGCCGTCCTTAACATATGCCGAGCCGAGCAGCAGATAGGCATTAAAATCGCCGGAGTCCGCGTTGATAGACTCCTCCATTGTCGCTATAACCGCCTTATTGTCCTTCTTTCTCGCATATACCGCGGCCAGCGGAAAACGGCTGGAGGAGCTTCCCGGATTGATCGAGATGACCTTCTTTGCGTAGGCCTCGGCCTTAGTGAAATCATTCCTATTCATATAGACCGCACTGAGCGCGACCAGCACACCCGGCTGCTTGGGTTCTATATCAAGGGACTTCTCGAACTCGCCGATAGCCTTATCGACCGCCTTGGTCCTTACGTATATTGCCGCAAGCCTATTGTGCGCAAGCGTGGAGCGTGGCTCGAGAATCTTTATCTCTTCGAATTCTTTGATAGCGGAACTTGTGTCATCCCCAAAAAGATAGGCATTTGCTAATAACTCCCTCGCGCGAACGGATTTCGCTTCAATCTTTACGGCCCTCTGTGCCACCTTGAGCACGCTTTTTTTATCGTTCTTCTTAACGTAATAGCGCGTGAGCAACTGAACTGCGTCAAAGCTGCCCTCCCCGACGGCCAGTTTGTATCTGCTCAGCGCCTCATCATCTTTACCGGATTTCTCCATAATACGGGCGGAAATTATAAGCGCCTTCACGTCTTTGGCGTTCTTTTGAAGTATCATTTCTAATTCGTCCATTGCCCGAGTGTAGTCCTCCCGGGCGATGTAGATATTGGCTATGTTGTAACGGGGGGGGGTGAATTCGGCGTTGGCCTCTATGGATTTTCTAAAATAATCAAGCGCCTGAGCGGAATCCTGCCTGGCATAATAGACATTACCAAGCAGATTATAGAGGAGCGCGTCGTCGGACCCTTTATTCAATCCCTCTTTAAATACCTCAATGGCCTCATCGAACTTTTGCTCGTTCAGGTAGCCCATAGCGAGAAGTATCCTTATATTAATAAGTCCCGGCTCCAGTTCCAGGGCCGTCTTATACTCCTTTATGGCTTCCTCCTGCCTGCCGGTCCTCAAGTAGTAACCACCGAGTTTGGCATGGGTATCAATAAGATTGGGGTCGAGTTCCAGGGCATGCTGAAGCTCGGCCAGGCCCTTATCACTCTCCTTCTTCATTATGTAGGCAGTGCCGAGGATATTGTGGGCAAGGGCGTTTTCAGAGTCATCCTTAATATTCTTCTTGATCTCCTTTATGGCGTCATCAACATAACCCTCCTCAAGGTACAAAAGAGAGAGGGGAATATGGACCTCCTGAATCTCCGGTGCCATATTCTTTACGGTTTGAAGCTCGCTTATAGCCTGCTCCCTATTGCCCATGGCGTAGTGCACAAGCCCCAGAAAGTAGTGAGCCCTTGCGTGTCCCGGATGGATCTTGACGGCTATCTGGAGGTTTTCAAGGGCACCCTTGATATTGTTATTCTTCATGTGGGAGACCCCCAGCAGGTAGTAGCCCTCCGGATGGTTTTTATTCTCCTCAACTAACTTCTCGCTTTGGCTTACGGCCTCGTCGAAGCGCTTTAGTTCGAGATAGATGCTGACCATCCTGACCTGGGCCGCGAAATGGGCGGGCTCCAGTTCGAGTATCTTCTCCAGATACCCGAGGGCCGCATCATAGTCCGTGCGTCTTAACTCCATCTCGGCCCTGGCATAGTAGGCATTGACGAAAGCCGGGTCTAATTCAAGAGCGCGGTCGAACTCGGCCGTAGCCAATAAGAATTCCCCCTCATCGACATAGACGCTTCCAAGCCCTACATGAGCGGCAGGGTCCTCGGGGTCAATATCCATCGCCTTTTTATAATGCCCCTTCGCCTCATCGTAGTTCTGCCTTACGGCGCTGACCACTCCCATGATCTTCAACGCTTCGGTCTCATCCGGGTATTGCCTGATGATCTCTTCGGCCGTTTTGTATGCGGAATCAAACTCGCTCCTGGCAAGATATACCTTGGCGAGTTTCAGATTGGCGTCCTTAATGGAGGGGTCCAACTCAACTGCCTTGACGAGCTCTCTCTCGGCCGATTTGATCTTTCCGGACTCCAGATAGGCAACCCCAAGTTTATGATGGAAGTCCGGATCCCCTGCCTTTAAATCTATTGCCGTCTTGAGTTCGATAATCGCGGCATTATAATTATCCGCTTCGAGATACTTCAATCCCTTCTCATAATACTCCGTAGCGGCGCTGGATGAATCCGATCCGCACGCGCTAAGCCACAGAATGAAAAGAAAGATTATCAGTCCTGTCTTCCGGACCATCATCACTTTGTTTTTAAGGAAATCGGTCATAAAAGGTATCAATCCCTGCCGAACCATGGCGACGCATGGCATTAAATTAACTAGCTATTAGCCTCCGGTCTGTCGGAATTTCTTACAATTATACTCACGTAATGGAAAGTTTACAATCGGGCAAGAGACTGATTTTTACGTATATTAGTATTAGGGCATTCGATGGGAAATTACTGATGTTCGTTGTAGTACCAAATGAAAAGAGAGGATAATACTAAAATAATAAACTTATACTACTTTAGTATTACTACTGATTTGAGCAAGGAAGTATTACTGGTTTGGGGAGGTTCTTTGGATTTGTTCAAAAAAGGAAAGTTGGGTTAAGCGCCGTGTGCCTGTGCCTCGAGGATCTGATTCTTCATGGCATAGACAACCAACTGGGGGCGGTTAGAGATGCCGAGTTTTTGAAATACCCTGTAGAGGTGGGTTTTGACGGTAGGTTCGCTTATACAGAGTTTTAGGCCGATCTCCTTATTTCTATACCCGCTTGCCACAAGGGCCACGATCTCCCTCTCTCTCGCCGAGAGCCTGGCGGCGTTATCGGCATTCTTAATGGAGCCAAGCCCGGTAAGCAGGTTCTTGACCGTCTTCTTATCCACCCATATCTCGCCGTTGCAGACAGAGTGGATCGCTCTGCGTAGAAGCTCTGAATCGGTATCTCCCATTAGTATACCGGCGACCTTGCTGGTAAGAAAGGCGGAGACGATAATCTCATCACCGCAACAGGTATCGACAAGGAGAAATGATGTCTTGTTGGTGGGCATTACATCTGTGAATGTGTTAAAGAGGGTGATAAAATCAAGGAGCACCACATCGGCGTCATAAGATTCTAAAGACTTGACCTTTTCTGTGCCGCTATCAAGGTAATCGGTCTTGATATCGCTATCGTCACTTAGGAGACGGGCGATACCTTCTGAAAAGATATGATTACTGAAAGCCAGTAGTACTTTGACAGCCATACGTCCTCATGAGTTTCATCGTTGAAATCAGATCGCCGGACACATTTATGAATCTATGTAATATATAAAATAGAAAGCACTATCCGCTACAGCTAACTATACTGTATAAACTATTAAAATTATATTAGAGCCGGGCCCATGTGTAAGAATCGAACTTGCATAGTACCAGCGATCGAACAACATCATGGACAATAGAATAACATTATACGAAAGTTATAGCATTTACGCAAGTCCTTTATTTAAATAAAAAAAACATATATAAGATGCTATACTGACGTCCTCTCTATTCCTGGAAATGAAATAAAAATTACTAAATTCTGGCATTGATCATCAAAAGTTTAGGCCCATAGATCTGGTCATGTCAATACATTGACGCAAAGCAGGTTGCCATCACTAAAGGACTTGGGGGCTTTTCATTGGACTTAGTTGATCACTATATTAAATTTATTGTTTCTTAATCACAAGTCCATTCAGAATATTCGTAAAATCAGGCCTGTATTCCTTAAACAAGTTCTGACCGGTATAGGCAAGCACCTGAAGAGTGCCGGCCTCACCACCCCAGTAGTATGAGTAGTAAGTAAACGGAATCTTTTGAATTGTACCGTCCATTTGCATATGCAGAATATCTACACCGTTAACATTCTTTGACTCTTCGAAAATTATCTTTATATCGGGCGCCGCCTCTCTTGCGTTCTCAAATGCCAGGTCCTTTAAGGTATCAATAGACATTGAAAGACGTTCGGCAATAACTACCACATACGCGTCTCCGTCACTATGCACCAGGGTAATATCCCCGTCAGGATGTTTGTAGCCTTTGCTTACCTTCCATGTATTACTGTCATACCATAATTCATAGAGCCCATGCCTACCCATAAAAAGCTCATTAGATTCTGACGGGATGTCTTTCTTGGCTCCCTTCTTGGTCTTCTTATTGGACTTATAACTCCACGAGCCATCAGATTTTAAGACAACTTTCTTCCCATCACCTGTAGTTGCCTCTATGCTCCGCGCTATTGCCGAGTTACAGATAAAAAAGATCAACACTAATAATAACCCTAACTTAAGCCAGTTCATCTGCCCTTCCTTTCATAATAAATTATTCCAGGGTCTCCCCGAAATAAGTTTCATCTCAAAAGAACTGAATAAATATAGATGATTGTACTCCATCCACCACTATTTCGTCAACGGCTGAGAATTCTTTCGATCTCGAGTCAAAGCATTTAATCCTTCTAAGGCCCTTAGAAGCGGACCATTTTCTCCTCTGTTGTGGTAAAATCCCGACATTGCCGATTGAACCTGAAAGAAAATATTATAATAAGCAAAGGATTTCTAACGCTATGGCGTCTAACAGATACAGATGATGGACAGTCCATATGATATAGAGTTGGTGAAGCGAGCCGTCAATGGTGAGCGCGCGGCCTTTGAGTCACTGGTAAACCGACACTACACGCTCGTCTACCGTGTGGCCTATAAGTGGTGCGGCGTCAAGGAGAACGCCGAGGACATCACTCAGGATGTCTTCGTAAAACTTGCCAAAAAGATAAAGAACTTCCGGGGAGATGCCGACTTCAGGACCTGGCTCTACCGCGTTACGGTAAACACATCAAAAGATTTCTTCAAAAAGAGTTCCAGGCTGAGCGCCAATGAAGCGGCCTTTCTGGAGGATAGGAAGGCCGCCAACAAGGGCAGCGCCGCGGACGATAACCCCGTAAGCCCCCAAGAACTCTACTCTGCGCTCTCCGGGCTCTCAACAAAACTCAAGGAGACGGTAATCCTGGTGCTCGGCGAGGGACTAAGCCACAAAGAGGCGGCAAGCGTGCTCGGCTGCGCCGAGACGACCGTCTCATGGCGGGTTTTCAAGGCAAAAGAAAAACTCACAAAAATCCTTACTCAAGGGGTATAGAGATGGACAAGCTGGATATTGAAAAAAAACTAAGATCGCTCGAGATCCCGCCTCCTGATGAAGCGAAAAAAGAGCGGATAATTCAAGCGGCTATAAAAGAGTTCGACGAGAGCGGTAAAGAAAGCGTCAACCAGAGCAAAGGAATTGACCCTGGGCGTCGTCAAAGAGGTAAAAAGGGAAGATTTTTCCCGATCAAAGGAGGTCCTCTTATGACGAGACCAATGTTTGCGACGATCAGTTTTGTATTTGTAGCACTATTTCTTGCCTATAGCTTCGTATATTATCCGGGGCTTACGGCGCGTAAGGACACATTCACAACGGCGGCCCATAAAGGCACCGAAGACAGGACCGCTCAGATCTCCATAGGCGAACCTGAGAGCAAGATAGTGGAAAATACCGTTAAGAAAGGCTTGACAAGACCGTCTGTTAAGCCGGAAGAGAAGCAACTCGCGCTTGGAGATAAAAGAGTCGATAGAAAAGGAGACCGGGACAATATTAAGGTCTCCGGCGCCATGGTCGCTGACGAGCTAACCGTCTCCACGACAAAGCCGCCCGTGGAAAGCGATATGGCCAAACCCATGAAGGTCGAGAGTAAGATAGCGGCCGTCAAAGCCGGGAACATCCAAGAGGAACCTCTCTTGATGCGCGCGGCACCCTCACCGAAACTTAAAAAGGAACGAGTCTCCGGATATGTCAGTGGAGTGGTTGTGCTCCATGAGGCAGAGAGTAATTTCATCCGTAACGAGTATGCCGGACGCGACCGCTTCGAGAGCCATAAGGAGAACAGGATAAAGCTCACAAGCGAGACGCCCGTATCAACATTTTCGCTGGACGTGGATACGGCATCATATTCCTTCGTAAGGCGTTCCCTTAACCAGGGTCACCTCCCGCAAAAGGACGCCGTCAGAATAGAAGAGCTTATAAACTACTTTGACTACGACTACACCGTGCCTAAGAGCAAGACCGAACCGTTCAGGCCGACGGTCGCTCTCTACCCGACCCCGTGGAATAAGAAGACAAAACTGATGCACATCGGGATAAAGGGCCACGATATCGCTAAAAGCGAAAGGCCGAGAGCCAACCTCGTCTTCCTCTTAGATGTCTCCGGCTCTATGTCGAGCCCGGATAAGCTCCCTCTGCTTAAGAACTCGATGAAGATGCTCGTAGGTGAGCTTTCCCCCGAGGATACCGTGGCTATCGCGGTCTACGCCGGGGCCGCCGGGACCGTGCTTGAGCCGACAAAAGTAAAAGAAAAGGGCAAGATTCTCGCGGCACTTGAAAGGCTTAACGCCGGGGGCTCGACCGCTGGAGGGGCCGGGATAAAGCTAGCCTACTCGCTTGCAGAGGCCAACTTCGACAAGGAGGCGGTAAACAGGGTAATACTCGCCACAGACGGAGACTTCAATGTCGGCATACGCGATACTGATGAGCTTAAGGGCTTTGTCGAGCGCAAGAGGGAGACCGGGGTCTACCTCTCCGTACTGGGTTTTGGCCAGGGCAACTATAACGACCAACTGATGCAGGCGCTCGCGCAAAACGGCAATGGTAACGCCGCCTACATAGATACTCTTAGTGAGGCGAGGAAGGTACTCGTGGAAGAGGCCTCCTCCACGCTCTTTACAATAGCAAAGGACGTAAAGATACAGGTGGAGTTCAACCCGGAGATGGTCTCCGAGTACAGGCTCATAGGCTACGAGAGCAGGATGCTCAATCGTGAGGACTTTAATAACGACAAGGTGGACGCGGGCGAGGTCGGCGCGGGAACGAGCGTTACCGCCATCTACGAGATAACTCCCGTCGATAGTGGTAATTTAATAGACCCGTTGAGGTACGCTAAAGAGAAGAAGAGAGTCAAGATAGACCCGAACGCGGAGTACGCCTTCCTGAAGATCCGCTATAAGCTCCCTCATGAGGATAAGAGCCGTCTTATAACCACGCCGATAAATAGGGGTCAGGAATATAAAGAGATAAACGACGCACCGACTGATGTAAGGTTTGCGGCTTCAGTGGCCGCCTTCGGCCAACTCCTCAGGGGGGGTAGCTATATCGAAGGCTTCAGCTACGACGACGTAAGGGCATTGGCCGAGCCCTCAAGGGGCCGCGACCGGTTCGGATACAGGAGCGAGTTCCTAGGTCTTATCGGGCTGGCAGAGACCGCAAGCACAATGGGAGATAGATAAATACTTAAGAAGTTAAGACCTACGGCTAAGTAGCCGGATCAGCTTACACACCGGACAAAAAAAGGGTTAGCCATAACTGGCTAACCCTTTTTTTACTTATCAGTTTATCTATATCTAGTCGTCCTCTACCTCGTCGTCGGATAAAGGCGCTATACGTTCCTGAAAGATCGCTCTAGTGTCCTTCGCCAAACCCTTTATAGACTCATTCAAAGCACTTTCCATCCCGCGCAGTTGCTCGAACATGGCATTTAAACGCCCCCAATTGGCGCCTTTGAAGTCGATACATTGGCTGTTGTTATCATCGGCTGTCTCTTTACCCTCCAGGCCAAGCTGCACCTGGCAGTCCTGAGTACTCTTGAATGCCAAGGATTGAAAACTCTCTTCACAAGACGCGCTCTTATCTAGCAGTCCGCCGGAGGCAGAAATGATAACATCATTTATCACCAGGAAGGACTTGATGAGGACGTTTATCGACTCGGCAAGATTGGTTCCAAGTTCCGAGTCATACGATTTCACATCCATAGCATCAGGAATTTTACCTTCTAAAAGGGCGTTAATCCTGCTTTTCGCCTCTTTGAGCACCCTTGCGTCCTCATTCTCTTGACCCATTCTTTCTCCTTACATGATTTACCGAAATCAAAACTTAATCCCATATTCTCATTAGTTCGGTTATCGAATTAACGATCAGACCGACTATGTAAAGAGCGCATCTATCCTCTATTCGCGAGCTTAAACCTCTCTCGCTCTTTCTCCCCCTCGGCACCTTGCTGAAAGTGGCCCGTTTCAGGTTTTGCTCCGGCTCCGACGTACTCAAGAGTCCCTCTCGTCCTCCCTTCTTCACCCGGCAGCGTAAAGTGATCAACGATACCCTGAAGCTCTGTCGCGAGCTTTGAGATGTCCTGGCAACTTATTGCTATCTCCTTGGCACCCGAAGCCGTCTCGCCAGAGATTGAGGCAACCGTATTGATATCGCTGCTGATCTGATCGGAAGCGACCGATTCCTCTTCACTCGCGGTAGCGATCTGCTGCATGCTTAACGATATTTTCTCAATATCCGATACGATCCCTTTAAGGGCGTCTCCAGCCTCTTCAGCAAGTGCAACTCCACCCTCAACTATCTTTACACCGTTATCCATGCTGTTGATAGCACTCTGCGTATCGTCCTGGATACCGCTAATCATGCCGATAATCTCGCCTGTTGCCTTCTGCGTCTTTTCGGCGAGCTTTCTAACCTCGTCGGCTACGACCGCGAAACCACGCCCCTGCTCTCCAGCCCTTGCGGCCTCTATTGCCGCGTTAAGCGCAAGTAGGTTCGTCTGATCTGCAATATCGTCGATAACCTTGGTTATCTGTCCGATATCCTTACTGCGTTCGCCAAGGCTCTGTATTACGGAACTTGAATCCTTAACGGCGCCAGCGATCTCATTCATGCTCATTACGGTGCTGTCGACTATCTCACCACCCTTAACCGCGTTGTTTGTCGTAACCACTACTGTTTCGGCCGCCTCATGGACATTCTTTGCGACCTCGGTAATGGTAGCGTTCATCTCGTCGGATGCCGTAGCCACCTGAGTTGCCCTGCTGCTCTGCTCGTTAGAACTGTTGGAGATCTGAGAAGCCGCGGCACTTAGCTCCTCAGAAGAGCCCGCAAGCAGAAAGACACTATCCTTAACCTTAAGAACAATATCCTTAATGTTTTTGGTCATCATGGCAAAGTGATCCATAAGAACCGCGGCCTCGCCTTTATATCCCGTGGTATCGATAGTATGCGAGAGATCTCCGCCCGCCACCCTCTCCGTAGCGTCAAGGAGTACGCCCAGCGGTTTGATGATAGCGCTACGAAGCTTAATGAGGAAGATCGCTGCTCCCGCACCGATAATAAACGTAAGGACCAGAGTTATCTTTAAAGATGAACTGACCATCTCTTTCATCTCCGCAACAGCCTCCTCGCCTTCCACTTCCATCTCCCTGGCTATGCCGTCGATGGCGTCAAGCACGCTTGCGCTTGCCACATCATACTCCTCCATAACGACGTTACCCTCGTCCCAGTCGCGGATGTAGGCGGCAAACATCCTCTCCCCTACCGTCCACATATTGGCGATATCGGTCTTGATCCTCTTGGAGGTCGCAAGATGTTCGGGTTCGTCGCTGTTTTGAGCTATGAGCTTATTGAGATTAACGTAGGCATCGTCAAGGTTGGGTCTCGCCTCTTCATGTATAACCTCTTCGTTATGGGTAAGGGATGCGTCTGTGAAAAACTGCCAGACATTGGCAACATTTAGCTGAAGCGCGCTGGCGGTCTTGATCTCCATCTGAATATCCCTGTAGTTTGCGATATCCTCCTCGAATTCCTTAAGCTCCAGAGAAACATGTAATGCGAGTCCGCCAACAAGCAGGAAGAGTAAACCAAAGACAACTAATAATTTCTGACCAATTGATAGCTTCATAAAATCGTTTCCTTTTTAGTTGTTAGAGTGGATACAACGGTCAAGAATAAATCTTGACCATATTAAATTTGCTTCTGATACTTATACATTTCAAAAGAACCGCTTTATTCTGCATGACTATTTAGCAGAAGTTGCGTGTGCCTTTTTCTGTACTTTTCCCACCTTTCTTCGGGTATATCCATATGGTTGAGCTCGTATGCTAAGCAGAGCGTACCCCAGCAGCATGTATTTATTAAAGTTTCATCAGGAATATCATATACACGCAAATACTCTACCAGAAGGCTTTCTTCAAGAAAGCATATGCAACCAGATTTCATATTGCATAAACTAAGTTTAAGCTCATTCAGATTCACATCATTTTCTTTCCTCATTTGCTCCCACTTAAAGGGCGGGTTAGTGGTATCTTCATTAAAGAAAGAAACTAGAGTACAAATACTCTAATATATATAATATGCCTATATATACTATGCCATATTCTAGCAGAATACAAAATCGGACAAAGGGTGGATTTTTTCAGTTAAATAGTAGTATCTTTCGATGGATAAACAGGGGATGAAGAGGTCACCCGTATAGGTGATATAGGGAGCATGCCAAAGGACGTGCGGCCTAAGTCGTGACTCGATCAGTCGGAATCCAAGGGAACCAGTTCTTTGCTGAGGGCAATTCTAACAAGGCTGGCCTTGTCTTTTACATCGAGTTTTTTCATAATATGCGTCCTGTGTGTCTTAACGGTGTTTTCCGAGATACAGAGCCTTTTCGAGATGACTTTGGCTGAAGCCCCTTCACAGATAAGAGCGAGCACTTCCTTCTCCCTCGGAGTAAGCCCGAATACATTCCGTGCACCCTCATTCTTCATATTATCAACGTAATCTTCCAGGAGATCATCAGTAAGCGATGGGCTTGAGTACAGCTTACCACTCATAATCTTTTTTATAGCTATTGGGAGTTCCTCAACATCGGAACCTTTCACTACGTAGCCGCAGGCACCAGCCTTGAACGCTTCTGATGCGTAACGCACATCGATATACATGGAAAGCGCTACTATCTTTGTATTGGGGAGCTCTTCCATGATACGCTCGATGGCCTTGATACCGTTCATCTTCGGCATGTTGATATCCATGATTACGACATCGGGCTTTAGACTTAACACCTCTTTAACCGTTTCCAAACCGTCCCCCGCCTCGCCTATTATTTCATAGATCGGGTCCTGGGAAAGAAACGATGCGACCCCTTTTCTGAACAGAGGAAAGTCGTCGGCAATGAATACTTTGATCTGACTCATCGAATCTCCTGTAACATTTGAAAAAGTGACGGCAATATCCCCTCCGGCCTCTTATCCTTTCAGGGGCAGTTCCAACTCAACCTTCACTCCTTTGCCGGGCTGACTTCTTATATCGAGGGTTCCATTGAGGGATTTGGCCCATTCGTTCATGAGTATTAGACCAAGACCACGTTCGGTATTTTCCAGTATCTTACCATAATTGAAACCGATGCCGTCATCTTTTACCGTCAACCTTAGTGTATCTTTATCGACCTTGCATTGTACCTCGCAGATAGAAGCCCGCGCATACTTTAAAGTGTTACGAAAGCACTCGCGGATGACCCTGAATACGACTTTTTTTTCATCATCGGTCAAACGATCCGTCTCAGTGCTTATATCACAGGACCATCCTATTCCTGTCTGCTCTATCACCCTCTTCTCGTACCAATTCAAGGCTTCGCTAAGTCGATTATTGTCAAGGTAAGCGGGATAGAGCTCGGCGGTAAGATTGCGAGTAACCCTGATAGCGTCATCCAGGATGATAGTCGCTTCTTCAAGCCGCTCTTTTATTTCAGGCGCGCATGCGCATGCACTTAAAGAACTCTTGATTATAAGCCTCAAGGTTACCAGGTACTGACCGAGACTCTCGTGGAGAGTCTCGGATAACTTTCTTCTCTCCTGCTCTTCCATGTCGCTCATTGCAACGATGACCGAATGGAGCTCCGTATTCAAGAATTCCATCTTTTCCTCAGTCAGCTTGCGCTCGGTAATGTCACTTATAAAACCAACCATACGAACAGGCTTCCCCGACCCGTCGCAAATGGCCTGCCCGCTTGAATTCTGCCACCTGTATTCACCCGAACGATGGCGGTGACGGTAATCGACCAGATAGGGTTTCCCCTCCTCAAGATGTTCCTTTAAGCTCTTCATGACACGGTCGTAGTCGTCGGGGTGTATGCGCGAAGCCCACTCGTCATAGGTTTGATCTAGTTCCCCCTCCTTGTATCCCAGTATTTCAAGGAAGCGCGGAGAAAAGTATTCTTTTCCGGTCTTAATATCCCAATCCCACATGCCGTCGCCGGAACCCCTTACGGCAATATCAAACCTCTCTTCGCTCTCCTTTAATAGCTCCTCGGTCCGTTTATGCTCCCTTATCTCTTGCGAAAGCGACTTCGTCCGTTCCTCTACTTGAGACTCAAGGTGATCGCGGTACTGCTTCAACTCATCCTCGGTCCGCTTTCTTTCAGTGATATCCTGAGTAATACCTACTCCACTAACCGGGTTTCCATTGTCGTCAAAACTCAGTTCCGCTTTCTCTCTGACCCACTTAACTTCATTATCAACAAGGAGTCTGTGCTCAATATCGTACAGGTCACCTTTTAGGGCGGCACTCCATTTATTCTCTACATAATCTCTATCTTCCGGATGCACTATTTCAATAAACTTTTCATAATTCATCGGGGTCCCCATAGGAATACCAAATATTTTATAATTTTGGTCAGTCCAAATAAGGTTGTCTTCGAGTAAGTCAATGGACCAACTTCCAATGTGAGCGACCTCTTGCGCTCTTACAAGGTTACCTTCGCTTTCCAGTAGCGCCTCCTCGGCCCGCTTACGCTTGGTTATGTCCTCGAATATGGCGGCAAAATATCCTTTCTTATTGCTGTAGACGAGGATAGAGTGCCACCTGTCGAGAGGCTCGACGTACTGTTCGGTCCGGAATTCACCACCCTCCATAGCAACCTTACCGCATTCTCCAATCCAGTCGAATTTGGACTTTTCTATGCCGGGAAGCACCTCTGTGACCCTCTTACCAATAATATCACCTCTCTTAAGGCCCGCAGTGGACTCAAAGTAGTCGTTGATCTCGAGAAAAATATAGTCCACCGGCCTGTTATCCTCATCAAAAATCATCTTATGGTACGCAAATCCGTTTAGCATTTTGTTAAAGAGCGAACTGTACTTATTCTCGCTCTCATTTAGTTCTCCTATCGTTTTCTTAAATCTCTCTTCCGCCTCACTCACAAGATTCTTAAGCGACTTTATATACTCGGTCTCTAAACCTTTTACCATGTCGAACTGGGTGACTATTCCCGCCACCTTATTATCGGCGTCCACCACGATGAGCCTTCTAACCTTACTCATATCCATCAGCTCTATAATTTCATGTAGAGACTTTTTATTGCTTACGGTAATAACGGGGCTGCTCATCACATCACCGACCTCTAATGAATGGTGGATTACCCCTTCGTCTACCAATCGCAATACATCGCGTTCGGTGAGTATCCCCGCAGGCGTTCCTGCTTTGTCCTTTACAAGCACGCTGCTTATGGAATTAGTCGCCATGGCCTCCACCGCCTCTTCGACAGTCGCCTTTGAGTTTACTGAGATCACACCATGACTCATTACGCTATCTACACCCCTGATCTCTAGAAAGTCTTCAGGGCCCATGGCTTTGATCACATCGGTTTGCGTAGCTACGCCCTTAAGTAACCCGTTTGAGTCGACAAGGGCGAGGTGCCGGATGCCATGCTCTACGAACTGGTTATAAACCTCGAAGACATCTAAATCGTAAGGCGCGGTCAGAACCGGCGAAGTCATAATGGACTTGACGTTTAGGTCCGCGAAGCTATGCTTATCAAAGGCCGTCTTTACAATATCTCTCTCGGTAATTATGCCAACATGCTTCTTTTCGTCTACGACAATGAGGCAACTTATCCTGTTTGTCCTCATAATAGAAACGGCCTCCAAGAGACAGGTCTCCGGGGAAGTAGTAACGACAACATCATTTAGAATTTCATTTATTTTCTTTCTCATTCAGTTCTAAAACTCCCTCTCTCTTGCCACATCACCCTTATTTCATCACTGATCTTTAATAAGGAAAATACCTTGCGCGTTATGCCCTTCTAATCATGCTAATTATTCAAGATATTATCATAATATATTTCGGCGCACTATATATAATAACCGGTACGGGTGTTGATTAATGGTTAAAGTATTGTGGTTTTTAATAGGTTTCAGGAGTGTTTGTTACAAGTTGGAGTCTGCAGGCAGGTGTAGACATATACAGGCTAGCGAGGATTCTGGGCCACAGGGATATCCGTATGACCAAGCGCTATGCTCACCATAATAGCGAAAGTCTGCGTGATGGTGTTGAGGTCCTCGATAAGATAAATGCGGATTTATCACGTTTTTATCACACCGGGCCCAAAAATGAAGAAAAGGGGCTACGGCGAATGCCGTAGCCCCTTGACTCTATTTGTGTAAGGTATTGTGATCGAAGAACGACAATTTTACTTGATTTATAGCACCTGTTAGTAATAAAATGTTAGTCCATCTATACATCAGATAAGATGAGAACTTATCAGGTGCTAGCTAGGCTTATCAAATCTTGATATGGCTGATGTCGCATCAGAGGTCTAATCGTTTTAGAGAAGGTTGCACACGCAGATACCGGGAACCTGGAACAGAGCAGTAAAGATACCCCGTAAGAGGAAAGGTCTGCCTATGTTCATACATTCTGTTAAGACGAGATTTACGGCTACCTTTCTCGTCATTCTGGTTCTTTTTGTAATACAGCTACCCATCTTTTACTACCTAATCAATAATGTGATCGGAAACTATGCACTGCTTAACACTGCCGGAAGCCTTGGCAAGAAGACCGTTGGTTTGCCCTATCTCCTGAACCGCTATATCATGAACGGTGAGTCGGAACTCAAAGGTGAATTCTACGAAAAGAGGGACGAATACGAAAAGATCATCAACAGCCTCAGGGACGGCTCGGGTGAGACGGCGGTCTTAACTGAGCCGCATGTTCTCGAAAAATTCGAGGTCGTCGTTGAGACATGGGGCGCCATAGATAAGGCCCTCGATGACAGCATGGAGGCCGGGACAGAGGCAATACTCAGGAAGTTGGAGGTGGAGACGTCTACAGTGCCCATTGTGGAAGAGTTCAACAGCTTGATAGACGTCCTTGTCGAACTCAATGACCCTGCTTTCGCCAGGACCATCGATATCGCAGGCAGACAGAGGTACAGAAGCTTCAAGATGAGCTACCTTATGGAGCGATATTTCATCTCCTATGACGACAGCGAACTGGTGATCGAGGAGCTTTTCGAAACCATCGAAAATTTTGAAGAGTCGATGGCACAGCTCAAAACAAGCATTGCCAGGGCACGGCTCGACAGAGAGATGCTGGGGATGATAACGGAGATCTACGGGGAGATCGAGAAGAACTGGGAGAATAGGAAGGACCTGGTGCTCTCCGCCGTTGAGTTGAAGGACACGTTCTATGAAAGCCTCGTAAAGATCGACTACGTCTACACCCCGCGGATCGTTAAGGCAATAGACGAGTTCAGCACAACTATCTCAGCCCACGCCCGCAACACCGCAATGAAGGTCCTGCTCCTGATGGCGGCGACCATACTCTTTTCCGCCGCGCTCGTATTCCTCTTCATGTGGTCGACAAGCAAGCATCTCATGGACCCGCTCTTCAGGATAAAGGATACGGTAGAGGCCTATGCAAGGGGTGAACTTACGACAAGGGTGGATCAAAAGACAATGTTCTTCGGCATGGAGTTGAAGGACGAGGTCAGGGCTCTCGGGGACAGCCTCAACGAACTTGGTCTCCAGATGTCCTCCATGATAGGAAGGATCGCCGACTCCTCAAACCAGCTCGCCTCTGCTGGCGAGAAACTCTCCGAATCATCGGCGCGCATATCGGAGGGCGCGGACAGACAGTCCTTGCAGACAGGACAAATAGCTACCGCCATGGAAGAGATGACCGCATCTGCTATGAATGTAGCCAAGAACTCCCTGTACGCGTCCGAGTCGGTAACAGACGCCCACGACGTTGCCAAAAGCGGAGGCATGGTGGCCGTAGAGGCCACGGCAGCCATAAGGGAGGTGGCGGATTCCACCACCCTTATCGCTAATACGATAAGAAATCTCGGCCAGAGTTCCGAGGAGATAGGCACCATAATCTCCGTAATCAACGACATAGCCGACCAGACCAACCTTCTTGCCTTAAACGCTGCCATAGAGGCCGCAAGGGCCGGCGAAATGGGGCACGGCTTTGCGGTGGTCGCGGACGAGGTGAGAAAGCTCGCCGAGAGGACGACCAAGGCAACAAAAGAGATAGGCACAACTATAAAGATGATTCAGGATGAGACGACCAGCGCCATCGATGCCATAGACCAGGGCGCGGACAAGGTGGAAAAGGGCGTCAAACTCGCCGACGAGGCGGGTAAGTCCCTTAACCATATTGTCACCGGTGTGGAGAACGTGACCGATGTGATTGGTCAGATTGCAACGGCCGCGGAAGAACAAAGCCTGACAGTGGAGGAGGTATCAAGAAATATGGAAGAGGTAGCCGCGGTGTCGAGGATCAACCTGGAGGCCGTCAATGAAGTGGCGAGGGCTACTGATGACCTGGCTACCCTCGCGTTTGAACTCAGGAACTTTACTCTGAAGTTCAAGATTAGTGACGAACAAGAACCTCTTGAGCCCGTAGCGCTTGAAGGCTCCAGAGCCGCGGGGCTTTCGCTTCATTATGGTACCGGAGAGGATACTGTGACCGCACATACGGCACTCGAAGGTCATTCTACTTCAGACGACTGTAAAGAGACGACAACAGACGAAAGAACATCGAACGCTATCCGGAAATAACGAAATGAGAAAGGGGACTATTCATGCTAAAGCTTTTCTGTAGCGTTTTATTTGTTTTCTCATTTATCTTCTTAAGCCCTTTGGTCGGCAAGGCCATGGCCCAGGAGGAAGATGACCTTGAGACAAGGATCAGTATCCTTGAGGACTTGCTCGAAGAGGAAGAGGGCAAATCCACGAACCTGATGGAAATTGGCGGTTATGTGGACACGGAGTATATTATCACGGACAAAAAAGGGAGCGACGACCGGTTCAGGATACACCACCTGAGCCTTATCTTTAAAAAACAGTTGAACGACAGGTGGAGCTTCTTCTCTGAGGTGGAATTTGAAGACGCACCGTACCTGGAGGGGCCCGAAGATGCGGGCGGGGCCTTAAAGAAAGATCAGGGAAAGATACTGGTGGAGGCCGTTTACCTCGACGTATCGGCAAGGCCGGATCTGAGCCTGCGCGCCGGGCGGTTCTTTACCCCTGCCGGCATATGGAACGTGGACCATTATCCACCTTTTGTTCCCACTCAGGAGAGGCCGCAGCATATACGCAAGATATTCCCACAATTCGTGGACGGCGCTCAGGCCTTCGGGAGCAAGGTCTTAAACGAGTACAAGGCCGACTACCATATCTATGTCGGAAACGGCTTTGGGGAGCCCGGAAACAGCGACAGCAACCAGGACAAGGCGGTGGGTGGAAGGTTTGTGCTCAGCCACCTCTCCTTTGCGGACCTTGCCGTGGGTCTTTCCGGTTTTATGGGTAAGGACAACGACGATACCATGCGGAATAGCTATGGATTTGACTTCAAATTCCAGGTAAAAGGCCTTAAGGTTCAAGGTGAATACGCTTTTGCAAAACTCGACCCAGTAGCGAGCGCCGAATTCGACAGGACCGGATGGTACGCCCAGTTCATCTACAGTACCAGGAAGTTCTCTTATATTTACAGGTACGATCTATACGAGGCCGATAGCACCACGCCGAGCGAGACGAGCATCAACACGGTTGCAATTAACTATCACTTCACGCCAAAGATAGTAGGGAAAGTGGAGGGGCACTGGTTCTATCCTGAGGCATCCGAAGACTTCTACAAAACCATATTCTCTGTGGCGGCTTACATTTTTTAGAATAAGATGAGAGGAGATTTTAATGAAGATGTATTTTGGACGCATTGCATCATTTTTGGTTTTTATCAGCTGCATGCTGCTGGTTGCACAGGCAAGCGCCGAACCTCTGGCCGTTATTGTAAATAAAGACAACCCCGTGAACGATCTGACTCTCCTGGAGATAAAAATGATCTACCACGATGAAACTACCCAATGGCCAGGAGGAGAGAAGATCACGGTCTATGACCTTTCGCTGAAGAGCCGGGAAAGGGCCCGCTTTTCAGAAGCAGTCATTGGTAAATCACCGGACGAGGTCGAAGCGGAATGGGCCAATAAAACAATAACCAATACCGCAAAGAACCAACCTGTAACTCTCAAAAGCAAAGCGCTTGTGCTCTACAAAATAAAGAAGGACAAGAACGCAATAGGTTACGTGCCGATCTCCATGATAAAGGGGAGGCCGTCGATAAAACAGGTGGCGACCGTGGATTGACC
>CBDVCO010000010.1:0-30693 GCA_965372515.1 uncultured bacterium | reverse complement strand
TTAATTACCACAGCCAATTTTTTTTGTCAAACCCATAAAGGCCCTCTTAAACTCCAAAGGGCCCTGTAAAAAGGACCCCCCTATCCTCTTTACCCCGCCTCCCCGAGGAAAACTATAAAAGATTTGATTGCCCCTTACCCCTCTTTTTTGTTATATTTAAGGATTCTACACGCCCTCTAAGGCCCGCTACCGGGTCTTGGAGGGCTTTAAAGAACCGTACTGGAGCGATATGGAAGAGATAGTAATAAAGGGCGCTAGAGAGCATAACCTCAAAAATATTGATATCACCATACCCAGGGACCGCCTTGTGGTGATCACCGGCATCTCCGGCTCGGGCAAAAGCTCTCTCGCCTTTGATACCATATATGCCGAGGGCCAGCGCCGGTATGTGGAGAGCCTCTCCGCCTATGCGCGCCAGTTCCTCGAGCAGATGGACAAACCCGAGGTCGAGAGCATAGAGGGGCTTTCGCCCGCCATAAGCATAGAACAAAAGACGACGAGCAAAAACCCGAGGAGTACCGTCGGCACGGTAACCGAGGTATACGACTACCTGAGGCTGCTCTACGCAAGGATCGGCATTCCCCACTGCTATAAGTGTAAAAGCCCCATCACCTCGCAGTCCGTCCAGCAGATGGTAGACGGCGTCATGGAACTGGAGACCGGCACCAGGATAGAGATACTCTCTCCTATTGTCAGGGGCAGGAAGGGCGAGTATAAAAAGGACCTCCTGAAGCTTCGGAGAGCTGGCTACACAAAGGTCCTGATAGACGGCCAAACGAGGGAGCTATCGGAAGATATCACACTGGATAAGAGGAAGAAACACTACATAGATGTGGTGATCGACCGTCTGGTGATCAAGGACAGCATCATAAGGAGGCTCGCCGATTCCCTTGAGGTGGCAGGAAACCTCGCCGAAGGCATGGTCAAGGTCCTCGTAAACCCCCAAGCCGCTAAACCGAATGAAAAGAGAGAGGACTCTGCGGCACTGCTCTTCAATGAAAAGCTCTCGTGCGTTAAGTGCTCCATAAGCTACGATGAGATAACGCACGCCTTCTTCTCCTTTAACAGCCCCCACGGCGCGTGCCCGGAATGTAAGGGGCTCGGCGAAAAGTTCTACTTCGACCCTGACCTGGTGGTGCCGGACAAGAGGCTTTCGCTCGCCGACGGGGCCGTCACGGCCTGGTCGAAGAAGGCCGCTTACTACAGACAGATCTTCGAAAGCCTCGCAACGCACAAGGGTTTCTCCACCGCGACCCCGTTTAAAAAACTCCCGAAAGACGCGCAACAGCTCATACTCTACGGCTCAGGTGACGAGGAGATCGAATTCGACTATAAGAGGGAGAAGGGGCGCTATACCTTTAAAGAGAGCTACGAAGGGGTACTGGCCAATCTTGAGCGTCGCTATCACGAGACCGACTCATCGGACGTGAGAGCGGAACTCGAAGAGTATATGAACGCCCAGCCCTGCCCGAGTTGCAAAGGGGCCAGGCTAAAGCCCGAGGCGCTTAGCGTAAAGGTCAATGACAGGTCAATCGGAGATGTCGTAAAGATGTCGATCAAAAACGCGCTCGGCTTCTTTGAAAATCTAAAGCTCACAGAGAGCGAAGGGATAATAGCGAGCCGCATATTAAAGGAGATCACCGAGAGGCTGGGGTTTCTTGTAAATGTCGGGCTCGATTATATCTCGCTAGACAGGCCCGCCTCCACCCTGTCGGGCGGCGAGGGACAGCGTATCAGGCTCGCCACTCAGATCGGGTCGAGTTTAGTAGGGGTCCTCTACATACTCGACGAGCCGAGCATCGGGCTACACCAGAGAGATAATCAAAAACTCCTCGGCGCGCTCAAGAGCCTGAGGGATATGGGCAACTCGGTCCTTGTCGTGGAGCACGACGAAGAGACCATACGCGAGGCGGATTTTATAATCGACATGGGCCCGGGCGCGGGCGAGCACGGCGGAGAGGTCGTAGCGACCGGCACCAGCCTTGATATAATGAAAAACAAGAGATCGATCACCGGCAAATACTTAAGCGGCGAGGAAATGATCCCCATACCGGCGAAGAGGCTCAAGGAAAAGGGCAACTACCTCTCGATCAAAGGGGCGAGCGCGAATAACCTGAGAAATATCGACGTAAAGTTCCCGCTTGGCCTGATGACCTGCGTAACGGGCGTCTCTGGCTCGGGCAAGAGTACGCTCGTTGTGGAGACACTCTATAAAAATCTCTCAAAAAGTCTCTACCGCTCAAAGTCAAGGGCTGGAAATGTCGGGGCGATTGAGGGAACCGAGTTCATCGACAAGGTAATAGATATCGACCAGTCGCCCATAGGCAGGACGCCGAGAAGCAACCCGGCTACATATACCGGGGTATTTACCCATATACGAGAACTCTTCAGCCAACTACCGGAGGCAAAAGTCCGGGGCTTCGGGCCGGGACGCTTCAGCTTCAATGTGAAGGGCGGCAGGTGCGAGACCTGCAGGGGCGAGGGTCTCATAAAGGTCGAGATGCATTTCCTGCCCGATGTCTACGTACACTGCGACCAGTGCAATTGCAGGAGATACAACCGTGATACGCTGGAGATCGCCTATAAGGGTAAAAACATAAGCGACTGCCTGGATATGACCGTAACCGAGGCCCTGGAGTTTTTTAAGAACATCCCGCACGTTAGAATAAAGCTGCAGACACTCTTTGATGTGGGGCTCGGATATATAAGGCTTGGCCAGGCCGCGACAACACTTTCAGGCGGCGAGGCACAGAGGATAAAGCTCACAAAGGAACTCTCCAAGAGGGCGACCGGCAGGACCCTCTATATACTCGACGAGCCGACAACGGGGCTCCATTTCGCGGACATCCACAAACTCCTCGAAGTACTCAAGAGCCTTCGCGACAACGGCAACACAATAATAATCATCGAGCATAACCTGGACGTTATAAAGAGCGCCGACCATGTGATAGACCTGGGGCCGGAAGGGGGCGACGGAGGGGGAAGGGTCATCGCCTCGGGCACGCCTGAAAAAGTAGCGGCCTCGAAGAACTCCTTTACAGGAAGGTATCTAAAGAAGGTACTCGAAAAAAAAGGGAACTAACCGCCGCTCATCCTGTAGCCCAGATTCGACTTGGACGTCATCATGGGGCCGTAGTGGCATTTAGGACATATCGGCGTAGCGCCGATAGTGCGCCATATTCTATAGACCAAGCCCGGAATAATAAGGCAACACCAGAGGATGATCTCCAACTTTAGACTGCCCCTCTTAAACATCTCGGGCTTACCGGTATAAGCACACTGCCTGCATACATAGATCAGCTTTGCCATAAGAACCTCCACCCTTATTATATCACTCGTCCGTGTCCGATTCAATTTTCGTTGCCCCGAGCCTGTTCTCCGTCCTCTCCCTTAGCCTCTTTATATTCTCCTTGTGCTTAAAGACTATAAGCATGGCGATTAAAACGGAGACCGGCACGAAGTAGAGCTTGCCCGGCACGAGCGCCAGTGCCAGAGGCATGGTGACGGCCGCGTACATCGAGCCGAGCGAGACGTAACGGGTAAAAAAGACTATAACGCCAAAGACCACCGCGCATATAAGGGCCGCGAGCGGTGATACTACGATGAGCACTCCGAGAGCCGTGGCCACGCCCTTGCCGCCCTTGAAACCGAGATAGAGGGGAAAGATGTGGCCAAGGACCGTAGCGAGCGCCACCAGACTTATGAGGTCAGCGCCGCCGACATAATAGATCGCGTAAAATACCGGGGCCGCGCCCTTGCCCATATCACCCAGGAGCGTAATAATGCCCGCTCCCTTACCGAGCGTCCTGTTGATATTGGTCGCGCCGATATTGCCGCTTCCGCCTTTTCTCGGGTCGGCCCCGCCCATAAGTTTAGCGACGATTATACCCATTGGAACGGAGCCGATAAGATAGGAGATGACGATAAGCGCTATAGAATAAACTGAAAATAAAGACATCTGCATCAGGATCCCTGAAATTTCCAAGCGCTACTCAACCGTAACGCTCTTTGCGAGGTTTCTCGGCTGGTCGACGTCGGTCTCCCTGAGGACCGCTATATGGTAGGCAAGGAGCTGAAGTGGTATTGCCATTATCACCGGGCTTAGGTGTCTCGTGCTGTGGGGGACCTCTATTATATCGTCCGCCTTCTTCGTGGCCTCGTTCTCCACCTGATTTACGATCGCGATAACGCGCCCCTGCCTCGCCTTGACCTCTTCCATATTCGAGAGCATCTTCACATAGCTCTTATCGTCCGGGGCTATCATAACGACCGGGAGGCCGTCTTCAATCAAGGCGATCGGCCCGTGCTTCATCTCTCCAGCCGGGTAGCCCTCGGCATGGATATAGGATATCTCCTTTAGCTTTAGCGCGCCCTCAAGGGCTATGGGGTAGTTTATCGAACGGCCGAGATATAAGAAGTCCGAATTCTGGAAGTAATCTTTTGCGAGCGCCTTGATATGAGCGTCCATGCGGAGCGTATGCTCTACCTTGGACGGAAGCTCCAACAGGTCCTGGACGTACTTTTGGCCCGTCTCCCTGGTAAGCTTCCCCAGCCTTCTGCCCATGTAGAGAGCGAGAATATAGAGGGCGACAAGCTGTGTGGTAAAGGCCTTGGTAGAGGCAACACCGATCTCCGGGCCGGCGTGGGTCATAAGCGTCCAGTCGGCCTCGCGCGTAAGGCTGCTTTCCAGCACATTACAAATAGAGATAACGTGAGCGCCCCTTTTCTTTACCTCGCCTACCGCGGCAAGCGTATCGGCCGTCTCCCCGGACTGGGATATGGCTATCACGAGGCTCTTATTGTCGAGCAGAGGCTCCCTGTAGCGAAACTCGGAGGCGAAGTCCACCTCCGTCGGAATTCCGACCAGCTCCTCAAAGAGGAATTTACCCACAAGGGCCGCGTGCCACGAAGTGCCGCACGCTATGATATATATCCGCTCTACCCCCGTAAGCTCGATATTAAAATCATTAAAGAATACGTCGCCGTCCTCTTCTATCAAGAGCCCCCTGAAAGTATCGGTTATCGCCTCGGGCTGCTCGAAGATCTCCTTTAGCATAAAGTGGGGGTAACCGCCCTTCTGGGCCATAGCCGGGGACCACTCTATATGTCTGGGCTCTTTTGTTATCGCGTTGCCCTCCATGTCGGTTACCTGAACCGCATCATTGGTTATGCTTACCATTTCACCGTCTTTAAGGAAGAGCACTTCGCTGGTGATATTCAAGACCGCAAGCACATCTGAGGCCACAAGCGACTCTCCATCAGCCAGCCCCACCACGAGGGGACATTCGTTCCTCGCCCCGACGACGAGCCCCGGCTCGTCCTTGTTTATGGCTACAAGGGCATATGAGCCCTTTACATATTTTAGAGCCCGAGACATGGCCTCTCTAAGCCCAACCCCCTTTTTGATCTCCCTGTCTATCAAATGGGCCGTAATCTCAGTGTCGGTCTCGCTCTTAAACTCTCTGCCCTCTTTAATGAGCTCGTCTCTGAGCTTTAGGTAATTCTCTATGATGCCGTTATGCACAACGGCTATCGAGCCCTCCACATGGGGGTGGGCGTTTAGTTCGGTTGGCCGCCCGTGCGTCGCCCATCTGGTGTGGCCTATGCCGACCGAGCCCTTAAGGGGAGCTTCTTTGAACTTCTCCTCAAGGGCATTAAGCTTGCCCACACTCCTTAAAAGCCCGATGTCGCCGCCATTTAGGACGGCGAGCCCGGATGAATCGTACCCCCGGTACTCGAGCTTCTTTAACCCGGCCAGCAGCACTTCGCCCGCCTCTTTATTTCCCGCGTATGCTACTATTCCACACATATTATTATTTCCTGGATTTTTTTGTCTCTTTGGATTTCAGGGATTTTTGCGCCTTCTTCTTCGCCTTCTTCTTCATATCTACCCAGCCCTTTTGGACCTTCTGCGCGGCTCGGCTGGTGGCGAGCGCGCCTGATGGAACATTGGAGGTTATCGTAGAGCCGGAGCCGACATAGGCCCCTTTACCGATCGTCACGGGGGCGACCAACTGCGTATCACTCCCTATGAAGACATCGTCCCTGATTATTGTCTTCGACTTTTCAAAACCGTCGTAGTTACAGGTGATGGTGCCGGCGCCTATATTGACATTTGCGCCGATAACCGAGTCGCCTATGTAGCTAAGATGTCCGGCCTTGGTACCCTTGCCGATTCGCGAGTTCTTGACCTCAACGAAATTCCCTATACGCACGTCGTCCTTTATTACACACCCCGGCCTAAGTCTCGCGAACGGCCCGATACTCGCCCCCTTACCGACAACAGATGAATCAACGATCGAATTCGGCAGTATGGTACTACCAATACCTATGGAGGTATCCCCAACGAGATGAACCCCGGGGTGTATGGTGCTGTCCTTACCGATCTTTACCCCGGAGTCTATATAGGTCGTGAAGGGGTCGATGAGAGTGACCCCTGAGAGCATATGGTCGATATTGATCCTCTCTCTCATGTAGAGGGCGGCATCGGCAAGTTCTGTGCGGTTATTTATGCCCATAAGCTCAACAGGGTCGTAGAGCGTAAGCGCCGAGACCCCCTTACCACTTGTAACAGCCATCTCAATAAGGTCAGGGAAGTAGTACTCTCCCTGGACGTTCTCTTTGCCGAGCTTATTGATATTGGCCCTTAGAAATTCGGCGTCGACCAGATAGAGGCCGCAGTTGATCTCGGTTATACGCCTCTGGGTAACCGTAGCGTCTTTAGCCTCGATCATCCTGGTTATATTCTTATTAACGTCCCTTACGACCCTGCCGTAGCTTCCGGGCTCCTCTACGATAGCCGAGACAAAGGCCACCGTAGCGCGCCTCTTATGCTTTAGCTTGATAAGCGCGCGTACCGTCTCCTTTGTGATGAGAGGCACGTCGCCGGATAGTATCAGAAGGTCTCCGCTAAAGTTTCCAAGCCCGCCGGCGCGTTTACCCTTGCGGGCCTTCAGGGCGCTCATGACCGCGTGGCCCGTGCCGAGCTGGGGCTCTTGCAGGGCAAAGCTTAGATCGCCAAACGAGGAGCCTGAAAAGGCCTCTTTGATCCGATCGGCCCCATGGCCGATCACGCAGCAGACAGGAGAGATCTTAAGCTCCTTTAAAAGCTCAAGCGGGTAAAATAGCATAGGCTTTCCGCAAAGCGGATGGAGCACCTTCGGCAATCTGCTCTTCATCCTGGTCCCCTTGCCTCCGGCAAGGACTATGGCCCCGATATTTTTCATCTTATAAAGATATAACAACCACTTAGCCCGGTCAAGGTATTTTAGACGCGCGCTTACCCGGAGAGCCCTTAACACAGGTAAAAGGGGCGTCCACCTGGCGTTTGGGGGGCGTTTGGCGGGCAAAAAGACTTGTTTTTAGGCCTGCTCTATTGCATACTGTAAATTGGACAGAGGCCGCTCTAAAGTACTGTAAAAGGAACTAAAATCCATGGAACTGACACTTGGTCCCGTGCTCTTCGACTGGAAGAGAGAGGACCTTTTAAAATTTTATGAGGACGCGGTTAATATGGCAGTAGATACCGTCTACCTGGGCGAGGTGGTCTGCTCAAAGAGATCGGGGCTCACACTTGACGATATCAAAGAGGTCGCGCTTGCGCTAACGAAGAGCGGCAAGAAGGTCTATCTCTCAACGCTCGCCGTTGTATCGATTGAAGAGGAGCTCTCCTTTATAAGAGAGCTCGCGGGGCTTGGCTTTGCTATCTGCGCCAACGATATCTCCGCCGTCTCGATAGCGAGGCAGCGGGAAGAGGAGTGCGCAACAGGGCCGCACATAGCCACCTACAACACGGACGACATCGGGTTCCTAAAGCGCATGGGGGTTAAAAGGATCACATTCCCGGTTGAGCTTGGGGCAGAATCCATCAAATACAATACTCAAAATAGCGATATCTTCAGCGAGGTATTTGCCCACGGCAAGGTGCCGCTGGCCTTCTCATGGAGGTGCTACACATCGAGGGCCTTCGGGCTAACGAGTACTAACTGCAAACACGATTGCAGAAAGTTCCCGGACGGCATGGAGATAAGCTCGCTCGACGATGAACCGATATTCACTGTAAACGGCAAATCGATCCTGAGCAGCAGGACCTACACATTGATCGAATATATAGACGAACTCAAGGCCATGAAAGTAGATGCGCTACGCATCTCTCCGCAGCATGAACATACAGGAGAGACTGCGAAGATATTCAGGGAAAGAGTTAACGGAACCATTAACAGCGATGAAGCACTTGGGAGACTACACGAGATAACAGGTACCGGTCTCTGCAACGGTTGGTTCAAGGCAGGGGCGGGCAAGGACTATTTAGAAGAGATCGAACAGAGCCTTGCCTTATAGGCAAGAAAGGGAGGTTATTATGACTGACATACTGGACAAATTCATAACCCTTGGCATAGGGCTTGAGAAGAAGGCCACAGAGGCGCTCGGTGAGCTTGAAAAGCTCGGCAAAGAAGCGATCGAGGAAGAAGAGGCCGGGGAGGAAGAGGGCGGCGAAGGGCTTGGCGCGAAAAAAAAGTTTGAGAACAGGCTCGTCGATCACGGGGTAAAGGCCATCGGTGAGTTCATCGCGATCTTAAAGGATTGTAGAGTTAAGGCCGAGGGCGACCTCAGGGATTCGGGCGAGAAGGTCATGGACAAACTCCACATGGCCAGCAAAGACGAGCTTGAAGTTGCTATTGAGATGGCCCGTGTTGCCAGAGAGAAGGTAGACGAACTCGAAAAGCGTATCGCAGTGCTTGAGGGCACAAAAAAGCCCGTCAAAAAAAAGACTGCAACCGAAGCAGGCAAGGCCGAATAACCCCATAAAAGTTCAACAACAACTATATGTCAGAGCAATTTACAAACATAAAGCGGCTCCATCAGATAGTCAGGACGCTCATACGGTACGGCTTCGGCTCTATAGTGGCGGAGATGAACATCGTCCCTTACTCGTCGGTCCTGAGGAAGTTCTTCTTCTTCAAGCGCGCGGGAAAGGGCAAGAGCGTTCCTGTGCGAGTCCGCTTGATGCTCGAAGAGCTCGGGCCGACATACATAAAGCTCGGACAGATCGCCTCCACAAGGGCCGACATACTGCCCCCCGAATGGATCGAGGAACTAAAAAAACTCCAGGACATGGTCCCGCCTGACCCGGGAACCGATATCCGAAAAATCCTGGAACACTCGCTCGGCTCACCCGTATCCGAGGCATTCAAATCCTTTAACACCCTTCCAGAGGCAAGCGCCTCGGTAGCCCAGGTCCACTACGCCGAGCTTCCCGACGGCACCGAAGTGGCCGTTAAGGTACGCCGCCCAAGGGTCAAGCAGACCATAGACTCTGATATCTCGGTAATGAGACAGGTAGCTCTGCTCATGGAGCGCTACCTCCCCTCCTACAGGCGCTACAGGCCGCTTGAGGTCGTAAACGAATTCTCCCGGGTAATCCACCGCGAACTGGACATGAAGATCGAAGCGGCCAATATAGAGCTTTTTGCAAAGATGTTCGCCGGGGACGAGCGCATCCAGATCCCGCGCGTATATTGGGACTACACGACCGAAGAGGTGCTGACCATGGACCGCCTTATCGGCGTGCCCATGGATGAGATGGAGCTTATAGAGGAGAAGGGGCTCGATATAAAGTTGATCGCGACAAACGGGCTGGAGATATTTTTTAAACAGATCTTCGAATTCGGCGTCTTTCACGCCGACCTCCACCCCGGCAATATTTTCGTAAGAGACGACGGCGTGATAATCTACCTCGACTTCGGTATTGTGGGCAAGCTCGACCGCAACACCAGAAGATACCTCGCCAGCATGCTATTCCACCTGATAAAAGAGGACTACCACCGCCTGGCCAAGCTCCACCAACAGATGGGGCTCATTGGAAGGCATGTGGACCTCGCTGAATTCGAAGAGGCGCTCGCCGATATCGGCGAGCCGATACACGGCAAGGAGCTTGAGAAGATAAACGTATCGGCGCTGCTTATGAAGCTCATAGATACCGCCAGAAGGTTCGAGATGGTGCTCCAGCCCAACCTCCTGCTCCTGCAGAAATCCATGGTCATCATCGAGGGGGTAGGCAGACAGCTCTACCCGGATATAAATATGTGGGAGGTCGCAAAGCCCCTTATATATAAATGGATGATAAGGGAAAAATTTTCGCCAAAAGAGTTCTTCAAAAAGGGTAATGAAAACGTCCGGGATATGGCGGGAGACCTTCTGGGTCTGCCCGCCCAGGCCTCCGAGTTCCTGGACCTTGCGCTGAACGAAGAGCTCCATGTGCAGCTTACCCATCCGGGCATCGACGATATCGCGAAGAATATCGACAGGCTCGGCAGGAGGATCAACCGCGGGATCATCATCGGCGCTCTGGTGCTAGGGGCCTCACTCATAGCGGTATTCGCCCCGGAAAAGACCACACGCTTTCTTGGCCTGCCGGTTATCAGCTGGTTAGGGTACATTATCGCCGCGGTGGAGGCACTATTCTCAACATCATCGCGCTAAAGAGATAGAAATAGAGCAAGGGGAAGATACGATGGCTAACAAAGAGACACACTTCGGAAATAAGAGCGTACCCGTCGAAGAAAAAAAGGGTATGGTCCGCGACGTTTTCACCTCCGTTGCCGGAAAGTACGACCTCATGAACGACCTTATGAGCCTCGGCACGCACAGGCTATGGAAACGCTTCGTACTCGATAAGACGGGGCTTCGCCCGGGCCAAAGCGCGATAGACGTGGCAGGAGGTACAGGGGACCTTACGATCGGCATGGCCCGGCAGGTCGGGGAGCTTGGCTTGGTGACGCTCTTTGATATAAACCGCGAGATGATAAAGATCGGCAAGGATAAGTGCATCGACCGGGGGCTCTTAAAAAACGTCGCCTATACCCAGGGAGACGCCGAGAACATACCCTTTGCTGACAACAGCTTCCACCTTGCGCTCGTAGGCTTTGGCATCAGAAACGTTACGCATATAGATAAGGCGCTAGAGGAGATGGCGCGGGTGGTAAAGCCCGGCGGAAAGGTATTTTGCCTTGAGTTCTCACAACCCACAAGCGAGGCCTTTCGCAGACTCTACGACCTCTATTCATTCAAGGTCATCCCGGAGATCGGCGAGCTTGTCACCAAGGACCGCGCCTCATACACCTATCTGGCAGAGAGCATAAGGAAGTTCCCGAAGCAGGAAGAGCTAAAAAAGATGATGGAAGCCGCCGGGCTATTCAAGGTACGCTACTATAACCTCTTTAACGGCATAGCGGCGCTTCATACGGGCTATAAGGTATAAAAGTTTATGAAGAGCACTGAATTTAAAGAGAAAATTCAAGAAGCGATCATCGATCACTTGAGCGTTCCGCTAAAGCTTATGCCGCTTTGGATGGAAGCCACGGCGCTTGGGGTCTTAATAGATCAGGTACTTAGCGATAACCCGGGGCTCGCCAAAAAGTTCACTGAGCTTGAGGGCAAGCTCTTCCTCTTTGAGGCGACGGACGTTAAGAAGGGCTTTTTTCTAAGGATCGAAACAGGGCGCGTAAGGGTAATACCCCATATGTCAAAAGAGCCCGACGTGGTGATGAAGGGCGAGTTCAAGACCTTATGCGGCCTGCTGCTGGGTAAAGAGGACCCCGACACTGTATTTTTTTCAAGAAAGCTCCAGATTAACGGCGACACCGCGGCGGCGCTCCATCTGAAGAATATCCTGAGCTCGATATAGGGGCGAGCGCGAAGCCTCTTTTATTGACAAAGCCGACGGATTTAAAATATACTTAAAGACTGCGCTCCAGCCCTATTTAGCTGGAAAACTGGGACTGTAAAAGCTTATAATGGCTTATCCTATGCTAGATTCAGCCCTTATTGAAGCTGTCAAAGAGAGGCTTAAAAACTCAGGCCCGGTGGCCGTACTTACCGGAGCGGGTGTCAGCGCCGAGAGCGGCGTGCCGACCTTCAGGGGCTCCGGCGGCCTGTGGAAGAATTTTCGCGCAGAAGAGCTCGCCACACCCGGGGCCTTTGCTAGAGACCCGGCCCTTGTCTGGCAATGGTACAACTGGCGAAAAAACGAGTTAAGGGCCTTAAAGCCCAATCCGGCGCACGTCGCCATTGCGGCCATGGAAGAGGCCAACAAGGACCTCAGGCTGGTCACACAGAACGTAGACGGACTCCATAAACTCGCCGGATCAAAAGATATAGTAGAGCTTCACGGCAATATCTGGCGCACACGATGCACCGGTTGCTTTGAAATAGAAGAGAATCATGAACTATCCCCGGAACCATCCGGTGGCGAACTGCCGCACTGCGCTAGAGAGGGCTGCGGCGCGCTACTTCGCCCGGACATTGTGTGGTTTGGCGAGGCACTCGACCCGGGGGTCTTAACAAGAGCACTGGAGGCGATAGACTCGGCTGAGCTGATATTCGTCGTCGGCACCTCCGCCGTAGTCCAACCTGCCGCGAGCTTCGCGATGAGGGGTAAAGAACAGGGGGCATACGTGGTGGAGGTAAACCCGGGGGATACGCCGATCTCCGACTATGTGGACGCCCGGTTTCAGGAGAAGGCCGGGGCTGTAATGCCGTTATTTATTTAGTGTTTTTTTCAAGAACACTCTTCATGGACAAAGGACAAAGGAGGATAGATGAAGGTCTTCACTAGAGGTATCCGGCTTACGACAAAGGACAAGACCGGCGAGACGAATATAGGCGACCGGGTGGAGTCCATTCTGCTTGAAAGCGGCATAAGGGACGGGAGCGTGCTCGTAAGCACAGGCCACACAACCGCCTCTATACACCTCAATAACGCGGATAAAGGCCTTGAGGACGACCTTCACGCTATGCTCAATGACCTGGTGCCGAACAAACCGGAGTTCAAACATAACAAGGGAGACTACGGCCGAAACGCCGACGCCCATATTAAATGCGTTCTTATAGGAAACTCAGTCACGGTGCCCGTTACCAAGGGAAGGCTCGTGCTGGGCCAATGGCAGGCCATATACTTCTCGGAGTTCGACGGCCCTAGAAAGCGTCTTATTAACGTCAAGGTATCAGGTAATTAATCCCCTGTCCTTTCTTCGTAAAGGCCGTACCACAAACCCCCCATCTATCATGGACCGTAGAATCTGCTTATGAGGGTCATAGGAGGAAATTTAAGGGGAAGAAAACTATGCGCCTTCAAAGACACATCGACAAGGCCGACGGCCGACAGGGTAAGAGAGTCGGTATTTAATATAATAGCGCCGCTTCTGCCCCGTGAGCGCGCTCTCGATCTCTACGCCGGAACGGGAGCGATGGGCATTGAGGCGCTCAGCCGGGGAGTAAAAGAGGCCCACTTTGTAGATAACAACCCTGAAGCCGCGGACGTTATAAAAAAGAATATCGAAGGGCTTAAACTCTCTGACCGCGCAAAGCTCTTTAAGCGCGATGTGACGGGCTTTTTAGATGGCCTCACAGAGAGGGAAGCGGGCTACGACCTTATCTTTATAGACCCGCCCTACAGTGCCGGGCTTACGGCCTCTACACTCGCTAAGCTCACAGCTTCAGGCGCGCTCAAGACGGGGGGTGTTGTGGTGGTAGAAACAGGTAAGCGTGAGCCGATAAGCGATGAAGAACTAAAGAGAGGCTTTGAGGGGCTTAAGCAAATTGATTTTAGAAAGTACGGCACGAGCCTCATATATATCTTCAAGAGGAGTGATTAGAAATGGCTAAGCGTATCGGCGTATACCCCGGGACATTCGACCCGGTCACAAAGGGCCATCTCGATATTATCGAGAGGGGCCTCAAGCTATTTGACTCACTTATTGTGGCGGTGGCCGCAAGCCCGGTGAAGAAGCCGCTCTTTAGCGTTACTGAGAGGGTCAAGATGATCGAAAAAGAGGTCGCCGGTGTAAAGAACGTCCGTGTGGAGAGCTTTGACGGGCTGCTCATAAAGTACCTTGAACTAAAAAAATCAAAGACAATACTCCGGGGGCTAAGGGTAATGAGCGACTTTGAATACGAATTCCAGATGGCGCTCACCAACAGGAAGCTCGCCCCGAAGATAGAGACGGTCTTTATGATGACAAGGGAGGACTACGCCCCCATGAGTTCCAGGTTCATAAAGGAGATCGCCAGACTAAAGGGAAATGTAGGCGCCTTTGTCACGCCCAATGTCTCGAAGATGCTAAAAGAGAAATTCAAAAAGGAAAAATAACAGACATGCAAAAAGTGATCTCAAAAAGGGTCCTGGAATTAGAAGAGTCTCCCACCATGGCCATTATGGCCAAGGCCAAGGCGCTTAAAAAAGAGGGCAAGGATATTATCGGCTTTACGGTAGGAGAGCCGGACTTCGACACCCCGCAAAATATCAAGGAGGCCGCAAAGCGCGCCATAGACGCGGGCCATACGAAGTATACCCCTGTGGGCGGAATAACCGAGCTTAAAGAGGCCATAATAGGCAAGTTCGAGCGCGACAACGGCTTAAGCTATAACCAGGACGAGATACTCGTCTCATGCGGCGGCAAGCACTCCATATATAACCTCTGCCAGGCCATTATAGACCCCGGCGACGAAGTCGTAATCCCGGCGCCATACTGGGTAAGCTTCCCCCCCATAGTGGAGCTTGCGGGCGGAAAAGCCGTCATTGCCCATACCGAAGACGCCTCGGGATTTAAGATGAGCAAGGCCCTATTTAAGGAAACGATAACCAAGAAGACAAAGGCGCTGATATTGAACAGCCCGTCCAATCCGACGGGGAGCGCGTATAGCCTTGATGAACTTACGGAGATCGCCGAGGTCGCGCTTGAAAATAAAATACTCGTCATAAGCGATGAGATATACGAGAAGATCGTTTACGACGGCTTTGAGTTTAACTCCTTTGCCTCCATATCAAAAGAGGTCAAAGAGCATTGCGTCGTCCTGAACGGCGTCTCCAAGACATATGCCATGACAGGATGGAGGATCGGCTATGCGGCCGGGCCCCAAGAGATCATAAAGGCGATGGGCAAGGTCCAGAGCCAGTCAACCTCCAACGCGGCCTCTATAAGCCAGTGGGCCGCCGTAGAGGCCATTTCCGGGCCGCAAGTCGCGGTCTTGGAGATGGCAATGAAGTTCCATGAAAAGCGCGCCGTGATAATAGACGGCCTGAACGCCATAGAGGGCATTGAGTGCCTCATGCCCAAGGGGGCCTTCTACGCCTTTCCGAACGTCTCTAGTTTTTATGGAAAGAAAGGTGGAGGGAAATTGATAGAGGGTTCAGCGGATCTCGCGGCCTATCTCCTCGATACGGTGGAGGTCGCCGTGGTACCGGGCATTGCCTTTGGAAGCGACGCCCACCTGAGGCTCTCCTATGCCTGCGCGATAGAGGATATTAAAGAGGGGCTCAAAAGGTTAAAGCAGGCGTTCGGCGCGCTCGGCTGACAACTAAGCCACCGGCTCCGACGCTTCCACTCCATCCATGTTGTCGTCGAATATCTCGGCCTCGAAAATATATATCTCCGCGCCCTCTCTCCAATCCCCGGCCTTCAATCCGGCCTTGAGACACGTATGGTCCAGGAACATATTGCGGTCGAAATCATTATCTACTGCCACCTGCGGCAGCAGTACTCCCTTTTTTGAACCTTTAACAATATATATGCCGTCCCTGCCGATCTCTATCTCTTTTGGATCATCTATTCTTTTTAGCGGCGTAAGGACCGATATCTCGATATCTAAGTCCTTCACCTCATCCTCGACGACAGGAGGAAATCTCGGGTCTTCGAAAGCGGCACTTGCGGCCATAACCGCTACGGTCTTATAGAGCGGGTCATCGGATGTAAAAGCGCCTATACAGCCCCTGAGGCTACCCTCCTTATGGAGGCTCACAAAAACCCCGCATTTTCTATTCAATGCCTTTTCATCACTCTTTACCACGGGGATCTTCTTGTCCACTATATACGAGGCGATAGCCAAACGGGCGATATCCAGAAGCGTCCCCTTCTCATTATCCTGAAGAACCATATTCAAACATCCTTTCTCTAGTTCATTATTGACACTCTACGGCCTCCTATTATGATATAAAGATAGCTGGAAATCAAGTCGCCGGTAGAGTACCGGGTTTAAAGGTGTTTTTCGCTGCCCTGCAGGACAAGCAACATAGACTCTAAAAACCAACTTCAAAAAGGAGCCTACATGAAAAGGTTAGGAAAATATTTTTTAGAAGGCCTCTTGGTACTCGTCCCGATACTCGGATCCATATATATTATCTACCTGATATTTCAAAGGATAGACGGTATCCTAAAGATCCCCATACCGGGGGTCGGCTTTGTTATTACGATCATCATAATTACGATAATCGGTTTTCTCTCTTCGAACTTCATAACCAGAAGGCTGGTGAGGTTCTCCGAACGCATCTTCTCCAGGCTTCCGCTCGTAAAGATCATATACTCTTCCATTAAAGACCTTGTCGGGGCCTTTGTCGGCGACAAGAAGAGCTTCGACAAGCCCGTGCTGGTGACCCTTGACGCGAATACAGAGCAGATGGCGCTCGGGTTTATTACAAGAGAGAGCCTGGATTTTCTAAGCCTCAAGGAGCACGTCGCGGTCTACTTCCCCCAGTCCTATAATTTCGCGGGCAACCTGTTGATCTTCCCGAACGCCAGGGTAAGAGCGGTTGAGACAAAGAGCGCCGATGTCATGAAGTTCCTCATTTCAGGAGGACTCTCAGGCGGGAGCCAAAGTATTTCATAATGGAATTACCGTGCCGGGGAAAAAGTGAGATATAATTTAAAGCAGAGCGTGGGGAGACTTGAAAAAAGAACCTGACAACAAGAATAGCTTTCAAGGCGTCGATAGAGAGCTCATCATAGTATTTCTGATGGTGATCATCGTCGCCTTCATCCACTTCCAGGTAAGCGCCCAGCAAGGGCTATTAAACCTCTTTTACTTTCCGGTACTCATCGGCGCGTACTTCTTCGGCAGACGGCACAGCACATACTCGGCACTGCTTACGACAATGATGATATTCTCGCTCGCCTACTTTATACCGGAGAACTTCCAGACGATGGGCACCGGCTCCGAGTTCTCCAAATGGACCAACCTGACCATATGGGGGGGCTTCCTCATATTGACCGGCTGGGCCATGGGCACGCTATATGAAAAAAAGGAGGCTCATGCCCGGGAACTTACTCAAACTTATCAGGGCATATTCACCATGCTCTCGCTCGTAATCGATTCGGTAGATAAATATACCCAGAGCCACTCTTACAGGGTCTCCAGATATTCCGAGATCCTTGCGAGGGCCGCGAAACTAAAGGATACGGATGTCGAAGAGATACGCATAGCGGCGCTTCTACACGACCTTGGCAAGATCGGCGTAAGCGCTCACGTCCTTAACAAGGTCGGAAAGCTCTCGGAGGTTGAGCGTAAAGAGATGAGCGGCCACACAAAACACGCCGCGAAGATCCTCTCCCCGTTCGGGGACCGTGTTCTAAGCATCCTCCCGCTGATACTCAACCACCACGAGCGCTACGACGGCAAGGGATATCACGGGCTGTTGGGAGACGAGATACCCATCGGCGCCAAGATAATAGCCATAGCCGACGTCTACGACGCGCTTATAACCGACAGGCCGTATAGAAAGGCCCTTAGACCGAGCGAGGTCGAAGCGGAGATCATCAAAGGCTCGGGCACTCACTTCGACCCCAGGATAGTAGAGTATTTCAAGGCCGTAAGCTCTGATATGAAGATGGAGCACGACGATATCGCCATGGTCTCCTACTAAGAGACCGAGTACCCTACCCGCCTTGACACCCAGTTTTTAATCTCTTCAGGGCCTGTAACAAAGAGAGAATAATCATTGCCATTTCATTCTATTATACTTAAAATATTATTATAGAGAGAAACAAAAGCAATCCAAAGGAGAAAAACTTGAAGGATTTTGACGAGCTTACGCGCGAGGTACGCGCGCTCTTAAAAGAGAAGAACGCCATAATGCTCGCGCACAACTACCAGCGAGACGAGGTACAGGCCGCGGCCGACCTTACCGGTGACTCGCTCGGGCTGAGCCAGGCCGCGGCCGAGAGCGACGCCGACATTATAGTCTTTTGCGGAGTACACTTCATGGCCGAGAGCGCCGCGATACTTGCCCCGGAGAAGACCGTAATACTACCGAGGATAGACGCGGGTTGTCCCATGGCCGATATGATAAACGCCGACCAATTAGCAATTGAAAAAGAGAAACGCCCCGGTGTTCCGGTCGTAGCCTACGTAAATACCACCGCAGAGGTCAAGGCGCTCTCCCATATCTGCTGCACCTCGGCCAACGCCGTGAGCGTAATCAACTCCGTCGACGCAGATGAAGTCTATATGGTCCCTGACAGGAACCTCTCGCACTACGTCTCGCTTTTCACGGACAAGAAGATGCAGTGGTGGGACGGTTTCTGCGTTACCCACGATAGACTTACGACCGCAGAAGTTATTGAGGCCAGAGAGAAACACCCGGGGGCGGTCTTTCTCTGCCACCCGGAGTGTAACCCTGACGTAGTGGAGATGGCGGATCATGTCACATCCACTTCGGGCATGTACGAGTTCGCAAAGAAGACGGAAGCGAAGACCATCATAGTCGGCACCGAGATGGGCATCCTCTACAGACTAAGGCTGGAAAACCCGGACAAGGAGTTCATACTTCCCTCAAAGTCGCTTATATGTCCGAATATGAAGCTTACCGCCCTGGAAGACGTTCTAGAGAGCCTCTCTGAGATGAAAAATATCGTAACCGTTGAAGAAGAGACGCGCCTGAAGGCAAAAGAGGCGCTCGACAGGATGCTCGCCGTCCCGAGAGATTAAATAGCCAATAGATACAAACAAAAAAAGGGAGGCCCTTTCAGGGGGCCTCCCTTTTTCACTAACAGAGATAAGTTAAACTTATCTTACTTCCATGCCTGAAGGCAGTGCCGTGGCCTGGCTGACCGTAAGGTCGCTATCGGCCTCGATCTTATGCCAGACATTCTTCGGCGCGAGCACTATAACGCCCGGCTTAAGCGCGGTCGTCTCCTCTGTACCGTCGTCCAGGAAGTAAGTACCCTCCCCGGCGTGGACAAAGAAGATCTGGTCGCCCTCGGGGTGGCGATGGTAATCGAGAATCTGACCGGCCTTGAAGTAGTATGTGTCCTGACCGAGTTGATCGGTCTTGATGTTTGTAACCTTGTTGACCTTCTCGTCTGTCATCTCTTGCGCTTCTATTACGTTTACCTGTTCCATCTGTCTTTCTCCTTTTCTTTCTGTTGTATTATCATCTCTACGCGACCACCCATCTTAAAGCGGCCGACACAAAGACAAAGCGTGTAAAACGACTAAATGACTCTCGAAATCCTTTTTTGATAAGCCTATAACAGCCCCCACCATTATTACCCCCCCCACCCCCCTGCCTAACTATGAAAGAGGAAGATGGTCCATCCCGAGGCCGCTACATATATCCATACTGCCGCCGTATAAGGGGCAATTCTCTTATGACCCGCAAACCTGCCTTTAAAGGCCAGGTATACTGTAACCACTGCAAGCGGCAGGTTAACAAGCGAGAGCGCCGTATGGGACCAGAGTACCGATAAATAGAGCCCCCTGTTACCTCCCGCGTATCTTTCGATCGGATAAAGTGAAGTCCTAGCAATATACAATATAACGAAGATTACCGCAAGAAAAGAAGCCAGGAGCATGGCTCTTTTGTGATAGTCCCTGTGGCCGGTCTTTATAAGCACCACACCAAAGACAATGCATAATCCGCTAGCCAGTATTACAAAGCGGCTCGAATGTAAGAGCAAGGCTTCCAAATCAGTCTATTCTTTAAAGTCTCCAGGCAAGAATTGCGCACGCAACGATAAAGTTGGTTATAGCACAAATCCCTATCGCAAGACCAATCTTCTTTTTTCTGCTCATTGAAACTCCGTCAATAGCGGACATTTTCCCCGCCTCCCTTTAAGAGTGTGACACTTGAGTAAAATACAAAGAGCACGCCGCCGGCCACGGCCAGCAAAGTGCCTATTCCCATAACGGTAAGCGCCAGGAGCACCACCGGCTCTGTAGCGAATGATACCCCGTAAGTCTTCCTCGGAGCGCCGAAAATACCGGAGACCATAAGCCCGGAGATAACCAGTATCATGCCTACGCCGTAGACAGCGGGCTGAATCTCGCCAAGACGCTTTATAAAGCCCTTTATCCTGGCCCCACCCAGATAGTGATGTGAAAGACCCATCATGGCCAACGTAAGCCCCGTAACCGCGCCGTGATAATGGGCAGGCACCCGAAGGTCGTTACCGAAACCGCTGTAGGCTATGGCTATACCGAAGAAATAAATCGCCATCGAAAGAATAAGCGAGATAAATTGTACGTTGTTTCCGTTCCTCTTTAGACCCCTTAGAATATTTACCCCGTGCGCGAATATCGGAACGCCAAGCCCTACGGCGTAGACGATCTCGCTTATCACCTTCGCGTCTTTCGCTATGGGATCGATTAAGAACGGGATAGCGAAAAGCACGATGGCCGAGACCAGGAACATCATGTTAAAAAAGCCCATAAACCTGAAACCCCGGCAAGGCAGGCCAATCGCACCCTTAAGCGCGTACCAGACGCCAACAAGGAGTACGCCGTTTAAGACCTGCTGGATATGGCCCGGTATCCAGAAGAGACGCTCAAAGAAGATCAAACCCCTCTCAGCGCTACTACCAACGGCAAAGAGAATAAGCGAGACCACCAGGGCCATCACCATGACCACCCCTACAGGTACGGAGATCGCAAGCGTGGATCTAACGATATCGCCCTCGCCCCCTTTCTTACCCGGCGACAAGACCCTTACCGAATCCCTTAAATAGGCCAGAGCGTTGAACATAAAACCCGTAAAAAAGAGCACCAACCCTAAAAAGAATACAGGGTGATCAATAGTCGGTATATAATTATTGGCAACAGCTTTGCTACCTTCTGTAAATACGGCAAAGGTTACGCACAAAGCCCCTAGAAGAGGGAGTATATAGCTAAGCCTCCATTGCCTGCCCTTAAAATATATGCTCCAAAGCACGACCGTAAAACTCAAGAGCCAGAACACAATCGCCAGGATCACGTGGCCGACTATCGCCTGAAAAAGAAAATCAGCAGGCAGATAACGGTAACCAAAAGGCGTACGGCTAAGCCCGATAGAAAGCGCAAAGGCGCCGCCGACCCCCAGGAATAAAACCGCTATCGCAAACCACCTGTATGTGTAATGCTTATCCATATCAACCTATAAGTTATGGGGAGAATCTTATTGAGAGAACCTTTTTGTAAAAAGTTTCTCTCAAACTCTCTCCAAAAATTTTTATTGCTGTCTGTCCACCCTAACCCCCCATTCTCTTCTTTCAGGGGGGTTAGGGTGGACAGTAATAAAAGTCTTTGAAGGGGGTCTGGGGGAGACTTTCTACAGAAAGTTTCCCCCGGTAAGGTTCCCCCATATCCTACACGTTCATATCGACGACCATTGCCAGGAATACTACTGTCAAGTAGACGATCGAGTAGAAGAATAGTTTCATATCGCGCTCTTTTTTAGAAATAAGGAACCTGATTGAGAAGAAGGCAAAGAGCGCGCCTGATATTATCGTGACAATAAGAAAGCCGTAGCCCGCCATGTTGAGGACAAAGGGCAGCACTGAAACGGGCAGCAAGATTAAGGAATAGATAGCGATCCTGAGTTTTGTCGCGAATACGCCTTTAACGACCGGCACTACCGGTATATTCGCCCTGGCGTAGTCGTCTTTATATTTAAGCGCGAGGCTAAGCGCGTGCGGCTGTTGCCAGACGGCGACTATCAGGAAAAGTGCGAGCGCCTCTATGCTGAACGTATTTGTTACCGCAACGTAACCTATGACCGGCGGGAGCGCGCCCGCGAGCCCGCCTATCTGGTTTGCGTATGAGCTTCGCCTTTTAAGCACCATGCCGTAGAGCACGACGTAGGTGAATACGGCAAGGGCGGTAAAGAGAGCGGCAAGTAGATTGACGTCCGTTATGAGTATCGCGAATGCGGTTAGCATCAAGATAATCGAGAGTATCAGGGCATCTGCCGGGTTTATGGCTTGGGTGACGAGCGCCCTCTTCGCGGTCCTTTGCATAAGGCTATCTATATCGCGGTCGAGGTAGTTATTGAGCACGGCCGCTCCCGCGGTCGCTAGCCCTATGCCCGCGAGTGTTTTGAGTATCAAAGTGACCTCAACCGTCCCGGCAGAGCCGAAGTACAGGCCGGTAAGTGTTGAGACCATGACGAGGCCCACAATGCCGGGCTTCATTAGCCTGAATACTTCCATGAAGAGAGCGGCCCTGCTTGAACTTATGGAACGAGTACCCTCCTTACCCAGTGCGTAGTCAGCGTAGTTTCTCATTTTATAGTACGCTCCTTTCGGCTGAGTTTAGCCCTTTGGAACAAAAGAGAGAGGAAAACGACCTGAATGCCAGAAACCCGAGAAGGGCAAAGCCGGTCGCCCCGTGAAGGATTATGATCGGCAGGAACATCTGTGTCTTCACTATCATTATGCCGAAGAAGGCCTGCATAAGAACGAGTGCAAAAGCTAATGCGAATCCCTTGACGTCGCTTCTATCCCTTAACGCCCTATATAGGAGGCTCGCGGAGATGGCAAATATCACCAGGGCGCCGAGCCTGTGCACGAAATGGAGCGCTATCTGGTAATTATCAAAGGCCGGTATTACGGAGCCGTTACAGAGCGGAAAGTCCGGACAGGCAAGCGTTGACTGCGAGTACCTGACGATAATCCCGAGTAGCACCTGCAGATAGACCGCGCCGAAAAGGAGCTTATAGTGCGCGCCTGTGGAGCCCGCGCGGCTCTTTAAGACGAAGCCGAGCGTAAAGACCAGACAGGTCAACACCAGGGTAGCTATTATCAGGTGAGAGCTTATCACCAGGAGATGGGCAAAGCTCGTCAGCACAGGCGCTTCCATAAGGACGATGACCCCGCCGAGCACTACGCCGAAGGCCAGAAGCCCGAGGACTATGCTCGTCAATACGCGCGGGACGCCTCTGTAGTTCCTCCATACGAAGATCGTGGAGAGGATCACAAAGAGACTCGTAAGTCCTCCAAGGAGCCTGTGGCTCCACTCGAACCAGATGGAGAGGTGTCTTGGCGGAACTACTGTACCGTAACAGAGCGGCCAATCCGGACAGGCGAGCCCGGAGCCGGTGCTCGTTACAAAGGTGCCCATGACCATCAGCATATATGTGAAGAGCACCGTCGCGCCGAGCATGAGCCCGGTTCTAAGTGTTGCAGCGTCCTCTTTGATCATCCTCGTCTCCTTAGAAATTGCTCTTGGCTAATTCCCGTAACCATAAGGGTCGAAGTCCTCGCAGTTCGGGACCTCGGGCCAGTTGCCCGGCCCTGCGGGAGTGCTCGTAGTCCACTCAAGAGACTTTGAGCCCCACGGATTGTCCTCAGCCTTCTTACCAATAAAGAGGCTCACTATCCAGTTGATGATGGTGATGAGCATTCCCACACCCAGAATAAAGGCGCCTATTGTGATTATCTTATGGAGATCCTCAAGCTCCGGCATATGCGAGTAATCGAAGTACCTCCTCGGCATGCCCTTAAAACCCACAAGGAACATAGTGAAGAAGGTAACGTTTACCCCGACAAAGGTTACATAGAAGCTAAGTTTCCCCAGCGTCTCGTTATACATCTTCCCCGTGAACTTGGGGTAGATATAGTAGATGCCTGCGACTATGGAGAATGTGCCGGCCACGGCCATAACGTAATGGAAGTGAGCGACGACAAAGTGCGTGTCGTGGATATGGAGATCTATCGCGGCCAGGGCGTTAGGTATGCCTGTAAGGCCGCCTATCAGGAAGAGAAAAATAAAGCCGATAGCGTAGAGCATCGGTGTCTTAAAGGAGATAGCTCCACGATAGAGCGTACCTATTAAACTCACTATGCAAAGCCCCACGGGCACGCTTATGAGTATGGTACTTATCATCATACCCGCCCTTATCCAGTTGGGCATACCGGATGTAAAGAGGTGGTGTATCCATACCTCTCCGCTCATGATGACTATGCCGCCTATGCCGGCGTATACGGCGACCTTGTAGTTAAATATTCGGTTACGCGCAAAGGTCGCGATCACCTCGTACATGATGCCCAAGACCGGCAGGAGTATGACGTAGACCGCCGGGTGCGAGTAGAACCAGAAGAGGTTCTGGTAGAGGAGCACGTCTCCCCCTGCCCCCGGATTAAAGAAGTGCGTACCGAGATATTTATCGAAGCTCAGCATGGTGACCGCGGCGCCGAGCACGGGAACGAAGATCAACTGAAGTATGAAGGCACCGAGGGTCGCCCATACGAACATGTTGAGCTTACCCCAGGTCATACCCGGAGCGCGCATGAATATAATGGTCGTTATGAGGTTTACTCCTCCCGCGATGGAGGCGAAACCCATTAACAGGACCGTAAAGCTATAGAAAGCCGTATTACCCGGGCTCATCAGCGCGTACGGCGGATAGGCCGTCCACATGAAGTCCGGCGGGTTCGGTATCACGAATGTAAGGAGCGCGAGAATTATACCCATCCAGAAGAGCCAGAGACTAAGGGCATTGAGCCTCGGGAAGGCGACGTCCTGCGCGCCGATCTGGAGCGGGATAAGGTAATTCGCGAAGAACCCGGTCAGGGCCGGTATCTGAAAACCGAGTATCATGGCGGCTCCGTGGAAATAGAGCCAGACATTATAGGTGTTGGGGTCTGTAAGGTTCGGCCCCACCTGAGCGAGCTCAATCCTTATAAGGATGGCCATAAGCCCCGCGACACCGAATGCCGCAAGCGAGCCTATGAGGTAGAGTATTCCGACCCTCTTATGATCAGTTGTAAATATCCATTCTTTAACGAACTTGCCTAATGCTCCGGATGAACTACTCATAATCAGGCCCCTCCTTTATCTAATTTTTTTCTCTCTGCTTTAATCCAACTGTTAAATTCAGCCTCGGGCATGGCTATGACCTTTCCATGCATATTGGAATGAAGCACTCCGCAGAATTCCGCGCATGTCATCATATACTCTCCCGGGTTTTTTGGATAAAACCACATATAGGTTATCCTCCCCGGCATCGAATCTTCTTTGACCTTGAAGTCCGGAAGATAAAGACTGTGTACCGTGTCGCGGCTCGTCATCCTGATCACTACGGGCTTACCAGCCGGCACCCTCAACTCGTTTACCGTCTCGACACCGCCGTCGTACTTGAAGTTCCAGCTCCACATGGCGCTCTCAAGATTTACCTCGTAGCTGTTTGCCGGCGGGGTCCTGTACGTATTCCAGAGCGTCCAGCCCTTTGCCGCGAGATAGAAGTCATCGGCCACAAAGACAAAGATCGGTATCAGCGCCCACCCGAGAACCTGCGCGGTACTGAGTTTTGTGGGGCGACCTTCCTGCCCCTCGGTCTTCCTTCTATATCTGATCAGAAAGTAGATCGTAACCAGGGCGAAGATAACGCCTATGACGGTAATGTCTATCATCATCTCTTTCCACAAGTGATCGTAACCCTCTGCCGGGTCGTTTATCATGCCGGCGTGAGCCGCTTCAGAAGCGAAGCCCGCTGCCGCATGTACAAACGTAGCAAAGAAGGCGATCACCGGAAGGAATTTCCTTTTCATGCCCTTACCTCCGTCTCTTTTTTTTATAGAAAAATATTGAAAAAAGTACCAAGGAAACGCTTGAGAGAAGAGAACCCACCGCGATAAATAGCGGATAGTTCAAAACAAAACTCCCCTCCTTAAAATTATATGAATAGCAAGCGACCAGCAGGAGGTTCGTCATATCCTTGAACTTACTCCTTGCCGTAGTGCCAAAACCCGCCTTGGCAATAGCCACCTCTATATCAAAACCTTTGAGGTTAGCCCCGTAGAGATATCTGGAGACTATACCCTCGGGTGAGATAAAGATAAAAACATTGGGATGGATGAAGACCCTGTCCCTCTTCGACCAGAAATAGTTATAGCCGACACTCTTGGTGAGCGTCTCTATGTCCTCTACACTATTCAAGGTGGCGACCTTCCAGCCTTTTATGAACCGCTCGGAAAGGGCAAGCTTATCGGCGAACATCTTCATCGTCTGCGCGGTATCGTCCTTGTTAAAGGATACCGTGAGAACCCGGTAGTCCTGGCCCGGCACAAGCCCGTCGACCGCTTGAAGGGTATTTTTAAGATCCTGATTGATTGTCAAACAGATTCCGTCGCACTCAAAATAGCTGAGCGCCAGGATAAGGGGCTTGTCTAGCATCGAACCAAGACTAAACTCTTCTCCGTCACTGCCGGTGAAGATCATATCGCGGTCGAGCTTAGAGCCAAGGTAATTATCCTCATCGACCTTCAGTAGAGCCGGATCAATGGTATTGATCGGATCGTGTGTATATTCACTGCGGGCCACATATGGATCCGCAAGGAAGCCGAAGAGAAGAAAGAAAAAAACCGCTATGATTGTCTTGATACGCATGTACAGGAACCCCTCCCTGTTGCCGCTACCTGTTACCAGAACTACCAGAAATAGATCTGCGAGACCACAAAGAACCAGACAATATCTACAAAGTGCCAGTAAAGAGACGCGCTCTTTACGAAAGTCTTACTCGTATTGCCTCTAAACGCGGGAATCAGTATGCATATAAAGAGGCTTAGCCCAACGGCTACATGTGAAAGGTGAAAACCGGTGATCGAGAAGAAGCTCGAACCGTATATGTTCGTAGAGAAGTTAAAGCCCTCACTCATGAGATGGCTCCACTCGTTTATAGAGAGGAGCATGAAGGCCGCGCCAAGCACTATCGTAATAACGAGAAATGATATAAAGCCGCTGCGGTCATCATGTTCAAGCTTATGCTCCGCAAAATGTATTGTAACGCTCGACGTGACGAGCAGTACGGTCATTATTATCGGCGTTATATATCCTATATGCGGAGTACCTTCGGGCGGCCAGGACGGAGCGAGAAGCCTGAGTCCCCAGTAAGCAACGATAAAGGCTATGAATATAAACGCCTCTGCCAGAATAAAGAAAGGCATCGCTTTTATACCGTATCCGGGCTCGATCATCTGCCCATCGGAGCCCATCTTCCTATCGTTTAGCGCCCCGGTGGTCCAGCCGATTATAGAGGCGACTACAAGCGGCACCCCTAAACCCAGACAGAGGATAGCGGCAACCGGCATGGCATAAACAAAAAAGAATGAAAAAGCCAGTGGGAGCATAAAGAGTATCCCGACACTTACAACCAACGGCCACGGACTCCAATCCCACTCGTGATGTGTAGCTGCACCTTCCGACATAATTTTCACCTCGCTTTAATTATTTAAATAACCTTTAATTGACCGGCCTTACAGGACTAAAAAGGGCTTTTTAGTCCTGTTTATACTCAAAAAAAATCCTCCTCCTCAAACCTGAAAAACACTAAAAACTCACTACTAAATAAACCTGCACCAAAAACAACATCTGACCTACTTGCCGCGTTCAGCTATATTCGAGACCTTCTTTAAATTCCCCGCCTTCTTCCTGGCCGACTCGGCAAGTTGATCGAAATTAGCTTCGGTTAAAAAATTAATAAATCTGCTCTGAGCCTCGTGCCACACCTCATGAATCGGGCAGACCTGGTCTCTCGGGCAAAAGCCGTCGTGTATGAGGCACTCGTTTAAATGGATCGGCCCCTCTATGGCCTCTATGGTCTCAAAGAGGCTGATATCCTTTGGGGCCTTCAGAAGGAGAAAGCCGCCCTCAGGGCCCCTATAGGACTTAACAAAACCCTTTTTACTGAGTTGTTGAAAAATTTTAGCCAGATAGGCTTTCGGCACTTCCTGCGCGTTCGAGATCTCCTCGATGAAAGAGATCTTTCCCTCCGGCTGCATAGACATATAGAGGAGCCCTCTTATTGCATATTCCGCACCGCGGCTCAGTTTAAACATGCTTCCCTCCTAATATAGACATTTAAGACCTTTTTTATCCTAAATTCTTATTCTTGTCAAGCATCTTTTTTATTTTTTTCAATATTTTTTTAACTATTTGATTTAGAATGGATTTCGATAGAGGAAGGCTCTTGTAAAGACCAAGGGAAAGCCAATTATAAAATTCACGGCGCGCTTGAGGGGGATATCAAAACCATCAACAAGACTTCTTTTCTGTTTCCATTTCCAGGTCTGAAGAGGGCTGGGGTACGCTCTCCTGTGTAGAGAGTTTCTCCTGGACCCCATTTTCAATCAAAAAAGCAGCAAGCACCTTGTCACTGCCACCTATATGATTTACCAACCAGTCAAGCAGGTATCTCTTGACATTGCCTGAGAGATAATTGGACGAGCCATTGGACTGAAACTCCCTCTTCATATCATCGAGGGTAGATGTAAACTCGCTGTGCTCGGCCAGGTGCGAATCCAGATCAGGGTAGTCGAACTTTTTCATATAATCGTCCTCGATCAAAAAATGCCTTACAACATAGCGGTCGAGGAATTCCAGCATCCCGTTTATGCTGCGGTCAAACCTCTTCTGATCAATGGCGTTTAAGAATTCAAGCGTCATATCAATAAGCTGAGCGTGCTGGATATCCATCCAGTTGAGCCCGGTCTTGAATTTCTCGAAGCTTATACTCTTGGTTGGCATATTCTACTTATTCTCTTTATTGGTTAATAAGTAAAACCTGTTGGCAACCTGTTGACGGTATGTTAAAGAAAATATCAGCGAATCTTCTTACAATTCTAGCATATGCTACATTTATGCTCTTGTCAAGGAAATTTTCTCCTTATAAATCAGGTAATTACGTAGCATATGCTATAATTACTGTATGCATTATTTGACAATGCACCTTGGTTACTTGTAAATAGGAATTTTTAGTTATATAATTAAGTGGATAAAGAATACCGCAGATCTTTGATCTCTCTCTTTTCTCTCAAAGAGAGAAAATATCTAGTAAAATAGGCCTTTAGCTGATGAAGATGATACGCTCACCACTAATTAAAGTACCCGTCCTCCTTCTATTGCTCTTCATTCTTACCTCATGCGGCTTCTGGCTCCTGCCGTTCAGGGAAGAAAAGTCCATGATTTTTGCTATTCAAGGGGCCGGGTTCACCCAGACCTTTGACATATGCGTCAAGGCCGCTAAAGAGATAGACTTCGAGATCAGCAAGTCGAACAAGCGTGCCGGGCAGTTCGAGGCAGACAGGGGCTATGGAATCAACGAGATATCCGTACTGCGGTTCCATCTCCAGAAGGGCTACAAACAGAAGCTATACTTTAGTGTTACGGTCAAATCGAGCAAGGGCTCCCAGGCTGTGATAAAGGACTTTGTGGACTCAATTGAAAAATATCTGGACACCTTCCCCATAGAGTCGTATAGAGATTTGGAAAACTGAAATAAAGGTGCCCCAAGATATTCCCGGGCGCTTCTCACCAACTCCTTTAAAGGGCCTTCAAAGATTTCTCAGCGGCCTCAAGGGTCCTCTCTATGTCGGTGCGCGTATGGGAGAGCCCTACAAAAAGCGCCTCGAACTGTGAAGGCGGCAGATAGACACCCTCAGAAAGCATCCTGGAAAAATATTTCGAAAACTTCTTAAGGTCGCAGGCCGCGGCATCGTCAAAATTGTTTACGGGCTTGTCCCTCTTTGTAAAAAAGAGCGTTAGCATCGAGCCGGCCCTCTGGACCTGGAACGGAAGCCCTCTTGCCTCAATTATGGAACGTAGCCCATCTTCAAGGCTTCGTGCCGTCTTCATAAGCTTCTCGTAAACGCCCTTCTTTTGAAGGAGTTTGAGGGTCTCTATGCCGGCGACCATCGCGAGCGGATTGCCCGAGAGCGTGCCAGCCTGATAGACAGGGCCTATTGGCGCCAGCTTACCCATTATCTTTCTCTTGCCTCCAAAAGCCCCTACCGGCAGCCCGCCGCCTATAACCTTTCCGAGACAGGTAATGTCCGGGGTGACCCCTTCTATCTTCTGGGCCCCTCCAAAGCACATCCTAAAGCCGCTCATCACCTCATCCATTATAAGGAGCGCTCCGTACTTTTTGCAAAGCGTGCTTAGTCCCTTGTAGAACCCCGCAGCCGGCGGGACAACGCCCATATTCCCGGGTGAGCCCTCCACGATCAGGCAGGCAATATCCTTTGGTGATCTCTTAAATATCCTCTCAACGCTACCAAGGTCGTTAAAGACCGCGTTGCAGGTGAGTTTAGCGAGTTCGCCCGGTACGCCGGGGCTATCCGGCACCCCGAGTGTAGCGGCGCCGGAGCCCGCCTTAACAAGCAGACTGTCTGAATGGCCGTGGTAACAGCCCTCGAACTTGATGATCTTATCGCGCCCGGTAAACCCGCGGGCAAGCCTTATAGCGCTCATGGTGGCCTCGGTGCCCGAGTTTACGAACCTGACCATATCCATCGACGGGAATGCTTTAATAGTAAGGCGCGCCAGCTCCACCTCAAGCCCTGTAGGAGCGCCGAAGCTCGTGGAGTTGCCTACGGCACGCTTAATGGCCGCGCCGACCTTTGGATGGGCATGTCCAAGTATCATCGGCCCCCATGAGCCGACATAGTCTATATAGGTATTGTTGTCCTCATCGGTTATCTTCGACCCTTTGGCGCTCTTTATAAAAAGCGGCTTTCCGCCAACGGCATTAAAGGCGCGCACGGGGCTGTCGACCCCGCCGGGTATTATCTTTATCGCGCTATTCATAAGCGCGGTGGATCTCTTTAAGGCCATCGGCTCGCTCCCTGTTAAGATTAAAGAAAAGTATCCTGAAAATAGATTCTAGATTTTTTT
>CBDVCO010000009.1:0-30864 GCA_965372515.1 uncultured bacterium | reverse complement strand
TCTCCAGTTCTTGTCCTTGCTAAGAGGCCTGCACTCGATGATCGAGACCTTATCAGAGACCTTACAATCGTTATTCTCGTCATGGGCCTTGTACTTGACTGCGTTCTTTACGTACTTGCCGTAACGCGGATGCTTTTTTAGGTTTTCAATAGAGACGACGACAGTCTTATCCATAGCGGCACTTACCACAGTACCGCTTAGCGTCTTTCTATCTCTCTTTACGTCACTCATCTAAAGCGCCTCTCTCTTTTTCTCTGCGATAAGGGTCTTGACCCTCGCGACATCCTTCTTAAGACTCCTTAACATCATCGGGTTCTCGCCCTGTCCGGTAGCGTGCTGCATCCTAAGATTAAAGAGCTCTTTCTTGAAATCGGCCTCTTTGGCGTTAAGCTCCTCGATCGTCTTATCTCTAAGTTCCTTGGCCTTCATAGCTCAACCCTCTTAATAAACTTGGTGCGTATGGAAAGCTTGTGAGCGGCTAGCCGGAGAGCCTCTTTAGCCGTCTCCTCATCAACGCCGTCCATCTCGTAGAGTATCCGGCCCGGCTTTATAACAGCCACCCAGTCCTCAGGCGCTCCCTTACCGCTACCCATCCTCGTCTCGGCAGGTTTCTTGCTTATCGGTTTATCAGGAAATATCCTGATCCATATCTTACCGGTCCTCTTTACATGACGCGTCATCGCGATTCTAGCCGCCTCGATCTGTCTGGTAGAGAGCCAGCCCCTGCCTGTGGCCTTAAGGCCGAAGCTGCCGAAATTGAGCTGCGAGCCCCTGACGGCAATCCCGCCCCTCTTGCCCCTCTGCTGTTTTCTGAACTTGACCTTCTTTGGCATCAACATGGCTTATATATCCCTCTTTGACGCTTGTTCTTTATCTTCTGTAAGGATCGCGTTCGGATGTCCTGTGACGTCGCCCTTATATATAAGGACCTGAACGCCTATCACGCCGTAGGTGGTATTGGCCTCGGCAAGGCCGTAATCGATATTGGCCCTTAGTGTGTGAAGCGGCACCCGGCCTTCCCTGTACCACTCGGTCCTGGCGATCTCCGCTCCGCCGAGCCTGCCCGAGCACCTGATCTTTATACCCTTCGCGCCCATCCTTATGGTGCTGGTGACGGCCTTTTTCATGGCCCTCCTGAACGACACCCTCCTGACGAGCTGGGTGCTGACGTTTTCGGCTACAAGCTGCGCTTCAAGATCGGGCTTTCTTATTTCGATAATGTCTATATCTATATCCTTACCGGTTGTAGTGACAAGGTGCTTTTTCATCACATCGACCTCGGCGCCCCTTCTGCCTATAACGAGCCCGGGCCTTGCGGTATGAATTATTACTTTTACGTTATCAGCGGTCCTCTCTATGTCTATCTTCGAGATACCCGCGTGAAAGAGGCGTTTCTTTACATACTTTCTAATGGCCAGATCTTCATGGACGCATTCGGCGTAATTCTTCTTGCCAAACCACCTGGAACTCCAGTCCCTGTAAATCCCAAGCCTGAATCCGATCGGATGAACCTTTTGACCCAAAATCTCCCCCTTATTTCTTTTCGGCCAGCACGATGGTTAAATGGCTGGACCTCTTTAATATCCTGTTTCCCCTGCCCATTGCCCTTGCACGCATGCGTTTCTGTGTGGGCCCCTGGTTCGCGTACGCGCTCTTTACATAAAGATTATCAACATCGAGCTCGTTATTGTTCTCGGCGTTTGCCACGGCGCTCTTTAAGAGCTTCGTGATATCGTCGCTTATCGCCTTGTCGCTAAGTGTAAGTATCGTCATCGCGTCATGGACATCCTTGCCCCTGATCTGATCGATAACGAGCCTTGCCTTCTGAGAGCCGACCTTTACGTATTTTGCTGTTGCGCTTGTTTCCATAATTACCTGATCCTGCTCTTTTTACCGCCAGCGTGTCCGTGGAAGGTGCGCGTTGGAGAGAACTCCCCCAGCTTATGGCCCACCATGTTCTCGGTTATAAATACGGGTATATGTTTTCTTCCGTTGTGGACGGCGACCGTTAGGCCGACCATCTCCGGAAATATCATCGACCTTCTAGACCAGGTCTTGATGACCTTTCTCGAGCCGCTCTCCTGAGCGCTCTCCACCTTCTTTAAAAGATGGTCGTCTATAAACGGGCCTTTCTTTGCGGAACGCACTTTATCGCCTCCTACGGCTTACAATATACTTATTAGAAACCTTGTTCTTCTTCCTTGTCTTATAACCCTTGGCAGGCTGTCCCCAGGGGCTTGACGGGTGGTTACCACCCTTGCTCTTTCCCTCGCCTCCGCCGTGCGGATGGTCTACCGGGTTCATAACAACGCCCCTTACGCGCGGGAGCCTTCCGAGCCAGCGGTTTCTTCCCGCCTTGCCCTTGGTGACGTTCTCCTGCTCTGCGTTGCCGAGCTGACCGATAGTGGCGAAGCAATCCTGGAGTATGAGCCTCACCTCGTTCGACGGCAGCTTTATATTGGCGTAGCCGCCCTCTTTTGCCATGAGCTGGGCGTAACCGCCGGCGCTCCTGGCCATCTGCCCGCCCTTTAAAGGCTTCATCTCTATATTATGTATCAACGTACCAAGCGGTATCTTCCTTATGGGTAGCGCGTTGCCGGGCTTGATATCGGCACCCTCTCCGCTCTCGACCACGTCGCCGGGCTTAAGCCCCTCGGGAGCGAGTATGTAGCTCTTCTCGCCGTCGGCATAATAGAGGAGCGCAATAAAGGCCGAACGGTTCGGATCGTACTCGATCGAGTTGACAGTGGCCGGCACGCCGTACTTCCTGCGCTTAAAATCGATTACGCGGTAAGCCCTCTTGTGACCCCCGCCCCTCCAACGGCTCGTGATGCGTCCGTTGTTGTTCCTTCCGCCGGTGCGTTTTACAGGACGGACGAGACTCTTCTCAGGCGTGCTCTTTGTAATAGCGTCAAAGCTAAGCCCTGTCATACCCCTTACGCCGGGTGAAGTCGGTTTGTATTTTCTAAGTGCCACTTTTCTTAACCTCTAATTCGCTTAAGCCGCGCCGAAGAGCCCCTCTATGGACTCGCCCTCTTTAAGAGTTACGTAGGCCTTCTTCCTGGTGCTCGTCTTGCCCGAGTGCCTGCCCATCCTCTTTAGCTTACCCGGCAGCCTGAAAGTATTTATGCTCTCGACCTTGACATTAAAGAGGCTTTCTATCGCCCTCTTGATATCAGGCTTACTGGCCTTGAGATCGACCCAGAACGCGACCTTGCTCTGCGTCTCGGTGCCGAGCATGGCGCACTTCTCTGTGATGATCGGACCTTTTATGATCCCGTATATATCGCTCATGATACGCGCTCCCCGATACTAGCGAACGCGTCTTTTGTAATAACCAACTCGTCGTGAAGCAGAATATCGTAGACATTTATACCCGCGCTAAGTATGTATTTAAACCCCTTGAGGTTCCTTGCCGCGAGCCTGAGGTTCTTGTCCTCTGCGGCAACCACTATGAGCGCGTTCTCTATCTTTTGGTCCTTCAAGAGTGTCGCGAGCACCTTGCTCTTCGCCTCGGCGACCTCGAACTTATCAAATACCCTGATCTTTTTATCCCTGATCTTCAGGGCAATGGCGCTGCGTAAGGCCGCCGTCATGACTTTCTTAGGCACGTTGTATGAATAATCCCTGGGCTTTGGGCCAAAGCACGTTCCGCCGTGCCTCCAGATAGGCGAACGGTTGGTCCCTGCCCTTGCCCTGCCGGAGCCCTTCTGTTTCCAGGGCTTTGCGCCGCCGCCCGATACTTCGCTCCTGGTCTTTGTCGAAGCGGTACCAGAACGCCGGTTGGCACGCTGCATCTTTACGACCTCGTAGAAGAGATCCTCGTTCACCTTTCCGTATACCTTTTCATCCACGGTAAGCTCCGCGCTCTTCTTGCCTTTTATATCCAGAACATCGAGGTTCATCTTCTAAGCCTAACCCTTTTTAAGTGCCTTCTTGATTAAAACGATCGAACCAATGGAACCGGGCACACAGCCCTTTATTAGTATGACGTTCTCTTCGGTCAAAACATCCATCACCTTCAGGTTCTGGGTGGAGACCTTTTTATTACCCTTGTGTCCGGGCATCTTCTTACCCTTAAAGACCCTTGACGGGTCGGAGCCCTGTCCGATAGAGCCCGGCGCCCTCTGATGCCTCGAGCCGTGGCCTTTAGGCCCGCAGTGAAAATTCCATCTTTTTATAACACCGGCAAAACCACTGCCCTTGCTGGTAGCGGTGACATCGACAAAGTCGCCCTCTTTAAATACATCGGCGCAGTTAATGACCTGCCCAGGGGTTATGGCCTCGAAATCATCGGAGCCGACCTCAATTAAGTGATAGCCGGGCTTCGCGTTATGCTTGGCATAGTGTCCGGCCATCGCCTTATTCATCCTCGAGGGCTTTTTCTCCAGAAAACCTATCTGGAGCGCGTCGTAAGAGTCCTTTGCTACGCTCTTTTTTTGAACAACATGATTCGGGCCCGCTTCGATAACCGTTACCGGCACCTGCATGTTGTCGGCGTATATGTGGGTCATGCCCACCTTTTTTCCTAAAATACCGTTTACGATCACTTCAAAAATCTCCTAGTCGAGCTTTATCTCGACATCCACACCGGCCGGAAGATCGAGCTTCATAAGCGCGTCCACCGTATTCTGTGTAGGCTCCACAATATCCATGAGCCTCTTATGTGTCCTTATCTCAAACTGCTCCCTGCTCTTCTTATCCACATGGGGTGAGCGAAGCACGCAGTACTTGTTTATCCGAGTAGGCAGAGGGATCGGCCCCTTGATCTTCGCGCCGGTCCTTCTGGTCGTCTCAACGATCTCTTTAACAGACCTGTCGAGAAGTCTGTGATCGTACGCCTTCAGTCTGATTCTTATGCTCTGGTTCTCCACTCTATCTATTCCCTCTATTGCTTTTCCGGTTGACTGTTACTCTACTACCTTGGTCACAACGCCCGCGCCGACGGTCCTGCCGCCCTCGCGTATGGCGAACTTGAGTCCATCTTCCATGGCTATCGGCATGATAAGTTCGATATCCAGATTAACGCTGTCGCCCGGCATCACCATCTCCGTACCCTCGGGTAGTGTTGAGATGCCCGTGACGTCGGTCGTCCTGAAATAGAACTGCGGCCTGTAGCCGTTGAAGAACGGGGTGTGCCTGCCGCCCTCTTCCTTCGTTAAAATATATACCTCGCCCTTGAACTTCGTGTGAGGCGTAATCGAGCCGGGCTTTGCCAAGACCTGCCCTCTTTCAATATCTTCCTTCTTCGTTCCGCGAAGGAGACAACCGACGTTATCTCCGGCTCTGCCTTCGTCAAGGAGTTTCCTGAACATCTCCACGCCGGTAACCGTAGTCTTGGTTGTATCCTTTATGCCGACGATATCTATCTCTTCGCCTACCTTGACTATGCCGCGCTCTATCCTGCCGGTTACGACCGTGCCGCGGCCTGAGATCGAGAAGACATCCTCAACAGGCATGAGGAAGGGTTTTTCTATGTCGCGTACCGGTTCCGGGATATACTCATCGAGCGTGGCGAGAAGTTTCAGTATCGGACCGCATGCCTCGCAATCTTCCTTGCCGCATCCGCACTCCAGTGCCTTCAACGCGCTTCCGGGAATTATCGGAATATCGTCGCCAGGGAATTTGTACTCGGTCAGGAGCTCGCGTACCTCAAGCTCGACCAGTTCCAAAAGCTCCGGGTCGTCAAGCTGGTCTGTCTTATTCAGGAATACCGTTATGTAGGGTACGCCTACCTGACGGGCGAGCAGTATGTGCTCTCTTGTCTGGGGCATCGGGCCGTCGGCCGCGCTCACGACGAGGATCGCGCCGTCCATCTGGGCGGCTCCCGTGATCATATTCTTGATATAGTCGGCGTGGCCCGGGCAATCTATATGGGCGTAGTGGCGGTTTTCCGTCTCGTACTCGACATGGGAGATGGAGATCGTAACACCGCGCTCGCGCTCTTCAGGGGCCTTGTCTATCGACTCGTAGGCCTGAAAATCGGCAAAACCCTTGGTGCTAAGTACCTTGGTTATCGCCGCCGTAAGGCTCGTCTTGCCGTGATCGACGTGGCCGATCGTGCCGACATTTATATGAGGTTTCGTCCTCTCAAATTTTTCCTTTGCCATCTGCTCCTCCGCTCCTGTTAAATTATCCCGCGCTACTTTGCGATTTGGTTACCATCACGTCGGCGACGGAACTTGGCACCTGGTTGTAATGGTCAAACTGCATGGTAAAAGAAGCGCGCCCCTGCGTGTTGCTCCTAAGGTCGGTCGCGTAGCCGAACATGGTCGAGAGCGGCACCGTGGTCTTTATGACCTGAAACGCTCCTCTTGCGTCCATGCCGAGGACCTTGCCCCGCCTTGAGCTTATATCGCCTATCACGTCGCCCATGAACTGCTCGGGCACGACGATCTCAACATCCATGATCGGCTCGAGCAGTATCTGCCCCGCGCCCTTCAATGCCTCTTTAAATCCAATGGAGCCGGCTATCTTAAACGCCATCTCGGATGAGTCTACATCATGGAACGACCCGTCGAAGAGCGTGACCTTGAGATCGACTATCGGATAGCCCGCGAGCGTGCCAACCTCCATCGCCTCTTTTATGCCCTGCTCAACGGGATTGATAAACTCTCTGGGTATAGAGCCGCCGACGATCTTATTTACAAACTCAAATCCGGAACCGGTCTCTCCGGGCTCGACCTCGAGGTAAACATGGCCGTACTGGCCGCGCCCGCCGGTCTGGCGAACGTACTTGCCTTCGGCCTTGTTGCTCTTTGTAATAGCCTCTTTGTAAGCGACCTGCGGCTTACCTACACCGGCCTCGACCTTAAACTCCCTTAAGAGGCGGTCAACGATAATATCGAGGTGCAGCTCGCCCATGCCGGAGATAATAGTCTGTCCGGTCTCCTCATCGGTCTTGACCCTGAAGGAGGGATCCTCGACAGAGAGCTTTTGAAGGCTCATGCCGAGTTTTTCCTGATCGGCCTTGGTCTTGGGTTCAATGGCGATGCTCATAACGGGCTCCGGGATATCCAGAGTCTCAAGTACAATGGGATTATCGAGGTCGCATATGGTGTCGCCGGTAATGGTATTTTTTAACCCGACAACGGCTATGATGTCGCCACTGCGGGCCTCTTTGATCTCTTCACGATTATTCGAATGCATGCGGAGCAGTCTTCCGACACGCTCTTTATTGCCTTTAGTTGAATTATATACATAAGAACCGGCGGAGAGTACGCCGGAATAGACGCGAGCGAATGTCAGCTGTCCTACGAACGGGTCGGTCATTATCTTAAATGCGAGCGCGGCGAAGGGGCCGTCATCCTTTGGCGGCCTTGCCTCTTCTTCACCGGTCTTCTCAATAATACCGACTATCGGATCGATATCAAGGGGGGATGGGAGGTAATCGATTACCGCGTCGAGTAAGGTCTGGACACCTTTGTTCTTAAAGGCCGTGCCGCAAAAGACAGGCGTGATGCCCATCGTTACCGTACCTTTTCTGACAGCCTCCTTGATCTCATCATTGCTTACCTCTTCGCCTTCAAGGTACTTTTCCATCAAGGCGTCGTCAAAGTCGGCCGCCGCCTCGATCATTTTACCCCTGTACTCTTCGTACTGGGCCTTCATATCGGCCGGGATATCCTCTTCACGATATTCAGCGCCGAGAGTGGACTCATCCCAGACAATGGCCTTGCCCTTGACCAGATCAACATGGCCCTTGTAGGCCTCTTCACTACCAATGGGGAGCTGCATCACGACGGGGTTGGTCTCAAGACGGTCTACCATCATATCTACAACATGGAAGAAGTCGGCTCCGATGCGGTCCATCTTATTGACGAACGCGATCCTCGGGACCCTGTACTTATCGGCCTGGCGCCAAACGGTCTCGCTTTGCGGCTCCACGCCACCGACCGAGCAGAAAACGGCTACCGCACCGTCCAGGACCTTAAGCGATCTCTCGACCTCGATGGTAAAATCGACATGGCCGGGAGTGTCTATGATATTTATCTGATTGTCGTTCCACATGCAGGTGGTGGCGGCGCTGGTGATGGTTATACCGCGCTCGCGCTCCTGCTCCATCCAGTCCATAACAGCGGTCCCGTCATGGACCTCTCCTATCTTATAGGTCACACCCGTGTAATAGAGGATCCTCTCCGTAGTGGTGGTCTTGCCCGCGTCTATGTGGGCCATGATCCCGATGTTTCTTAATTTGTCTAATGCTATCGTCCGTGCCAAAACAGTTACTCCCAGTAAAAAATTCTAAAGATTGATCTATTAACCTAACTTGCTGTGAAGAAGAATCTATCAAGGTTCCTCCCGCAGTATTATTAGCTTATTATTTTATAACTCTCTTAAACCTGCCCGCAACTACCTGCCCCAAAAAACCAGCCCGACCAGCCCGGACTACCAGCGGTAATGGGCAAACGCCTTGTTGGCCTCCGCCATCCTGTGCACGTCTTCCTTCTTCTTAACGGCGGCGCCCTTGCTGTTCGCCGCGTCCATAAGCTCCAGGGCCAATCTCTCGACCATCTTCCGTTCGCTCCGTTTTTTTGCGTGAGAAACAAGCCAGCGATGCGCGAGGCTCATCTTGCGCTCATAGCGAATTTCTACAGGAACCTGGTATGTAGCGCCTCCGACCCTCCTGCTCTTTACCTCGACAGAAGGCCTTACGTTCTCTATAGCCTTTTTAAAGACCTTTAAGGGATCGCCCTTGGTCTTCTCCTCTATAATATCAAAGGCCCCGTAGAGTATGCCTTCGGCAATACTCTTCTTACCGTCGATTATAAGACGGTTAATAAACTTAGAGACTACCTTATCCTTATACTTCGGGTCCGGTAGAACCTCTCTTTTCGGGGCCATCCCCTTGCGAGCCATCCGTATCCTCCTGAAAAACGTAAAAAATTAAAAAACAAAACCGTCTAATTGAGTAAAGTACACCATGAAGCCATCTAAGAGCAAGTAAAATATCAAGAAAAACCTGCTCGTTATTTAGGCCTCTTGGCGCCGTACTTTGAGCGCGACTGCTTTCTGTCCTGGACACCGACGGTATCCAGGCTTCCCCTTACAATATGGTACCTTACGCCCGGAAGGTCCTTTACCCGCCCGCCCCTGATAAGCACTACCGAGTGCTCCTGAAGGTTATGGCCGACCCCGGGGATATAACTCGTGACCTCGATACCGTTTGTAAGCCTTACTCTCGCTACTTTCCTGAGCGCGGAGTTAGGCTTCTTGGGCGTCGTGGTATATACCCTTACGCATACTCCCCTCTTCTGGGGACAATTTTCAAGTGCCGGGGTGGTGGTCTTCTTCTTGATCCTTTTGCGCCCCTTACGCACCAATTGATTTACTGTTGGCATAGACTCTCCATCAAAATTGTTTTAACTTATGAAATTTATCAGTAACCAAAGATAATGTCAAGTACTTATTGGGGTTTCTTCGACCCCTGTTGCCTCTTCAATCGAGCCTTCCCCCTCACCCTCATCTTCCTTTATTTCGGGCTTATCCGCCCTGCTCTTAATGGAGGTATATTTGAAATATCCCGTACCGGCGGGAATAAGGCGCCCCATTATGACATTCTCCTTAAGTCCGCGTAGATGATCGACTTTTCCTTCAATTGCGGCACCTGTAAGTACTTTGGTGGTCTCCTGGAAGCTCGCCGCGCTTATAAAGCTCTCGGTAGAAAGTGACGCCTTGGTAATACCCTGCAAGAGAGGTTCAGCCGTAGCGGGGCTATTGCCTTCGGCAAGGACCTGTTCGTTTTCAGCCTCGAATATATGGCGCTCCACATTCTCGTCGATAAGGAACTTAGTATCGCCGGAGTCCTTTATCCTTACCCTCTTAAGCATCTGCCTTACTATCACCTCTATATGCTTATCGTTGATCTTAACGCCCTGTAGCCTGTAGACCTCCTGGACCTCGTCGACAAGATATTTAGCAAGCTCTTTTACGCCCAAAACACTAAGGATATCATGAGGATTGGCACTGCCGTCCATCAACGGGTCTCCGGCCTTTACAATATCGCCCTCGCGCACGCTGATGTGCTTACCCTTGCTTATGAGGTACTCCTTGGGCTCACCCGTTTCAGGTGTTATGACGACCTTACGCTTACCCTTTGTGTCCTTACCAAACGAGACAACTCCGTCTATTTCGCTTATAACCGCGCATTCCTTGGGTTTTCTGGCCTCAAAGAGCTCGGCTACTCGCGGCAGACCTCCGGTTATATCCTTGGTTTTGGTCGTCTCTCTGGGAATTTTAGCCACTATGTCGCCGGCCTCGACCTCTTCACCCTCGTTTACGGACAATATCGCGCCAACAGGGAGGATATATCTGGCCTGAGCCCTGGAATCGCCTATCAATTGGGTCTTTCCGGCCTTGTCCTTGATGGATATCCTCGGCCTCAGGTCGCTATCCTTATACGAGACCACGACCTTGCTCGAGAGGCCTGTGACCTCGTTTAACTGCTCCTTCATGGTCTTACCCTCGAACATATCGCCGAACTTAACCGTACCGCCCATCTCGGTCAATATCGGTATTGTATAGGGGTCCCACTCGGCGAGGACCGCCTTGATCTCCACCTCCTGAGCGTCTTTTACAAGGAGCTTCGCTCCGTAGGTTATTGGATTTCGTTCCTTGTCGCGGCCCTGATCATCCTGGACCGCTATCTCACCGTTTCTGCTCATGACTATGAGATCACCCTTGCTATTGGTCGCGGTATTGAGGTTATAGAACTTTATCGTCCCATCATGGCGGGCCTCAAGAGCGGTCTGCTCGGCCCTTCTCGAAGCCGTACCGCCTATGTGGAAGGTCCTCATCGTAAGCTGCGTGCCGGGCTCGCCTATACTCTGGGCGGCTATGACCCCGACCGCCTCGCCCATATCGACCATCTTACCGCGCGACAGGTCGCGCCCGTAGCACTTTACGCATATGCCGCGCTTGCTTCTGCACGTCAGCACGCTCCTGATACGGATGCTCTCAAGGCCGCTCTCCTCTATCTTTTCGACCTTCTCCTCGTCTATCTCCTCATTGGCGGCTACAATGACCTCTCCGGTAAATGAATCCACAACGTCGTCGAGCGCCACCCTTCCGAGAATTCGCTCGCCTACGGGCTCTATAACCTCGCCGCCCTCCATAAGTGAAGACAGATATATGCCGTCAAGCGTTCCGCAGTCCTCTTCGACAAGGATGGCGTCCTGGGCCACATCGACGAGCCTTCTTGTAAGGTAACCGGAGTTGGCCGTCTTAAGCGCCGTATCGGCAAGACCCTTGCGCGCGCCGTGAGTAGAAATAAAGTACTGGAGCACCGAGAGGCCTTCCCTGAAATTAGCCGTAATAGGGGTCTCTATTATCTCGCCCGAAGGTTTGGCCATAAGCCCCCTCATCCCGGCAAGCTGTCTTATCTGCTGTGTCGAGCCTCTCGCGCCGGAATCCGCCATCATAAATATGGGATTAAAGCTCGGCACCTTTACCACATTACCCTTGTCGTCTTTAATCGTATCCGTACCAAGTTCCTTAAGCATCTCGGCAGATATCTCTTCTGTGGCGTGGGCCCAGATATCGATGACCTTATTGTAGCGCTCCCCGTTTGTTATGAGCCCTTCGTTATACTGGGTCTGGATCTCCTTTACGTCGCTATGGGCCTTATCGAGAAGTTTTTGCTTCATCTTCGGGATCTGAAGATCGTCTATGGATATCGATATGCCGGCCTTTGTCGCGTAGCGGTAGCCGAGATTCTTAAGCCTGTCGGCGAGTATTACGGTCTTCTTGTTACCGGCGCGGCGATAGCAAAAATCGATCAGCTCGGCCAGGCGCTTCTTGTCCATGACCTTATTTATCTCTTCGAACTTGATCTCGTCGGGCACGACCTCAAAGAGGAACATCCTCCCGACGGTTGTCTCCACAAACTCGCCCTCTATCTTGACCTTAACAAGGCCCTGCAGGTCTACCTCTCCGAATTCATAGGCGGCCCTTAGTTCATCGAACGAGCTAAAGCGTTTACCCTCCACACCCTTAACGCCGTGCTTTACGCGCGTAAGGTAATAGAGCCCCAGCACTATGTCTTGAGTCGGAATGATTATCGGCTTGCCGCTCGCGGGGCTGAGTATATTATTGGTGCTCATTAGAAGAACGCGGGCCTCTGTCTGGCTCTCAATAGAAAGCGGCACGTGGACCGCCATCTGGTCTCCGTCAAAGTCGGCGTTAAAGGCCGTACAGACAAGCGGGTGAAGTTGTATGGCCTTACCCTCTATAAGCTTAGGCTCAAAGGCCTGAATGCCGAGCCTGTGGAGCGTAGGTGCGCGGTTCAGCAAGACCGGGTGCTCTTTTATTACCTCGTCGAGTACGTCCCATACCTCGGGGCGCTCATTCTCAAGCATCTTCTTCGCGCTCTTAATGGTAGTGGCGTACTCCTTTTCTTCAAGCTTCTGGTAGATAAAGGGCTTGAATAACTCAAGCGCCATCTTCTTCGGCAGACCGCACTGGTGGAGCTTCAGGTCCGGCCCGATGACGATAACCGAGCGTCCTGAATAGTCGACCCTCTTGCCAAGGAGGTTCTGCCTGAACCTTCCGCCCTTGCCCTTGATCATATCGCTAAGGCTCTTTAAGGGCCGTTTGTTTTGACCGGTGATGATGCGTCCCCTACGGCCGTTATCAAAGAGCGCGTCTACCGCCTCCTGGAGCATCCTCTTTTCATTTCGAACGATTATCTCAGGGGCACTCAACTCTACGAGCCTCTTAAGCCTGTTATTCCTGTTTATGACCCTGCGGTAGAGGTCGTTCAGGTCGGAGGTAGCGAACCTGCCGCCGTCTAAAGGCACGAGCGGCCTCAGGTCCGGCGGGAGCACCGGGATAGCGTTAAGGAGCATCCACTCGGGCTTATTGCCTGAGTGTAAAAAGGCGTCAACGACCTTAAGCCTCTTGGCTATCCTCTTCTTCTTGGCGTCCGACGTGGTTTCCCTCATCTCCTCTTTAAGGGAGGCTGAAAGCGCGGGGACGTCGATATTTTCAAGAATTTCTTTTATCGCCTCGGCGCCCATAACGGCCCTGAAGGTATCGAAACCGTGCTCGGCAAGGGCTGTACGGTAACGCTCTTCATTTAAGAGCTCAAACTTAACGAGCTCCGTATCCTTCGGGTCGAGCACTATGTAGCTCTCGTAGTAGAGGACCTTCTCCACCTCTTTGAGCGTCATATTGAGCATGAGCCCAATTCTAGAAGGAAGGCTCCTCATGAACCATATATGCGCGACAGGTGTGGCTAGCTCTATGTGGCCGAGCCTCTCACGTCTGACCTTGGAGGGGATAACCTCGACGCCGCACTTTTCGCAGACCACCCCCCTGTGTTTCATCCTCTTATACTTGCCGCAATTACACTCGAAGTCTTTTATAGGACCGAATATCTTGGCGCAAAAAAGACCGTCCCTCTCGGGCTTGAATGTCCTGTAGTTAATAGTCTCGGGCTTTTTTACTTCGCCGTGAGACCATTCCCTGATCTTCTCGGGCGACGCTATCATAATCTTAATAGCGTTAAAGTCCGTAGGCTTCTTATGCTTCTCAAAGAGTGCCGTCAATCTTTCCAATTCCTACCTCCTTTATCAGGTCGGCCTGAACAGGCTAGCCTGTTCAGGCTGGCCTGGACCTAAAAAAACTACTTGTTCGGCTCTTCTAAAAGGTTCATGTCGAGCGCGAGGCTCTGAAGTTCTTTTATAAGCACGCTGAAGCTCTCCGGCAAGGTCGGCTCCATTGTATAATCTCCGTTCACTATGCTCTCGTACATCTTGGTCCTGCCCGGAACGTCATCAGACTTTACGGTAAGGAACTCCTGCAGGCAGAACGCGGCGCCGTAGGCCTCCATTGCCCAGACCTCCATCTCCCCGAGCCTCTGGCCTCCGAACTGCGCCTTACCGCCGAGCGGCTGCTGGGTAACGAGCGAATACGGGCCGGTGCTCCTTGCGTGGATCTTATCGTCAACCAGGTGGTGGAGTTTGAGCATATACATAATGCCAACCGTGATCTCCTGATCAAAGGGCTCGCCGCTTCTACCGTCATAGAGAGTGGTCTTACCGGACCTTGGAAGCCCGGCCGCTTCAAGCGCGTCCTTGACGTCAGACTCATGGGCGCCGTCGAATACGGGGCTCGCCATCTGCACGCCGCGCTTTAATCTTTTAGCGACCATAAAGATCTCTTCATCGCTAAGCGTGCTTACGAACTTGGAGAACTTATGCGTCCCGTAGACCTTCTTCAGGTAATCCCTGATGACGTTTACGCTGGCGCCCCTTTCAAGGTGTGCCTCTATCTTCTCGCCAAGCCCCCTGGCGGCCCAACCCAAATGGGTCTCAAGGATCTGTCCGACATTCATCCTTGACGGTACTCCAAGCGGGTTCAAGACGATATCGATCGGTGTGCCGTCGGGAAGGTACGGCATATCCTCCTCCGGCTTTATCATGGAGATAACGCCCTTGTTGCCGTGGCGTCCGGCCATCTTATCGCCGACGCTGATCTTCCTCTTCATGGCGATATAGACCTTGACCATCTTGATTACGCCGGGGGGAAGCTCGTCTCCCCTCTTTAGCCTGCCCATGCGATCGTCAAATACCAGATTTATCGCCTCGACCTGCTCGTTCAGGTTCTCAACTATCTTCGCTAATTTTGCCTCGGCCTTTTCGTCTCCGCTGATAAGTATCTCCAGATACCTATTTTCGGGGATCTCGGCGAGAGCCTCTTTTGTTATCACCTCTGATTTGACAAGGATCGCTTTGCCCTTTTTGTCCGTAAGTTTTACATTGCTCTTTTTGCCGACGATAAGCTTTTGAATACGGTTATAGGCCGCGCTCCTGACTATACTGATCTCATCCTCGCGGTCCTTGAAGAGGCGGGAGACTTCCTTGTCCTCTATGGACTTGCTCCTCTCGTCTTTTTCAGAACCCTTTCTTGAGAATACCTTGGCGTCGATTACAAAACCCTCTATACCGGGCGAGACCCTAAGCGAGGTATCCTTTACATCCTCGGCCTTCTCGCCGAATATCGCGCGAAGAAGTTTCTCTTCAGGCGAAAGCTGTGTCTCACCTTTGGGAGTGACCTTTCCAACGAGTATATCGCTGGGTTTTACTTCGGCGCCTATCCTGATGATGCCGCTCTCGTCGAGGTCCTTTAACGCCTCCTCGCCGACATTCGGGATATCTCTCGTGATCTCTTCCTTGCCGAGCTTAATGTCACGCGCAACGACCTCGAACTCTTCGATGTGGACAGAGCTAAAAACATCGTCGCGAAGGAGCCTTTCGCTAATAAGTATGGAATCCTCAAAATTGTAGCCGCCCCAGCTCATAAAGGCCACGAGCACGTTTGAACCGAGCGCCAATTCTCCGTACGATGTGCTTGGCCCGTCGGCTATTACGTCTCCGGCCTTTACGATGTCGCCCTTTCTGACTATGGGCTTTTGGTTAAGACATGTGTTCTGGTTACTGCGCCTGTACTTTGTGAGGTTATATATATCCACCTTGTTACTTGCCCCTTTAAGGACTATCCTGGTGGCGTCGACGTTTTCGACCACACCGTCGCTATTGGCCACCACGGTAACGCCAGCGGCCTTGGCCACGACGCTCTCCATGCCGGTACCGACGAGCGGGGCCTGCGTCTTTATAAGAGGAACCGCCTGGCGCTGCATATTCGAACCCATGAGCGCCCTGTTCGCGTCGTCGTTCTCTAAAAACGGCACAAGGGAGGCGGCAACACTTACGAGCTGATTCGGTGAAATGTCCATGAGCGTTATCTCATCGGGCTTGCACATGATAAAGTCCCCGCCCTTCCTGCACGAGACGTACTCGCTTGTAAAACGCCCGTCCTTATCGAGCTCAGCGTTTGCCTGGGCGATCACGTGCTCCTCTTCATCGAGGGCCGAGAGGTAATTGATCTTCGTAGAGACCCTGCCACCAGCGGCCTCCCTGTAAGGTGTCTGGATAAATCCGAACTCGTTTACGCGAGCGTATGTACTAAGAGAGACTATAAGACCGATATTTGGTCCCTCAGGGGTTTCGATCGGGCAGATCCTGCCGTAATGGGTGGCGTGAACGTCTCTGACCTCAAAGCCGGCCCTCTCTCTTGTCAAACCGCCGGGGCCAAGGGCACTGAGCCTTCTCTTATGTGTTATCTCGCTTAGCGGGTTGGTCTGGTCCATAAACTGGGAGAGCTGGCTTGAGCCGAAGAACTCCTTTATGACAGCGGCCACGGGCTTGGGATTGATAAGGTCGTTCGGCATCAATGTCTCAAGCTCGCCGAGACTCATCCGTTCTCTAACGGCCCTCTCCATCCTCATAAGCCCGACCCTGTACTGATTCTCAAGGAGTTCACCAACACTCCTGATACGCCTATTACCTAAATGGTCGATATCGTCTACCGTGCCCTCGCCGTTGCGAAGCCCGATAAGATAACGGACCACCTCAAGGATATCTTCACTTCGAAGTGTCGTATGCTCAAGCGGCACGTCGTCAAAACCCAATTTCCTGTTCAGCTTAAGCCTTCCGACCTTGGAAAGATCGTAACGCTCGGAGTTAAAAAACAGGTTTTGGAAATGCAGGTTCGCCACGTCGATCGTCGGCGGGTCGCCCGGCTTTAGTCTCTTATATATCTCTATCCTTGCGTTCAAGGTGGCGTTACTCACATGGTCCTCGGGATGCAGTTTCCTGAACTCGACGATGGGCTTGCTCTCCTCGGTACTCACACGGTCGTTCAGGAGAGTTTCTCTAAAGGAGCTTCCCATGGCCTCAAGGAGCAGGAGTTTGAAGCGCTCGATCTTACGCGCGCTGATCTCATCTAAAATCTCTCTGGTGAGCACCTCGTTACATTCGAGTATTACCTCGCCTGTAGCGGGATCGACGATATCCATGCTGGCGACACCGTCGATGATATCCTCGACCTCGACCGGGATATATTCGATACCCGCGGCGACCATCTTCTTTATCGCGATACGGGTAAACTTCCTGTCTTTTTTTATAATTACCTCACCGGTCTTCGGGTCCTTGATGGTTACACTTACCTTTTGCCCCATCAGGTACTCCGCGGCGATGCTCTTAGAGATCTTCTTACCATCGAGGACGATCTCCTCGGACGGATAGAAATAATTGATCATCTCTTCAATGGAATATCCAAGCGCTTTAAGAAGGATCGTAGCGAGCATCTTCCTGCGCTTATCTATACGGACATAGAGCCAGTCCTTCTTATCTGTCTCGAAATCGAGCCAGGAGCCGTGATACGGAATTATGCGCGAGGTGTAGTGGATCACCCCGGTAGCGGTCTTGCCCTTCTCGTACTCGAAGAAGACGCCGGGAGAACGGTGAAGCTGGCTTACTATGACACGCTCGGTGCCGTTAATAACAAAGCTTCCGGTATCGGTCATCAAAGGGACCTCGCCGAAATAGACGACGTGTTCCTTTATATCTCTTATGGACTGGACACCGGTCTCTTCGTCCTTGTCCCAGAGTATCAGTCTGACCATTACCTTGATAGGGGCGGCGTAGGTCATGCCCTTTTCCAGACATTCGAGCACGGTGTACTTCGTCTCGAGAAGCTTATAGTTTACATACTCGAGCGAGGCCTTGCCGCTAAAGTCCTGAATAGGAAATATTGTCTTAAAGGCCAGTTCCAGGCCGAGCTCTTCCCTGTTGTCAGAGGCCTTGTCGGCCTGCAGAAAGATATTATACGACTCTTTCTGGACCTCTATAAGGTCGGGGATCTCTACGACCTTCTCGATCCTGGAAAAGTCTTTTCTTAAATTATGTCCGTTAATTACGGAGGAGGCCATATCTTATTCTCCAATTTTAGTTTCTAAAAAGACGGTCAGTTTAAAAAAACCGCAGACCTGCCCGGATTTAGGACCGGGCAGGTCTGGCATTAACAAAGCACACACTCTTCGATACAATCCTGGCAAAAAAGGCCAAAATAAAAAAGAGTGCGGCGAATTCTATTACACTAAAAAAGCTCAACGTGAACACCCGAAAAAAGATGTAAGAAAGAAAAACGGCTACGCTATCTCTACGGTAGCCCCGACAGCCTCGAACTTCTTCTTTATCTCCTCTGCCTCTTCTTTATTGACACCTTCCTTGAGCGCTTTGGGAGCAGCCTCAACGAGTTCCTTGGCCTCCTTGAGGCCGAGCCCTGTTACGGTCCTCGCCTCTTTGATCACCTTGATCTTCTCGCCACCCACGTCCTTCAGGGTAACGGTAAACTCCGTCTTCTCCTCGGCCGGTGCGCCGCCTGCGGCTGCCGCGCCCGGTGCCGCCGCCACAGCCACAGGGGCCGCCGCCGAGACGCCGAACTTATCTTCCAGTTCCTTGACCATATCCGAGAGCTCAAGAACGCTCATGCCCTCGATAAAACTTACAACATCTTCTTTCGTAACGTTAGCCATTACATCCTCCTGAGTTTTATATAATACTCTTTTTAAGATTTATTGTTTTGTTCCTTCTATCGCCTTGAGTGTATACACAAGCTTACGCGGAACCGCTCCGAGCACTCCGACCAGAGAGGTCGGCACTCCGTTCAGTATCCCCACGAACTTAGCGAGAAGCTCATCGCGTGACGGCAAGGTCGCAAGATTTTTGATCTCGCTTATGTCCAGGACCTTCTCGCCAAGAGTACCGAGCTTAAAGCTAAGCTTCGGTTCATCTTTGGCAAAGCCGGCCAGGGTCTTGGCCGCCAGCGCCGCGTCCTTATTGGAGAACGCTACCGCGACCGGACCGACAAATTGATCCTTTATACCCTCAAGCCTGGTACCGTCAAGCGCCCTTTTCGCCAGCGTGTTCCTTACGACCTTAAAGTCTACAGAGGCGTCGCGCAGTTCTCTGCGGAGCTTTGTCATATTAATGACCGTGACACCGCTATACTCCATCAAGAATACCGCCTCGGCGTTAGTGAACTTATCGTTCAATTCGCCTACCAGCTCTTCTTTCTTTTTTTTATCCAATTCTTTCCCCCTTCTTTCGGGTCAAGAGATGAAATTGCCGGACGAAGAATACTTCGCCCTTAACAATGCCTTCGCGTTGTACGCGATCTCGGCAGGAAATTAAGCCAATACCTGGCACCTGCTGTCTCTGACCGTCTCTTATTTTAATTTCTTAATATTTCAACATAACCGGCCCCAAAGCTTGCGACCGGCAACAATTACTCGCTACTTATATTTATTCCTTATCTCAACAGTGTCCAGCCTGAGTGCCGGGCCCATGGTCGCCGAGATAAAGAGGCTCTTAAGATAGGTCCCTTTACTCGATGCGGGCTTGGCCTTTATGATCGCCTCTGTAATGGTAGAAAAATTCTCGGCGAGCTTCTCCGCACCAAAGCTCAACTTACCCAGAGTAACGTGGATATTGCCCATCTTGTCCGCGCGGTATTCGACCTTTCCCGCCTTAAGTTCACTTACCGCCTTCTTAAGGTCAAAGGTAACCGTACCGAGCTTCGGGTTAGGCATAAGACCTTTGGGGCCAAGCACTTTACCGAGCTTACTAACAAGACCCATAATATCGGGGGTAGCGACGATTTGATCGAATTCGAACCAGCCGCCCTCTATCTTTTCAATAAGGTCTTCGGCGCCGACATGGTCGGCCCCGGCTTCAGTGGCCTCGCTCTGCTTCTCTCCCTTGGCAAAGACCAGCACCTTTACATCTTTTCCAATACCGTTTGGCAGAACAACGGTCCCTCTGACCTGCTGGTCCGCGTGTTTCGGGTCTACGCCGAGCCTGCCCGAAAGCTCCACCATCTCGTCAAAGCCCGCCTTTGGAAGCTGGGGCAGAAGTTCAAAAGCCTCTTTAGTAGAATAGAGCTTATCCGAATCTACTTTCTCAAGCGCCGCGTTATATCTCTTTCCCATTGCCTAACCCTCCACCAATATGCCCATGCTCCGTGCCGTACCCTCGACGGTCTTCATCGCGGCATCGAGGTCGACTGCCGTAAGATCGGGCATCTTGATCTTCGCTATCTCCTCTATATCCTTCTTTGAGACGGTCGCCACCTTCTCTTTATTTGGCTCGCCAGAGCCCTTGGCGATCTTGGCCGCCTTTAAGAGCAACCTGGCCGCAGGCGGCGTCTTCGTTATAAATGTGTACGAACGGTCGGCATAGACGGTTATCACTACCGGTATTATCATCCCGTCGTCCTTTTGCGTCTTGGCGTTAAAGGCCTTGCAGAAATCCATTATATTTACGCCGTGCTGGCCAAGCGCAGGGCCGACCGGGGGAGAAGGATTGGCCTTTCCCGCCGGGATCTGAAGTTTTATAAGTCCTATCTCTTTCTTTGCCATTGTCTGATCCCCTTACGTGTAATAATTACAATGCTAACTTCTTATGACTTCTCCACCTGCACGAAATCGAGTTCCACCGGTGTGGCCCGACCGAAGATCGAAACCAAAACTCTCAACTTCCCTTTATCCGGCTTTACCTCGTCAACAAGACCGATAAAATTCGTAAAAGGCCCGTCTACCACCCTGATGCTCTCACCCTTTTCAAAGAGTACCTTGGGCTTGGGTTTGACCGCGCCCTCCTCCATCTGGGTCGTTATCTTCTTTATCTCCTCTTCCGAGATGCTCGGCGGGTTCTCCGCGCCGCCCACAAAGCCCGTGACCTTCGCGGTATCCTTGACCATATGCCAGGTCTCCGGGTTCAGATGCATATTCACGAGTATATAACCGGGAAAGAACTTCCTCGTGGTGGTCTTCTTCTCACCCTTTACCATCTCCACGACCTTCTCGGTTGGAACGAGTATCTCGCCGAAAAACTCCTCTTTACCGGCCTGCCGGATATTTTCTTCCATGCTCGCCTTAACCTTTGTCTCAAAACCGGAATACGTATGAACTATGTACCACTTCTTTTCCATCACACCTCATATGGGAAATAATCGAGAACTTAGTGTCCTAGCTTAATATCAACTTAACGAGCCTGGAGAGGACAAAATCGACCACACCAAGGAAGATCGATATCAGGATAACAAATATAACAACGACCCTGGTCGAGAGCATGGTCTGGCGCTTGCTTGGCCAGACGACTTTTTTAAGCTCGAGTTTGGCCTCGGAGAAAAACTTTCTTGCTCTATCTAACTTTTCCATATCCTTAATCGTCCCGCATTGAAAGATCGACAAAAGGGCCGGTCAATTTTCTGGTAAGCCAGTTCTGGTAAGCCAGTTCTGGCAGGCCAGGAGGGATTCGAACCCCCAACCCGCGGTTTTGGAGACCGCCGCTCTACCGTTGGAGCTACTGGCCTATAGAGAACAAAAATCACAAAAGAAAAAGTCGCTACTTCGTCTCCTTGTGAACCGTATGCTTCCTGCAAAACTTACAAAACTTCTTAAGCTCAAGCCTGTCCGGCATGGTCTTCTTGTTCTTTGTAGTCGAGTAATTCCTTCTCTTACAATCCGTGCATGCAAGAGTGATAATGTCGCTCATCAGTCTCTCTCCTGAAAAAAAATTCTATTTATAAAAACTTTCTACCCTGCCCCCTGCCCCCCCTGCCACCGTGCCCCAAATATTTAGCAAGGCGAAAGAAAACTGTTACTCTACTACCTTGGTCACAACGCCCGCGCCGACGGTCCTGCCGCCCTCGCGTATGGCGAACTTGAGTCCATCTTCCATGGCTATCGGCATGATAAGTTCGATATCCAGATTAACGCTGTCGCCCGGCATCACCATCTCCGTACCCTCGGGTAGTGTTGAGATGCCCGTGACGTCGGTCGTCCTGAAATAGAACTGCGGCCTGTAGCCGTTGAAGAACGGGGTGTGCCTGCCGCCCTCTTCCTTCGTTAAAATATATACCTCGCCCTTGAACTTCGTGTGAGGCGTAATCGAGCCGGGCTTTGCCAAGACCTGCCCTCTTTCAATATCTTCCTTCTTCGTTCCGCGAAGGAGACAACCGACGTTATCTCCGGCTCTGCCTTCGTCAAGGAGTTTCCTGAACATCTCCACGCCGGTAACCGTAGTCTTGGTTGTATCCTTTATGCCGACGATATCTATCTCTTCGCCTACCTTGACTATGCCGCGCTCTATCCTGCCGGTTACGACCGTGCCGCGGCCTGAGATCGAGAAGACATCCTCAACAGGCATGAGGAAGGGTTTTTCTATGTCGCGTACCGGTTCCGGGATATACTCATCGAGCGTGGCGAGAAGTTTCAGTATCGGACCGCATGCCTCGCAATCTTCCTTGCCGCATCCGCACTCCAGTGCCTTCAACGCGCTTCCGGGAATTATCGGAATATCGTCGCCAGGGAATTTGTACTCGGTCAGGAGCTCGCGTACCTCAAGCTCGACCAGTTCCAAAAGCTCCGGGTCGTCAAGCTGGTCTGTCTTATTCAGGAATACCGTTATGTAGGGTACGCCTACCTGACGGGCGAGCAGTATGTGCTCTCTTGTCTGGGGCATCGGGCCGTCGGCCGCGCTCACGACGAGGATCGCGCCGTCCATCTGGGCGGCTCCCGTGATCATATTCTTGATATAGTCGGCGTGGCCCGGGCAATCTATATGGGCGTAGTGGCGGTTTTCCGTCTCGTACTCGACATGGGAGATGGAGATCGTAACACCGCGCTCGCGCTCTTCAGGGGCCTTGTCTATCGACTCGTAGGCCTGAAAATCGGCAAAACCCTTGGTGCTAAGTACCTTGGTTATCGCCGCCGTAAGGCTCGTCTTGCCGTGATCGACGTGGCCGATCGTGCCGACATTTATATGAGGTTTCGTCCTCTCAAATTTTTCCTTTGCCATCTGCTCCTCCGCTTACGTTAAAAGTAATATAATAAAACTGACGATTATTACATACGCCTCAATATCAGGCTCTGACTGGCTCTGGAGCCCATGACCGGGATTGAACCGGTGACCTCTTCCTTACCAAGGAAGTGCTCTACCGACTGAGCTACATGGGCGAATATCAAATAACCGGTATAAAGTATCTCCGCCCCGCGCCCCCCGCGCGCCCCGTGCGTCCATCTGGAGCGGGTGATGGGGATCGAACCCACGTAACCAGCTTGGAAGGCTGGAGTTCTACCACTGAACTACACCCGCTAATAAGAGCATCTAAGCTGACAAAAGCTGCCTGGGCCTTGGCCCCACCGTTTTTTTTGGTGGAGGGAGGAGGATTCGAACCTCCGTAGGCTGAGCCAGCAGATTTACAGTCTGCCCCCTTTGGCCACTCGGGTACCCCTCCAAAAAAAGGTCCCGCAAAAAATCAAATATTTAGTTATGTACGCACGGTTCACTCAGGTAGAATTAAGATACGACTGGAATAAAACGCACCCCCCAGAAGCCTCTATAAATAAAATAGGAACCTTAAATTAACAAGAAAAACAGTAATAAAAACAAATATCTGGAGCTGGCGATGGGATTCGAACCCGCAACCTGCTGATTACAAATCAGCTGCTCTACCGTTGAGCTACGCCAGCGAAGAAGAGAGACTTCTTCATCAGGGCCTTTTGGCATGAAGAGCAGAAGAACCTTAATTTTAAAATATAGAGTAAATCATGGTGGCTTGTCAAGGATTTTTTTACTATTTTCAGGTATTTTGAAAAAAAAAAGAAAAAAATGTATCCGGGTTTACAACGGATCAGGATTTTAAGCGGTATGTACCTAAAAAATCAATGCTTCCTATAAGTTAGCCCTTTACAAAGGCGATTTTCTTAAAAAACCTCTTTCCGACCTGAAGAAGTATCGCCTTATCCGTCTTGATCTGTGCCCTGGGGTCTATAACCTTCTCCTCGTCCACTCGTACCCCGCCCTGCTTAATGAGCCTCATGGCCTCGGAGTTGCTCTTGGCGAACTCTACCTCCACTATAACGCTCGCGAGCCCAACGCTCGCTTCACTCGTCTTGACGGAGAACCCTTCAATATTATCGGGGGTCTCTTTCTTCTTAAAGAGAGCGGCAAAACCGTCTCTTGCCTTCTCGGCGCTTTCAGCATCATGAAAACGCTCGGTTAGCGCAAAAGCCAACTCCACCTTAGCGTCCCTCGGATGCATCTCGCCTGTCTTTATGGCCTTTTCTTTATCCTCATCGAGGTCGATCAGGAGGTCGTAATATCTATGCATCAGTTCGTCTGAGATGCTCATGACCTTGCCGAATATCTCTGCCGGTGCCTCTGTTATGCCGATATAGTTGCCTAGAGACTTGCTCATCTTCTGTGTGCCGTCGGTGCCTTCGAGTATGGGCATTGTAAGCACCGCCTGAGGCTCCTGGCCGTATTCACGCTGAAGGTCCCTGCCTACAAGGAGGTTAAAGAGCTGGTCTGTTCCGCCTAGCTCAATGTCGGCCTTTAAGACGACCGAATCATAGCCCTGGACGAGGGGATAGAGAAATTCGTGAATCGCAATAGGGCGCCCGCTCTTATGCCTCTTCGAGAAATCGTCGCGCTCTATCATCCTCGCTACCGTATACCTTGAGGCAAGATCTATCATATCCCTACTCGTTAGCTTATCCATCCACTCGCTGTTAAAGACGATCTCCGTTCGCTCCTCGTCGAGAATCTTAAAGACCTGGGTCTTATAGGTCTCGGCGTTGTTAGCGATCTCCGCTTTTGTAAGCGGCTTTCTGGTCTCGTTCTTCCCCGTGGGGTCGCCGATCATCGCCGTGAAATCGCCGATAAGTAGCACGACCCGGTGGCCGAGGTCCTGAAAGAGTTTTAGTTTCTGAATAAGTACGGTATGGCCGATGTGGAGATCCGGAGCGGTCGGGTCAAAGCCGGCCTTTACGCGTAGAGGCTGGCCCTTTTTTACGGATGCCTTGAGCTTTTCTAAAAGCTCCTCTTCGCCTATAAGCGCATCGATGCCTTTTTTGATACGCTCTAACTGGCCCTTTGCGTCTGGAATATCGGTCGCCTTCATCTCTTAAAAATCTCCGTCATCCCGTCATCATAGATAAAAAAACAAATCATTTGAGCTTACGCTTGATCCTCTCGATGGAAGCGGCCTTTTTCGTTGAGCTGTCGACAGTCAAGAATACGCCCTGAAGCTCTACATTTTCAGTAGCCACCTCAAAGCGCACAGGCATCTGCGTCAGAAAACGCTCGAGGACAAAATCCTTATTCATGCCGATGACCGAATCCAATGGGCCTGTCATTCCGGCGTCTGTGATAAAGGCGGTGCCGCTACTTAGAATTCGCTCGTCGGCGGTCTGCACATGCGTATGCGTGCCGATGACGGCGCTGACCCTGCCGTCAAGAAACCAGCCCATCGCCATAGTCTCGCTCGTGGTCTCGGCGTGCATGTCGACTATAATAATATCGGCCTCGGGGTTTAAGAGCGTAAGCTCCTTTTCAGCGGCCTTAAAAGGGCAGTCGAGGTCATCCATAAAGACCCTTCCGGCGAGATTTATGACACCGACCTTCACGCCCCCGCTCCCATTGGCCTCGACAACAGTACTGCCTCTCCCCGGGGTCCCCTCGGGGTAGTTGGCGGGCCTGATGAGCCTCCGTGTATCCCCTATATAATCATAGATCTCTTTTCTGTCCCAGATATGATTGCCCGATGTCATAATATCGATATCGAGGTTAAGTAGATCGTCCGCTATCCGGGGTGTTATACCGAAGCCGCCGGCCGCGTTCTCAACATTCGCTATCACGACATCCGGCTTATACTCTTTTACGAGCGTAGGCAAAACCTCGGTTACGGCAAGCCTTCCGGGTTTACCAACGAGATCGCCAATAAAAAGAATTCCTGTTCGCTCGGCCATGGGTTAAACCTATTTTGCGTATGAGACCGCCCTGGTCTCGCGTATCACGGTAACCCTGATCTGGCCCGGGTAGCTAAGTTCCTCTTCGATCTTCTTCGATATATCCTTGGAGATCACAAGGGCCTCTTCGTCACTGACGCTCTGCTGAGCTACGATCACCCTTATATCCCGGCCGGCCTGCATGGCGTGCGCCTTCTCAACGCCATGAAAGCTCTTTGCGATCTTTTCCAGATCCTCAAGGCGCTTTACATACGACTCGAGCATCTCGCGTCTTGCTCCGGGACGCGCGGCGCTAAGCGTGTCGGCGGCCTGAACGAGCACGCCCATTATCGTAGAAGGATTGTCGTCGTGGTGTTCCGATATTGCCGCTACTATCTTGGCGCTCTCGCCGTACTTCTTGGCGAACTCTCCGCCGATAGCCGCGTGGGGCCCCTCGACCTCGTGGTCGACGGCCTTGCCTATATCGTGTAAGAGGCCCGCCCTTCTCGCCTGCTTTGTAGACAAGCCAAGCTCCGCGGCCATGATACCGCAGATAAAGGCGACCTCCATGGAGTGGGCGTAGACGTTCTGGGCGTAGCTTGAGCGGAATTTCAAACGGCCGATCAGTTTTTGGATCTCAACGTGAACACCGTGTATGCCGGTGTCGAAGATGGCGCGTTTGCCGGCCTCCATGATACTCTGCTCGACCTCTTCCTCGACCTTCTTGACGACCTCCTCTATCCGGGCCGGGTGGATCCTTCCGTCGCTTATTAATTTTTCGAGAGAATGCTTTGCGACCTCTCTTCTGACCGGGTTGTGGCCGGAGAGTATTACCGCCTCGGGGGTGTCGTCGATGATAATGTCTATTCCCGTAGCGGCCTCGATGGCACGGATATTACGTCCCTCGCGCCCGATGATCCTGCCCTTCATCTCGTCGCTTGGCAGGTTTACGACCGATACGGTACGCTCGGCAACGTAGTCGCCCGCGTAACGCTGGATGGCGGTAGAAAGTATCTTCTTTGAGATTACGTCGGCCTCGGCCCTCGTCTCCTCATCGATCCTCTTTAGGAGCTTTGCCCCGTCGTGCTTGGCCTCGGCCTCCATCACCTCGAGGAGCTGGCTTTTGGCCTCTTCGGCCGATACACCGGAGATGCGCTCAAGCTCTTTGCGCTTCTCCTCGAGCAGCTCATTTGCCGAGCGCTCGACCTCCTCGGCCTTCTTTTCCTGATGAACGAGGTTCTTTTCCCTCTTGGAAAGCTCGTTATCCTTACGGTCTATGACCTCGAACTTCCTATCCAGACTCTCTTCCCTGCTCTGGAACCTCTTCTCCAGACTCTTTAGCTCATTCTTTCTGTCGTTACTCTCTTTGTCGAGATCAAGCTTGCTCTGATAAAGGAGCTCTTTGGCTTGCAGTTCGGCCTCTTTTAATACGCCCTCGGCATCCTTCTTGGCATTCTCCGTAATTGTCCTCGCAAACTCTTTTCCACCCTCGATTGCCTTCTCAAGAAAGCTTTTTCTGAGAATATATCCAATCGCCACTCCGACTCCAAGCATACAGAGCGCGACTACCGCTATAATTACAACTGTCGATGTTTCCATACATGACGCTCCCTTCCGGCCATGTTAATAACGATATGCATAGGCTATTGCCCGCAGTGCCTGCTATTTCTCTTCTCTTCATCTTCATAAAAACTCAACCCTAAAGTTCGTGCAAGATCCAAAAGACAAAAAAACTAATACTAAAACCTCTCTATCCCTCTCTCCGTAATAAGCATATCCATCCTAACGTCGTGTGCTTCTGTGGGGAGAGGTTCCTCTAAAACCTGCATATGAAACGCTAAAGCTACCTTAAGTGCGCTTACCCCGTCAAGTACCATGTCGTAATACCCCTTGCCAAAGCCAAGCCTGGCGCCGCTGTGGTCAAAGGCTATTCCTGGGACTACTATCAGATCGAGCTCAACGGGGTCGATCGGGTCAATCGAGTCTGGCCCCGCTCCTTTGCCCTTTGGCTCCGGAACTCCGTACAAACCCGGGGTTAGATCCTTCAGGCTATCCACCTTATAAAAAAGAAGAGGGCTGCCTGAGCTGTCGCTCTTTGGAAAAAACACCTCTTTACCTTGAGTCGAGGCGGCCATGAAAATCCTATCGGTCAAGACCTCACCGTGGACCCCGGCATATAGAGCGATCCGGGCTGACCGTGCAAACTCCGGCAGACTTAAGAGATAGTCACATGTAACAAGGCTAAGCCTTGCGGCATCTTCAGCGGGCATCAAACGGCGCTTTAGAAGATACTCCTCTCTCAGGTTCTTTTTTAAAACGGATAGACCCATTACTAAATGAGCGTTGCGGGGAAGTGCGTGTTGAGACGGCAGGTTCTGCAGGCAAGGGCCTTCTTCTGTTGCGAGGGTAGCAGTTTAAAAAAACCTTACTGCCGCGCCAAATGCCGGTATATAGAGCCATTAAGCGCGTATATTTTAAAAAACCCCCATAAATCAGAGCTGAAAATCAGATTCGACCGTTACCAAAGTGTTTTTATCTAAAGATGAAAGTTGATTTTAAAAAACAACCAAAAAAACATATCCGCCGTCTTAAACTTCGCTTTAGTGCTTCCTAACAGGCTCTTCCCCGCTTCTCGTGCCCTTTCCCCCGCGATGCCGTGTCGAAAAGCTTCTCGAACCTTGGTTCGATTATATGGGCACCGGGTTAAGTGTCTTCGACTTTCTCCCAGGATGAAGACCAGAGACCTGCCGTCAATCACCCAGAGCCAGCGCCCTTTAACTTAGTATTGGTTCTAAGTACACTCTCCGATCACGAACACAGCAGGGGAGTAAGCGGAATTTACTCCATCCTCCTGTCTATTAATTGTGTTAACTCATCAAACCGCTTTTCCTGACTTTCCAATGTCTCCTTTGTCTTAATAAGCTCCCCGGTTACATTAAGAGCCACAAGGAGCGCAAGATCGAGTGAGCTGACCGCCTTTGAGTTGGTCTTTACCTCAGATACCTTGTTATTCAGATATACTTGAACGGCCTTTATATACTCATCGTCCTCATCACTCTTTACGGCAATCTTCTGACCAAGTATCTCCAACTCCATAACCTTCATCGAAGCCGACTTCTTTTCAGTGCTTGAGGGTGTGGTCATACAATACCCTCAAGACTGTCGAGCAACCCGTCTACCTTGGCCTTAATAACACCCTTCTCCTTATCAAGGGTCCTGAGCCTCTCCTTCAGCCAATCGACCTCGGAGCTCTTTACCTTCAAAAGGCTGACGAGTTTACGGTTCTCGCTCTCCAGAGAAGTATGATCCTCCAGGAGCCATTTGACCTTTTCTTCAAGTAAATTATAACTTTCTTGCTGCATGGATAACCCACCCTCCCATTCACAGGCATATTACTCGATTTGTCAAATGAAGTCAAGCACTAAAAGTAATTATCTAAGTATCAACTTTAGAGATATGAAGGCGCTAAAATGGGTGGTTATCCACATGTGGATAGTAAAATTTAGCCCCTGGAACGAGGCCTGTTAGACCCCTTTATGACCTCTTGAGCCGCCCTAACAGACGCCGCACCTGGTGCATTTGCCAACTACACAGGGGCCGGTCTCTGTTGCCTCTAGCCCCCTTATATACTCCTTATAGAGGTACTCCTTTCGTATACCGTGATCTATCATATCCCAGGGAAAAAGCTCAGCCTCTAAGCGCTCCCTGTAGAGATATTCGTCAATAGATAAAATGGTCTCTTTATGCGCCTTAAGGGCGCGCTTTAGAGAGCCGTTATAGAGGAGCCCGGCGTCCTTTATTATTGGCGCTAGCCTTCTGTCGCCTCTTGCGATAAGCGCCTGATAAAGGGCCTCTCTAGGCGAATATATATTCACCTTTGTGCCCTTAATCTCTAAGAGCGCCTTTTTTAGAGCCTTAAACCTCTTTTCAAGGGTCTCTATGCGTTCAAAAGGGTGCCACTGGAACGGGGTTACGGGCTTTGGTATGAAGGGGTTTATGCTGACGGTTATCGAGCCCTTTTTAAAGAGCCCCCGTATGCGTGCGGTGAGCCCGGCTATGCCCATAACCTCCTCATCGGTCTCTAATGGAAGCCCCGCCATAAAATAGAGCTTTAAGCGCTCAAAACCCGCCTCACCTATCATACGGACGGCGTCTAATATTTTAGCCTCGCTCATGCACTTATTGATAACGTGTCTCATCCTCTCCGTACCCGCTTCAGGGGCGACGGTCACGGTCTTATACCCGCATTCCTTTAATAGCGACAATAGCTCGGGGTCTATCATATCCATTCTAATAGAGGATAAGGTTATCTCTCCGCCTGAGGCCACCCCCTCTCTTAAGAGTTCCTTAAGCCTCGGGTATTCGCTTACAGCCGCCCCTACGAGCCCAACCTTACCAAACTCCTTTAAGGCGGCCATCATAGTTTCCTTTACCATCTCGTAGTCGCGCCATCTGGGAGGCAGATAGAGAAAACCCGCGGCGCAGAACCTGCAAAAACGCCCGCAGCCCTTCTCTATCTCCATAAGTACCGTACTTACAAACTCGGTATCAGGGGTTACGATAGCCGTCTTTGGCATGGGGAAATTATCGAGGTCAGAGAATTTTGCGGCCTTGACGACAGACGGCGCGCCTTTTTTCGGCCTTATCTCCTTTACGACGACGCCATCATAGATGATCTCATAGAGGCCCGGGACATAGACCCCGCAAATGGAGGAATAGGCGCTTGGTGGGGCCGCCTTCCCATCCGCTCTAAAGCGCTCGACAACCTCTAATATAGCCCCCTCGCCGTCGCCCACAATAACGAGGTCCATGAAGTCGGCGATAGGCTCGGGGTTAAGCGATACGGCCGCCCCTCCGATAATCACCAGCGGGTCTGACGCGCCCCGCTCATGGCTAAAGACGGGTATACGCGCTAGCGTTAGGATAACCGGGATATTCAGGTAATCCTCTTCAAAGGAGGCGGTAAAGGCGACTATGTCGAACTTGGTTAAAGGGGTCTGCGTCTCAAGGGTGAAGAGTTCGGTGCCGGTCCTCTTAAACTCTCCAATGTCAGTATCTGCGGGCAAAAAGAGACGTTCAGCGACGACATGGTCGAGATTATTTAAGAGGCTGTAGAGGGCATGCAGCGCCAGGTTGCTCATGCCGAGATTATAGGTATTGGGGTAGACGAGGGCGATTCGGACCCTGCCTCCGGGGTCCTTTATGACGGTCCCTTGCTCTCTGGA
>CBDVCO010000008.1:0-35422 GCA_965372515.1 uncultured bacterium | reverse complement strand
AAGGCCGCACCTAAGGCCAAAGCCGCACCTAAAGCAAAGGATGAACCTAAAGCCAAGGCCGAGCCTAAGGCAAAGGATGAACCTAAGGTCAAGGCCGCGGCAAAGCCAAAGGCTAAGGCTGAGCCAAAGGCCGCTCCTAAGGCTAAAGCTAAAGAGGCGGAAGAGAAAGCTTAGGCGCTCGACCTGGTAGAGATGTTTTTATTTGTAGTGAAATTTTTTTTGGAGGTTCGTTTTAATGGGTATATCAGCAGAGCAGGTCAGGGAGCTTAGGGAGAAGACCGGCTCAGGGATAATGGACTGTAAGAAGGCGCTCGGAGAGACCAAGGGCGACGTTGAAGCGGCTATAGATTACTTGAGGGAGAAGGGGCTCGCTAGCGCCAAGAAGAAGGCGGGCAGGGTCGCCGCTGAAGGCATAGTAGGCTCATATATTCACGCGGGCGGAAGCCTCGGCGTGATAGTAGAGGTCAACTGCGAGACCGATTTCGTTGCCAAGACCGACGACTTCGCGGCTCTTGTAAAGGACATTGCCATGCACATCGCCGCGATGAACCCCGCTCATGTCAGGCGCGATGAGGTCGACGAGGCGGAGCTTGAAAGAGAGCGTAATATATTTAAGACGCAGGCGCTGGAGTCGGGTAAGCCTGAAAATATAGTAGACAAGATCGTTGAGGGTAAGATTGAAAAGTTCTACAAGGAGAACTGCCTTCTTGAGCAGCCTTTTGTAAAGGACCCTGATAAGAGTGTCGAGGATATCGTGACAGAGGCAATAGCCGCTCTGGGGGAGAATATCTCTATCAGGCGTTTTACCGTCTTCAAGGTCGGCGAGGGTATAGAGAAAGAGGCTGCTGATCTGGCCGCCGAGGTCGCGGCCGTGATCAAAGGCTAGCCGGCCACACCAGTGTGGTTTTTATCCGCGCAGCTAATCTGATAGGGTTTACGGGGCTCCTAAGTACGCGGCGCGCGTTTTTCATGGATGAAGAAATTGGCCCCCTTGGCCCCCAATGACACGGGCTTTAAGCGCGGGAGATTGATGCCCAAATACAAACGAATACTGCTTAAGCTTTCAGGCGAGGCGCTCATGGGTGAACAGTCCTACGGCGTCGACCCGAATGTGATAGAGAGCATAGCCCTTGAGGTAAAAGAGGTCTGCGCTCTCGGCGTCGAGGTGGCCCTTGTTATCGGCGGTGGTAATATCTTCAGGGGCGTGGCGGCAAGCGCCCGGGGCATGGAGAGGACCACGGCTGATTACGTCGGCATGCTCGCTACGGTCATGAACTCGCTGGCCCTTCAGGACGCGCTTGAGGCCAACGATGTTAAGACCAGGGTGCTATCGGCTATAGAGATGAAGGAGCTTTGTGAGCCTTATATCAGAAGGAGGGCCGTAAGGCATCTGGAAAAGGGCAGGGTGGTGATATTCGCCGCAGGTACGGGAAATCCGTATTTCACGACCGATACGGCGGCGTCACTCAGGGCGATGGAGATAGGCGCGTCAGTAATACTCAAGGGAACAAAGGTCGACGGCGTCTATGATAAGGACCCGCTTAAAGAGGATGACGCCAAGAAGTACGACGAGCTTTCCTTTATGAAGGTCTTAAAGGACGAACTTAAGGTAATGGACGCTACGGCTATTTCTCTGTGCATGGACAATGACCTTCCGCTTGTCGTATTTAATATCAAGGAAAAGGGAAATATAAAGAAGGCCGTGATGGGCGATAGTATCGGCACCTTCGTGAGCAGCGGCGTTAAGTAAGAAGAGCGGAGTGAAGCTATGGATAGCGTGATCAAAGAGGCCAGGTCCAAGATGGAGAGGGCGATCGAGTCCTACCAGGTGGAGCTTTCGAAGCTAAGGACCGGGCGCGCCACGGTAACGGTATTCGACGACGTCAAGGCCGACTATTACGGCACGCCGACCCCTATTACGCAGATGGCCAATATCAGCGCGCCGGAGCCGAGGCTTATCAACATCCAGCCCTTTGACATATCTCAGCTTGGGGCGATAGAGAAGGCTATAATGCAGTCTGACCTGGGGCTTACTCCCACAAACGACGGTAAATTGATACGCATCAGCATCCCGCCGCTTACCGAAGAGCGCCGCAAGGATATAGTCAAGCTTGCCAGGAAATATAGTGAGGAGTGCAGGGTCTCGATACGAAATTCCAGAAGGGACGCAAACGACCTCCTCAAAGAGATGGAGAAAGAGAAACTCATAAGCAAGGACGATCTCAAGAGAGGCCACGATGATGTCCAGGACCTTACAGGAAAAGAGATCGCCAAGGTTGACGAAATACTTTCAACAAAAGAAAAAGAGGTAATGGAGATATAAGCTAGTACTTCCCCTATGTAAATGAATCCGCAAAATCGTTATAATCTTGTGATTTCCCGCTCCGTATGATAATTTTTAGATATGTCGACTCACACGCCAACTAATGCTCCTGAAGCTCCCCACGGTAAGCTTCCCTTCCATATCGCCGTTATAATGGACGGTAACGGCCGTTGGGCCAAAAAGCGCCTTCTTAACAGGATCAAAGGCCATTCCAAAGGCATTGAGGCGGCTAGAGAGATTATCACCTCGTGCAGGGAACTCGGCATCGGGTGTCTTACGCTCTATACATTTTCCAAAGAGAACTGGAACCGCCCCGCTACAGAGGTGAAGCTCCTTATGGGACTGCTTGAGAGGCACCTCCGGAGCGAGGGGCCAAAGATGCTTAAGAACAACATCCGCTTTAAGGCCATAGGTAATATTGAAGAGCTGCCCTTGAAGGTGCGCAACGCGGTAAGTGAGGTTGAAGAGCTTACCGCCCGCAATGACGGAATGATCCTGCAGTTGGCGTTAAGCTACTCCGGGAAAGAGGAGATCACCTCAGCCGCCAGAGCCATAAGCGCCCTTGTACAGAAGGGAGAGCTCTCGGTTGAAGAGATCACCGAGGAACTCTTTAGCGACTTTCTCTATACCGGCGGCGTACCCGACCCCGACCTTCTCATCAGGACGAGCGGCGAGTGCAGGATAAGCAACTTTCTCCTCTGGCAGATGGCCTATAGCGAGATATATATTTCGGATGTGCTCTGGCCGGACTTTACAAGAGAGCATCTTTTGGAGGCCATACGCGACTTTCAGGCCAGAGAGCGCAGATACGGGCTGACCGGCGAGCAAAAGGTAGGGCTTGCGGGGTAACGGCCAGGGCATTAGGTCTTAAAGTTTTAGGGGGAGGGTCTTCTGAAAAGGGTATTAAGCGGTCTCTTTCTTATCCCGATAGTCGTCTACGTAGTCCTCTATATTCCTATCTTCTGGTTTACCGTAGCAGCGTTTTTCACTACCCTCTATGGACTATGGGAGTATAATAATGTGGTCTCTAGCGGTATTCGCTCATCTTCAGTAAGTTCGCGAGTCGGCCCGAGCCTTATCTGGGCCCTGCCCGGGGCGATACTGCCCGTAAGTGCCTACTGCTATGGCCTTATTTCAGTACTGCCGGCTCTCGTTATAGTCCTTATTTGTTACTTTGTAATCCGTTTTGTGATCGTCAGAGACGGCAGTGCGCTTAAAGGTGTTGCCGTACGTTTTTTCGGTGTTCTCTATATCGCGCTTCTCTTTTCGCACTTTATAAGCCTTAGGCAGATCCCCCGGGGCAATCTCTGGCTTCTCTTCGCGCTCGCTATTGTCTGGGCCGGTGATACAGGGGCCTATTACGGGGGCAGGGCGTGGGGCAAAAAGAAGCTCTCGCCTGTGGTAAGCCCAAATAAGACGGTCGAGGGCGCGCTAGCCGGTCTCGTCGCTTCTATGTGCGCGGGACTTATATTTGTCTTTGCCTCTGGCCTTGATATTCCTGTTCTCTTAACCCTCTTTTTGGCCCTTTTGGCCGGGGTGGCGGGCATTTTCGGCGATCTGACCGAGTCCTATATCAAGAGAAGTGCGGGAGTTAAGGACTCAGGAAAGCTTATACCCGGACACGGCGGCCTGCTCGATAGAGTTGACAGTGTGCTCTTCGCCGTGCCTGTGGTCTATTATTTCATATATTTTTCCGGCATTTAGCACTTATAAGGCATTTGTACCCCTCTCTGTGTTATAATAATCAATTATTGTGCCCGCTCCATAATCCGTAAACTCCAAGAGGTATATTTGAAGGGGCTCTCGATACTCGGTTCAACCGGCTCCATAGGGGTCTCCACCCTTGAGGTGGTAAGGAAAAACCCCGGACGATTCAGGGTCGTAGGCCTTAGTGCCGGGGCCAATACAGCCCTTCTGGAAGAGCAGGTAAAAGAATTTAAGCCGCTCTTTGTCTCCGTACTTAGAGAAGAGGACGCCCGGAAGCTTTCAGCTAAACCAGGCTTTGAAATCGGCTTTGGCACTGAAGGCGCTTTGCGGGTAGCGACACACGCTGACGCCGACCTTGTTGTCTCGGCTATGAGCGGGGCCGCGGGCCTTGTGCCGACCCTAAGTGCGATAAAGGCAGGCAAAGATATCGCGCTCGCCAACAAAGAGGCCCTGGTCATGGCGGGTTCTATTGTAATGGCCGAGGCAGATGAGCAAAATGTAAAGATATTCCCGATAGATAGCGAACATAGCGCCGTCTTTCAGTCTTTAGCGGGCCACAGAACAATTGATGTAAAGCGCATAATTCTTACGGCCTCGGGCGGGCCGTTCCTTAACCATACGTTAGATCAGCTTAAAAAGGTAACACCTAAAGAGGCCCTTAATCATCCCAACTGGGATATGGGCAAAAAGATCAGCATTGACAGCTCGACCCTTTTAAACAAGGGGCTTGAGGTCATAGAGGCCCGCTGGCTCTTTGGTCTCGCTGCGGAGAAGATCAGCGTTCTGATCCACCCGCAGAGCATCGTCCACTCCATGGTCGAGTATGTAGACGGCTCTATTATTGCTCAAATGGGTACGCCGGATATGAAGGGCCCTATTGCCTACGCGCTCTCTTATCCGGAACGGATAGCAGGGAGTACCAGGAGCGTAGATCTTACGGCCGGGAGTCTTGAGTTCGCTGAACCGGATATGGAGAGATTCCCCTGTCTGGGGCTTGCCTTTAAGGCGCTAACCGCCGGAGGCACGATGCCCGCGGTCTTAAACGGCGCGGACGAGGTGGCGGTAGAGGCGTTTTTAGAGGATAGGTTGTCCTATACGGGGATTTATGAGATTATAGAAAGAGTGATGCAGGCTCACCCTGTGGAGGCTAACCCCTCGCTCGACGATATACTCGCGGCCGATAGCTGGGCGCGTAAAGAGGCCGCCGGACTTGTCAATGTATCTGGCGTACCGGGCGTTCCGTCCAAGAGCAGGTCGGCCGGGTAGAGAAAAAAACAAAAAAAATAATAAGGAAGAAAAAATAGATGATAACGACAGTAATTTCATTTGTAATCGTTTTAGGCGTTTTGATATTCATCCATGAACTAGGCCACTTTTCCGTAGCCAAGCTGGTAGGGGTCGGTGTGGAAAAATTCTCTTTAGGCTTTGGCCCTAAGATAGTAGGTTTTACCAGAGGCGAGACCGAGTACCGTATCTCACTATTCCCTCTTGGCGGATATGTAAAGATGACGGGGGAGTCGATAGACGATGAGGTAAGCGAAGCCGATAAGGAGAAGAGCTTTACCCATAAGCCTCTCTCAAGGCGCGCCGCCATAGTCGTCGCCGGGCCCATTATGAACCTGGTCCTCGCCTTCGTGCTCCTTCCGATCATATTCATGGTCGGCGTTAGCGTGCCGGCATATCTGGATAAACCCGCGCAGATTGGGTATGTAACGAGGGACGAGGCAGCTAGCAAGGCGGGGCTCAAGAAGGGCGATGTTGTAGAGTTTGTAAACAATGACAGGGTCAAGAAGTGGGAAGATCTCATTACCATAATCGCGCTAAGCCCGGATAGACCATTGGAGATCATGTACAGGCGTAACGGCACGCTTATAGATACGACCCTTACGCCTGAGCCGTCGAAGTCCGGTGCAGGGATAGGCGGTCTATTTCCGCCCATGGATGCGCGGATCGCCGCCGCATCTAAAGGCTACCCGGCCGAGGCAGCCGGCCTTAAAGGCGGCGACCTGATCCTCTCCATAGATAATGAGCCTGTTACACACTGGGCCGAGCTTGAGCAGATGATCCATGATAATCCCGGGCCGATTAATTTGGTTGTAGAGAGGGACGGCGCCAGGCTGGAGTTTCAGATCACTCCTACCTTCAACGAGGAGAGGGGGAGCTATCTCATAGGAGTCTCCAGGGCCGAGGATATGATCCAAAAGAGATTCGGCTTCTTTAATGCGATCAAGCATGGTTTTATTAGCGGCATAGATATGACCGTAAAGCTCTTTGAGATAATAAAGGGGCTTATACTCGGCCAGTATTCGCTTAAAACACTTGGCGGGCCGATAATGATAGCCCAGGTCGCGGGCCAGGCCGCCGAGAGCGGTATAATTGCGCTCATCGGACTCATGGCCTTTTTAAGCCTGCAGCTCGGCATCATAAATCTTTTTCCCATACCGGTACTCGACGGCGGCCATCTGGTATTTTTCTGCATTGAGTTCGCCAGAGGTAAGCCCCTTAGCGAGCGGGTGATCGGCGTAACCCAGCAGATCGGCATAGCGCTCCTTATTACCCTGATGGTGCTCGTCACCTATAACGATATATTCCGCATCCTCGGCTAGGCTCTACCTTATAGAGGGCGGGTCATAATGGACTTTATTTGAAGATACTCGCAGTAGACACCTCCACTACATCTGGAAGCATCGCCTTGACTGACGAAGCCACGCTAGTCGCCCAGAAGAGCGAGCCTTTTGTTGAGGCACACGCCAAATGGCTTATGCGCTCTATTGACGAGCTCTTTTCTACCATTGATCTCACCATTGAAGATGTCGATCTATTCGCCATTGGCGTAGGCCCGGGCTCTTTTACCGGGCTCCGTATCGGTGTCAGTACGGTCAAGGGGCTTGCGTGGTCCCTTGATAAGCCGGTCGTCGGGGTCTCAACGCTCAGGGCGCTCGCGATGAATATAACAGAGAACGGGGCCTTGATATGCCCTGTTCTGGACGCCAGGAAAAAAGAGCTCTATACCGCCCTATACAGGGCTGATGCTGGGGGAGTTTTGGAGGAGGTCATGGGGGATAGGGCAATGGCCCCGGCGGCGCTCTACGAAGAGATCGCTGGGTTTGCGGGGGAGGAAAGCCCTGTTTTTCTAGGTTCCGGGCTTGAAGAATATAGGGAGAAGATCGAATCATCTGTCAAAGGGGCTAAATTCGCTCCTCAGGATCTCTGGCGTATAAAGGCAGTTAATATCGCTATCCTTGCTACTCTTGATGACGCTAAAATGATTAAAGCCTTTGAATTAGCCCCGCTCTATAAAAGACGCTCCGAGGCGGAGATCAAGGTCAAGCAGGGCTGATATTTAACCTGCCTTTTAGCCTCATGATCTACGCTTTAGGGCCAAATTCAAGCGGTTGACAATACGCCTTTCTTAGGGTAAAATTACAATTGTGTGCACAGGGAAGCGTTAAGGTGACGCCACTCTTGGCCACAGAATCCTTGTATAAGAAATACTAATTGCATTAAGTAGTTATTGATAATAGTTCAGGGGGTTTATTAGGTAAACATACCTTTCATATGGAGGCGATTTATGGAAATGGTTATGAAGGAGCAGATAGCAAAGTTTCTGGATTCGGACGCAATTCTCAAGACTGTCTATCAGGCCCATCAGTCATATGGAAAAAAAATAGCCAAGATGGAGAAAAAGAGGATTTTAAGCACGGATGACGATATAGAGATGAAGAGACTCAAGAAACTGAAACTTCAAAAGAAGGACGAGCTGGAGAGGATTTTAAGAGACGAGCACGGCGCTCTTTGAGCCTGCAATTTTAGACAAGCCTTTCGTTTACGCGAAGCCTTTAGCGCGCGTTATAAAGCTCTACATCAGGAAATACTATGCGAAGCGACAAGATAAAGAAGGGGTTGGAGCGCACGCCCCACAGGGCGCTCCTCTATGCCACGGGTCTGTCAAGAAGCGGCATGAAGAAGCCCTTTATAGGTGTTGCCACCAGCTTTACAGACCTCATACCCGGCCACGTTGGTATGCGCGAGCTGGAGCGCTCTATCGAGAACGGCGTTCACGCAGGCGGCGGTCAGCCCTTTCTCTTCGGGGTCCCCGGTATCTGCGACGGTATAAGTATGGGCCACTCGGGCATGCACTACTCTCTCCCTTCAAGGGAACTGATAGCCGATTTGATCGAGAGCGTTGCCAATGCCCATTCGCTTGACGGTCTGGTTCTCTTAACAAACTGCGATAAGATAACGCCTGGTATGCTCATGGCCGCGGCAAGGCTCGATATTCCCTCGATTGTCGTCACCGCTGGCCCCATGATGACCGGGCGAAACAAGGGCGAAAAGCTCTCTTTTATCAGGAATACCTTTGAGGCCATGGCGAAGTACAAGAAGGGCGACATCTCGAAGGACGAGCTTAACGCCTGCGAGATAGGCGCATGCCCCGGCGCGGGCAGTTGTCAGGGGCTCTATACGGCCAATACCATGAGCTGCCTCACAGAGGCCATGGGGATGAGCCTGCCTCTATGCGGAACGAGCCCGGCGCAGATGGCCGAGAAGAAGAGGATAGCCCATGATTCGGGCGAGCGCATTGTCGAGCTTATAAAGAAAAATATTACGCCGAGGAAGATACTTACGAAGAACGCCTTTGAGAACGCGATCAGGGTCGACCTGGCCCTTGGCGGCTCGACCAATACGGTCCTCCATCTCATGGCGATAGCCCACGAGGCGGGGGTCGATTTTCCGCTTGAGACCTTTGACAAGCTTTCGAAGAGCACGCCCCACATAGCCTCACTCGAACCTGTCGGAGATCACTATATGGAAGACCTCCACTGGGCAGGCGGCATAGGGGCGGTCTTAAAGCGCCTCGGTGCGCTGGTTTTGGACAACCCGACGGTCTCCGGCAAGAGGATCAAGGCAATTGTAAAAGAAGTCGCCTATGTAGACGATAAGGTCTTAAGGCCGCTAAATAAGCCCTTTCACAAGGAGGGCGGCATTGCGGTCTTAAAGGGCAATATCGCCCCGCTTGGCGCGGTCGTCAAGCAGTCGGGCGTTAGCCCCAAGATGATGCGTTTTAAGGGCAGGGCACGCTGTTTTGATAGCGAGTCCAAGGCCATGAGCGCGATCATGGGAGGTAAAATTAAGGCCGGCGAGGTTCTGGTCATTCGCTACGAGGGACCCAAAGGCGGCCCGGGTATGAGAGAGATGCTCGCCCCGACAGCTGCTATAGCCGGCATGGGCTTATCTGAAAGCGTCGCGCTTATAACCGACGGCCGTTTCTCCGGCGGAACAAGGGGCCCTTGTATAGGCCATATCTCCCCTGAGGCAATGGAGGGCGGTACGATCGCGCTCATAAAGGACGGCGATACCATCGAGGTCGATATACCAAAGAGGAAGCTTGAGCTTAAGGTTACGGCTACCGAACTTAAAGCGCGTAAAGCCAGGTGGAAGGCGCCTGCTCCTAAGATTACAAAGGGCTGGCTCGCCAGGTACGCTCGTGTAGTTACAAGCGCGAATACCGGGGCCGTACTAAAGTGATTTTTCGGTCCCGGCGGATATCCGCCGGGACCTTAACCTTTTTTTTTGTCCAAAAGCAAATAAAGCTGTTGATATTTTAATGAGTTAGGTTAATATATTCAGGATAAACTTTTATTCTCCCCCAGGGGGGGCAATATTGGGCAGGATCAATAGCTAAGATCAACAAACACTCGTAATAATCTTTAATATTTAGGCAGGTAAAATTATGATGACCGGTGCGGATATATTCATAGAATCGCTCTTAAAAGAGAAGGTCGATACGATCTTCGGCTTTCCGGGCGGTGTCGTGCTCCCTATATACGACGCTCTTTACGACTCGAGTCTAAAACATATACTCGTACGTCACGAGCAGGGCGCTGTCCATATGGCCGACGGCTACGCCAGGGCCTCGGGTAAGCCCGGGGTTGTGCTCGTCACATCGGGTCCGGGTGCGACCAATACCGTTACGGGTCTTGCGACAGCCTACATGGATTCTATTCCCATGGTCTGCTTTACGGGACAGGTCCCGACCAGCCTTATAGGCAACGACGCATTTCAGGAGGCCGATATCGTCGGCATAACGAGGCCGTGCACCAAACATAACTTCCTCGTCTACGACATCAAGGACCTTACGAGGATAATAAAGGAGGCCTTCCATATAGCGACCACAGGCAGGCCAGGCCCGGTATTAATAGACCTGCCCAAGGATGTGCTTGTTGCCAAAGCGCCCTTTAAGTACCCGAAGGCCGCGCAGATAGCAAGCTATCAGCCTACATACAAGGGGCACAAGAGGCAGATAATAAAAGCGATAGATCTGATACTGAGGTCCAAGAGGCCGGTCGTCTACGCGGGCGGCGGGGTTATACTCTCAAACGCAGCAAAGGAGCTTAAGAAATTCTCCACCAGGCTCAGCATACCGACGACCACGACCCTTATGGGCCTTGGAGGATTCCCGGGAACAGACCCGCTCTTTATGGGCATGCTCGGGATGCACGGGACCTACTGCGCCAATATGGCGGTTACAAATACCGATTGCCTTATTGCGATCGGCTCAAGGTTCGACGACCGCGTTACAGGCAAAATCGAAGAGTTCGCGCCGAACGCCAAGATCATACATGTCGATATCGACCCGACGAGCATAAGTAAGAACGTCGAGGTCGATATACCGATAGTCGGAGACGTCGCGTTCGTCTTACGCGAGATGCTCGCCAATATCCCGGCGGCGAAGTCTATACAGGGCTACAAGAGCGCCATAAAGCCGTGGCTAAAAGAGGTCGATGGCTGGAAGAAGAAGCATAAGCTCACATATAAACCGGCTCCGAACGGGATGACCAACCCGCAGTACGTTGTTGAAGAGCTATACAAGGCCACGAAAGGGGACGCCATAATAACGACAGAGGTCGGGCAGAACCAGATGTGGGCGGCGCAGTTCTTTCTCTACGACGAGCCCCGGAGCTTTCTTACCTCGGGCGGGCTCGGTACAATGGGCTACGGCCTTCCCGCCGCCATAGGCGCGCAGGTCGCATACCCGAAGAAGACGGTCATCGACATCGCGGGGGACGGCTCCATACAGATGAATATACAGGAACTCGCTACGGCGGTTCAGTATAAGCTGCCTATCAAGATAGCCATACTGAACAACAAGTTCCTCGGTATGGTCCGCCAGTGGCAGGAGCTTTTTTACGACAAGCGCTACTCCTATACCGGTATGAAGGCCCAGCCGGACTTTGTTAAGCTCGCAGAAGCCTACGGCGCGGTCGGGCTTAGGGCTGAAAAACCAAAAGATGTCGTGGGCGTTATAAAGGCGGCAATGAAGGAAAAGAAGAGGCCGGTCATAATGGACTTTACGGTCAACCCGGTCGAGGGTGTCTACCCGATGGTTCCCTCAGGCCAGCCGATCAGCAATATGCTCCTAGTCTGACAGTAGCCTGCTAACCGGCTAGCCGACTAGTCGGTCTTTAAAGGAGATTTTTTTTGCGTCATACAATATCCATACTTGTCACCAATGAGTTCGGTGTACTCTCCCGTGTCTCGGGTCTGTTCTCCGGCAGGGGCTTTAATATCGAGAGCCTCTGTGTTGCTGAAACTAACGACCCGAATATATCGAGGATGACGATAGTCACGGGAGGCGACGAGAACGTGCTTGAGCAGATCAATAAACAGCTCAACAAACTCGTCAATGTCATCAAGGTACACGACTTTAAGAATGAAGCCCATATCGAACGGGAACTCGCGCTCATTAAGATCCAGGTGACTGCGGAGAACAGGGCCGAACTCCTGAGCGTTGTCGAACTCTTTCGCGCCAAGGTGGTCGATGTAAGCCCGAAGAGCTACACCATAGAGATCACCGGTACAAGTGAGAAGATAAACGCGATTGCGGAACTCCTGAGGCCGCTTGGCATAAAGGAGATAGTGAGGACCGGGTGCGTAGCAATGGCCAGGAGTCCAAAGGCAAAGTAACTCCTTGTTGCGAATGGAATACAAAAATAACCAGTTGAAAGGAATATGTTGAATGAAGGTCTACTACGATAAAGACGCGGATATAGAAAATATCAAGTCCAAGAAGGTCGCCATAATCGGCTTCGGCTCGCAGGGCCATGCCCACGCGCTAAATCTTAAAGACAGCGGCGTGGATGTCGTCGTCGGGCTTAGAAAGGACGGCTCGTCCTGGAAAAAGGCCGAGGCCGCGGGCGTGGAACTAAAAGAGGTCGCCGACGCCGTTAAAGACGCAGACGTCGTGATGGTGCTCGTACCCGACGAGCTCCAGCAGGAGGTATACGATACGCAGATAGGGCCTAATTTGAAAGACGGCGCTTATCTCGCCTTTGCTCACGGCCTGAATATCCACTTCGGCCTTATTAAGCCGGCCGACAGCATAAACGTCTTTATGGTCGCCCCCAAAGGGCCGGGGCACCTCGTTCGCCACGAATATCAGCACGGCGCCGGAGTGCCGACCTTGGTCAGCGTTCATAAAGACCCTTCCGGAGACACACTCGCCGTAGCGCTCTCTTACGCTAGCGCGAACGGAGGAGGAAGGGCGGGTATAATAGAGACGACCTTTAAGGACGAGACAGAGACAGACCTCTTCGGCGAGCAGGCGGTACTCTGCGGCGGCGTCACGGCCCTTATAACGGCAGGCTTTGAAACACTGACAGAAGCCGGATACCCCGCGGAGATGGCCTACTTCGAATGCCTGCACGAGATGAAACTCATTGTCGACCTCATATACGAAGGCGGGATCTCGAATATGCGCTATTCCATAAGTAACACAGCCCAGTACGGAGACCTGACGCGCGGGCCGAGGATAATAACCGACTCAACCAAGGCCGAGATGAAAAAAATTCTCTCTGAAATCCAGTCCGGCGATTTCTGTAAAGAATGGATGGACGAGCACAAGGCGGGTAAGCCGAACTTTAATTCCCTTACCCAAAAGGGCGAGACACACTCGATAGAAGAGGTCGGTAAGAGACTCAGAGGCATGATGCCCTGGCTCGCAAAGTCGACTATAGTGGATAAAGATAAAAACTAATAGATAAGGCATGACCATATTGAGAGAACCTTTCTAGAGAAAGTTTCTCTCAAACTCTCTCCAAAGATTTTTAGTATCTCTCAAGTATGCCCCCTGAGAAGAATGGGGGCATACTTGAGAGAGAATACCAAAGACCTTCAAAGGGAGTCCGGGAGAAGCTATCTATAGAGAGACGCTCCACTCAAGATAGTTATACCCGATCTATCAGTTTCTATATTTACCTTCCATTGTCCGTGGGGGTGTGGGAGGTTAGGCGGGCATTTAGAATACATCTAAGGTATTATATGCGAATTCCCATTGCCCCGGAGGGTTGGCCCTTCATTCTGGGCTCTTTGGCCGTTACGGCCGTACTCTGGTTTGTCGATATAAGCATAGGCTTCTATTCGCTCTTTTATCCGGCCCTATCTCTTTCGCTTTTCATCATCTGGTTCTTCAGAGACCCGGAGAGAGTGATCCCAGAGGGGGACGGCGCGATTGTCAGTCCTGCCGACGGCAAGGTGATAATCGTAGAGGAGGTCGACGAGGATAGGTTTTTAAAGAGCCGGGCGATGAAGATATCGATATTCATGAACGTATTTAACGTCCATGTAAATAGAGCTCCGGCCTCCGGGCGGATAGTGGACATCTTCTATAACCCGGGCAAATTTTTTAACGCGAGCTTTGACAAGGCCTCGCTCTTAAACGAGCAGAACGCGCTCTTGATAGAGGCTGATAACGGCAAGAGATACGTTGCCAACCAGATAGCGGGTCTTATCGCGAGGCGTATAGTGTGCCGCGCTAAGCCCGGTGATGCTTTAGTAAAGGGCGCCAGGTTCGGCCTTATAAGATTCGGCTCAAGGTTAGATGTCTTTTTACCGACGGATGTGAAGGTAAAGGTGAAGGTGGGCGAAAAGGTAAGCGCGGGAAGCTCAATACTCGCCAATTGGTAATCTCTTTTCTAACAGGGGGTTCATGACATGCTCGACAAGGAACTCGATAAGGGAGCAAAGGGTAGTAGGAGGAAGAGACTTAGGGGGGTCTATCTCCTGCCGAACCTCCTGACCTCAGCGAGCCTCTTCGGCGGCTTCTACTCCATAGTGGCCTCGCTCGACGGCAACTATCAGATAGCGGCCATCGCGATCTTCGTAAGCATGATATTCGACTGCCTGGACGGCAGGATCGCGAGGCTAACCGGGACTACCAGCAAGTTCGGGGTAGAGTACGACTCGCTCTCCGACCTGGTAGCCTTCGGGCTTGCCCCGGGTGTATTGATATTTACCTGGGCACTGAGGGGGTTCGGGCGTTACGGGTGGCTCGCGGCATTCCTGTATGTGGTCTGCGCGACACTCAGGCTCGCGCGCTTCAATGTCCAGATCACGACTGTCGAGAGCAAGCGCTTTAACGGCCTGCCCGTTCCGGCGGCTGCGGCCTTTGTGGCGAGTACCGTGCTCTTGTTCTTCTACCTGCATCACGGGGAGACGACCAGGCACGTTCTGGTACTCCTTCAGGTATATCTGCTGGCGTTTCTTATGGTCAGCAATGTCAAGTTCTACAGCTTCAAGGAACTCAACCTCAGGAGGAGGATGCCCTTTAGCCTCCTGGTCGCTCTTATATTGATATTTATAGTGGTCGCGGCGGAACCGCAGTTGATGCTATTTGTACTATCGTTCGGCTATGTCCTCTCAGGGCCAATTACGATGTTAATAGACAGGCAGAGAATGCGGCTACCTCAGGTTGTAGAGGATGAAGAAAAGGCGCATACCAAAACGCACGAATAATATTTAATTTACAGGATAGATAGAGATGGACAACAGAGTTTACATATTCGATACGACCCTAAGGGACGGTGAGCAGAGCCCCGGCGCGTCGATGAACGTCGAGGAGAAGGTCGCCGTCGCCAAACAGCTCGCCAAGCTCGGGGTCGATATCATAGAGGCGGGCTTCGCCTTCAGCTCGCCCGGCGATTTTAGTGCCGTAAGGCGTGTCGCAATGGAGGTAGAGGGCCCTATTGTATGCTCGCTAGCCAGAGCGAAGAAAGGCGATATAGACTCGGCCTGGGAGGCTCTTAAGGGAGCGCCGAAGCCGCGCATACATACGTTCATATCGACCTCGGATATCCATCTGGAGCACCAGTTCAAGATGACGAGGGACGAGGCAATGAAGTGCGCCGTGGATATGGTCACCCATGCGCGCGGCTATGTCGACGACGTGGAGTTCTCGCCCATGGACGCTTCAAGGAGCGACGTCAGTTATCTCTACGAGGTAATTGAAGCGGTCATAGATGCGGGCGCTACGACAGTGAATATTCCCGATACCGTCGGCTATACGCTCCCGCATATATTCGGCGAGCTGATAAAGGGCATCAGAGAAAACGTGTCCAATATCGACAGGGCTATCATTTCGGTCCACTGCCATAACGACCTGGGGCTCGCCGTAGCCAATTCTCTCTACGCGGTGATAAACGGCGCGAGACAGGTCGAGTGCACTATAAACGGCATCGGCGAGAGGGCGGGTAACGCTAGCTTAGAAGAGATCGTGATGACCATGAAGACGCGCCATGATCTCCTCGACCTTGAGACCGGAATTAATACCGAGCAGATCTTTCCCACGAGCCGGCTCGTAAGCTCGATAACCGGGATGATGGTCCAGGCCAACAAGGCCATAGTCGGCGACAACGCCTTTGCGCACGAGTCCGGCATCCATCAGGACGGCCTCTTGAAGGAGAAGAGTACCTACGAGATAATGAGTCCCGAATCGGTCGGCATAGCGAAGACCACGCTGGTGCTCGGTAAACACTCGGGGCGGCACGCCTTCAAGGCGCGCCTCGCTGAGCTCGGCTACGAGTTGACCGACGATAACCTCAATAAGGCATTCGAGAGGTTCAAGAGGCTCGCCGATAAGAAGAAAGAGGTCTTTGACGAGGACCTCGAGGCCATTGTCCAGGACGAGGTCTTGCGTATCGACGTGCCGGAGAAGTATAAACTCGTAAGCCTCTTTGCCAAAGGCGGCACTGATTCCAAACCGACCGCCGAGGTTACTCTTGAGATCGACGGCAAGCTCGTTAACGAAGAGGGCACCGGAGACGGCCCCGTGGACGCGGCCTATAAGACCATTGCCGCCATTACCGGCACCAAGAGTAAGCTCTTAAAGTACGCGGTAAACGCCATCACAAAAGGCACCGACGCGCAGGGTGAGGTGAGCGTAAAGCTCACGGAGGACGATCACATCGTCACCGGGCAGGGCGCTCATACCGACATAATAATCGCTAGCGCCAAGGCCTATATACACGCGCTTAATAAACTCGATCACAGCAAGAAGCAAAAGAAGGAAGAGAGCCCCTACGATTTTACGTAGATAGCTTCCTGATAGAAAGGAACACAAAGATAATGAGACCGATGACCATAACCGAGAAGATACTCGCCAAACACGCCGGCCTTAAGGAGGTAAGCCCGGGGGAGCTTATAAGCGCCAAGGTGGATATCGCGCTCGGTAACGACATTACATCCCCGATCGCCATCAAGGAGTTCAGGCGGATCGGCGCGAAGAAGGTCTTTAATAAAAGAAAAGTGGTGCTCGTCCCGGACCACTTTACCCCGAATAAGGATATCCAGAGCGCAGAGCAGTGTAAGATCCTCCGTGAATTCGCGCAGGAGCAAAAATTGACGCACCAGTTCGACGGAGGCAACGTCGGCGTGGAGCACGCCCTCTTGCCGGAACTCGGCATAGTCGTGCCCGGAGACGTAGTTATCGGCGCGGACAGCCACACCTGTACCTACGGCGCGCTTGGCGCTTTTTCCACCGGCTCCGGTTCGACAGACCTCGCCGGTGCCATGATAACGGGTGAGGTATGGTTCAGGGTGCCGGAGTCCATCAAGTTCGTCTTTAAGGGTAAGCTCAACAAATGGGTCACCGGCAAGGACCTTATCCTCCAGATCATCGGCGATATCGGCGTTGACGGCGCTCTCTACAAGGCCATGGAGTTTACCGGCTCCGCCATAGCTTCACTCTCGATGGATAGCCGTATGTCCATGTGCAATATGGCAATAGAGGCCGGAGCAAAGAGCGGTATAATCGCGCCCGATAAGATCACGAAAAAATATGTCGAGGCGCGCGCCGAGCGTAAGCCCAAGTACTACGCGAGCGACCCGGATGCCGAGTACGCAGAGATAATAGAGTACGACGCCTCAAAGATAGAACCAAAGGTCGCGTTTCCGAGCCTGCCCGAGAATACCCGTAACATCAGCAAGGTCGGCAAGGTCAAGATCGACCAGGTGGTCATCGGCTCGTGCACGAACGGCCGCCTTGAGGATATGCGGATCGCCGCAGGAATACTAAAAGGCAAGAAGGTCGCCCCGAACGTAAGGCTGATAATTATCCCGGCGACTCCAAAGATATACGAGGAGTCGATGAACAAGGGTTACTTCAAGACCTTCTTAAAGGCCGGGGCCATAATCAGCCCGCCTACATGCGGGCCGTGCCTCGGTGGACATATGGGCATCCTCGCGGCGGGCGAGGTAGCCGTTACAACGACAAACAGGAACTTCGTCGGAAGGATGGGACATACAAAGAGCGAGGTCTACCTCGCCAACCCGGCCATAGCCGCGGCAAGCGCCGTAAAAGGCAGGATCGCCCACCCCGACGAGGTGTAGATACATTGTATTGAGAGAAACTTTTTATAAAAAGTTTCTCTCAATAAGGAGGTTAAGTGAAGATAAAGGGTAGAGTTTGGAAGTACGGTGCCGACGTCGATACTGACAGGATTATACCCGCGAGGTATCTGGTCACTTCAGAGCCGGCAGAGCTTGCGAAGTACTGCATGGAGGACGAAGATCCGACCTTCGCCAAGAACGTAAAGAAGGGCGACATTATCGTGGCTGATAAGAACTTCGGCTGCGGTTCGTCGAGGGAGCACGCGCCGATATCCATTAAGGCCGCTGGCGTCTCATGCGTGATAGCCAAGAGCTTCGCGCGAATATTTTACAGGAACGCCTTTAATATGGGGCTTTTAATTCTAGAGTGCGAAGAGGCGGTCGACGGAACGCGAGGTGGCGACATCCTTGAGGTAGATGTCGATACGGGCGTGATAACGAACAAGACGAGGAAGAAGAAATTCAAGGCCAGGGCCGTGCCGAAGTTCATGCAGGAGCTTGTAAGCGCCGGGGGACTTATGGAATCGATCAAGAAGAGGGGGCTGGTATGAAGAAGGAAGGCGCGAGGAGTACGGTGCTGGCGAGCGAGAAGCTTCACATTGAGAATAAGACGATCTATGTCGACCTTAAGGAGAACGAAGGGGGTAAGTTCCTTCAGGTCGCCGAGATATCGAACGACAGGAGGAGCACGGTGGTAATCCCCTCCACGGGGCTCGGTGAATTTATCGAGGCCGTCAAGAAGATCGCGGGCGAGCTTGAAAAGATGTAAAGTTCTATTATTCGATTAAGGGAGGTCTCTACAGGTGTCAGGATATAATATAACAGTACTGCCGGGCGACGGCATAGGCCCTGAGATAATGAAAGCCGCTGTAAAGGTCCTTGAGTCTATTGGAGAGAAGTATGGAGTCGGCTTTACGCTGAGCGAGGGCCTCGTCGGCGGCGCTTCTATAGACGCGAACAAGGTCCCGTTGACCGATGAGGTCCTTGATATGGCCTTAAAGGCCGACGCCGTGTTACTCGGAGCGGTAGGCGGGCCCAAGTGGGAGGGTCTTGACTACTCCATAAGGCCGGAGAGGGCGCTCCTCGCGCTTCGTAAAGACCTGGGCTTGTTCGCTAACCTTAGACCCGCCAAGATCTACCCGGCGCTGGTAAATGCTTCTACCTTGAAGCCGGAGGTCCTCGATGGCGTCGATATAATGGTCGTCAGAGAGCTTACCGGCGGAATATATTTCGGCTCGCCAAGGGGGGTTGAAGATGTCGCCGGAGGTGGAAAGAAAGGCGTCAATACGCTCGTCTATACGACCGAAGAGATAGAGAGGATTGCGCGCGTGGGTTTTACAATAGCAGGGAAACGCAATAAAAAGCTCATGAGCGTAGATAAGGCCAATGTCCTTGAGTGTACCGAGCTCTGGAGAGAGGTGGTAACGGAGACCGCAAAGGACTATCCCGATATCGAGCTGTCGCATATGTATGTCGATAACTGCGCCATGCAGTTGATCAGGAACCCAGGCCAGTTCGACGTGATAGTGACCGGCAATATGTTCGGCGATATACTCTCAGACGAGGCCGCGATGCTCACCGGCTCTATCGGCATGCTCGCGAGCGCCTCCATTGGAGAGGGCGGAAAGATAGAGGGGCTCAGCCACGAGAACGGCCGCGGCATGTACGAGCCGATCCACGGTAGCGCCCCGGATATAGCTGGTCGCGGTATCGCCAATCCAATTGCCGCAATTTTATCCGTCGCCATGATGCTGAGGTATTCTTTTGATATGGAGGAGGCGGCCTGCGCTATCGAGGCGGCTGTTGAGGGTGTGCTTGCCGACGGACTTCGTACCGCCGACCTCTATGAGGACGGCACGACAAGGACCGGTTGCACGGAAATGGGCGAGGCAATACTGGCTAAGCTCGCCGGGTAAGAGGGTGCTTATCTTTCCGGCTTAGCCCTGAGGTCTCTTTTCGCATCTTCTGGCTGCATCCGGGGCAGTATTCTTCGGCAAATATTGTTTCGGGATATTTCTTCATGTAAATATCCGGTTCATACCATGAGCCAAGGTCGTCCCGAATACCATCGCAGGAAGGGCATGTAGGTAAGAGGCTCTTTAGGGTCTTTAAGGTTCTGGTATTGTGCTTCAACTCACCGATGAGGTCATAGAGGTCGTCTTGTTCTTCGATCAGGACCTTTTGCTTCTTCTCATTTTGTAGAAAATAGCCCACCACTCCGATGACTATCATTATGATCGCCAGCCACTTTGCGGCTTCACGCGCCCCCGGCTCAAGAAGGGCTATCGTAATCTCATCTGGATTACCCATGAACAGGTCCGCGATCGCATTCATGGACCAGGTAACCGTCATTATGAGAATTCCCGTAGCTATGACCCTGTTTATACGGGTCCTTTTTACTATCATTTAATTCTCCGTCGATCTATTTGTAACAGATAGTAGTTTGACGAGTTTCATATATAAAGTTTTGTATAGATTATGCTATATTCAGGATAAAACATACCGAAATACTTAGACATATTGTAACAGAGATACGATTTTCTGCAAATAGAATTCTCTTCGGAAAGCGGATTATTGGTTATGCAGCTTTATGCGCTTTGAAGAGACTTTTTCTGAGGAGAGTAAGTGGGGGGATGGTGAGCCTCTTTCAATCAGCTCAGGAGGACCGCATCGGGCATTTTGTTGGCTGGCAAATACTTTTTATTTACCTATCGGTATTGAGCTAAAAAAATCTCGCTTGTAATCCTGCGTCATGGTAATATTTTTAATTAGAAATTAAGAGAGGAAGAGTACCTGTAATGAAAGAGCTATATAATATAGCGGTGGCCGGAGCTACCGGTATGGTCGGCGCCGAGATCCTAAAGATCCTCGAAGAGCGCGACTTTCCCGTAGGCGAGCTGACCCTGCTCGCTTCCGAGCGCAGCGCTGGCTCTAAGCTGGAATTCAAGGGCGAAGAGATAGTTGTAAAGCTCCTTGACGACGAGGACTTCGAGGGGGTCGATATCGGGCTATTCTCCCCCGGCGGGAGTGTATCCGCGATCTACGCCCCCAAGGCGGCTAGTGCCGGGGCCGTTGTCATAGACAATACCAGCCATTTCAGGATGGACCCCGATGTGCCGCTCGTCGTGCCGGAGGTAAACCCCGAGGCCCTTTGCGGATATGTGCGCAAAAACATAGTGGCCAACCCGAACTGTTCGACCATACAGATGGTCGTGGCCCTTAAGCCCATACACGACCGGGCCCATATAGAGAGGATAGTGGTCTCCACCTATCAGGCCGTCTCCGGCGCGGGTAAGGATGCGGTGGACGAACTCTCAAAGCAGACTCGCGCGTTATTTAGTATGAAGGATGTGAAGAATAAGGTATTCCCGCACAGGATAGCCTTTAACTGCCTGCCGCAGATAGACGTCTTTGACTCCGACGGTTATACCAAGGAAGAAGTAAAGATGGTCAATGAGACCAGAAAGATCTTTGGCGACGAATCGATCGGGATATCCGCCACCGCCGTGCGCGTGCCGGTATTTATCGGCCATAGCGAGTCCATAAATATAGAGACCGAGGACGCTATCTCTCCCGACGAGGTGCGCGAGCTTTTAGCCTCTGCCCCTGGTGTGCGGGTAGTCGATGATCCATCAAAGGAGCTATATCCCATGGCCCTTGACGCCGCTACCAAGGATGACGTGCTTGTGGGCAGGATCAGGGCCGACGAGAGCGTGGAGAACGGTATTAATATGTGGGTCGTTAGTGATAATCTCCGCAAAGGGGCCGCTTTAAATGCCGTGCAGATCGCCGAGCTTTTGATCAAAGAGCATATATAAAGGCTCTCATGCGAAATGTACGGTTGTTGATAGAGTACGAGGGCACCAACTACTCCGGCTGGCAGATCCAAAGTACGCTCCCGACTGTCCAGGGTACTATCGAAAAAGCCATAAAGGAGCTTACAGGCGAACGAGTAAAGCTCTTTGGCGCTTCGCGTACCGACGCCGGCGTTCACGCAATAGGGCAGGTGGCGAACTTCCATATCGATTCTGATATCGAGGCCGATACCTTTGCCGGGGGGCTTAATCTTAATCTGCCGCTCGATATCGTCATAAAGGAGTCCACTGAGGCCGATACCTCTTTTCATTCCTCGCTGGACGCCAGGGAGAAGCTCTACCTCTACAGGCTGGAGAGGAGGCGTTACCGCACTGTGCTCTCAAGGAGGTTCGCGTGGCACTTTTTTCAGCCGTTGGATGTTGAGCTTATGCGAAAAGGGGCCGAGTGTTTCGTTGGGAAAAAGGACTTTTCGTCGTTTATGGCCGAGGGTTCGAGAGTTAAGACCATCGAGAAGGAGATATTCTCCTTTGAGGTGGCTGAAGACGGCGACTTTCTGGAGCTTTACGTCAGGGGCGACTCTTTCCTGAGGCATATGGTGAGGATTATGGTCGGCACGCTTGTTGATCTTGGCAAGGGTAAGCTTCAAGTAGACGATATTGACCGCATCTTTGACTCCGGGCTAAGGAGCGAGGCATCCCAGACCGCACCGCCGCAGGGACTTCACCTGGTAGAGGTCGTCTATTGAAATTGACTTGCTTCAAGGGCTATTGACAATAGATTCTAGAGACCCTAAATTATAGATACGACGATAGATACGACGCTTTTAAAGGAGTTTTTCGATTATGCCTATCTATGAATATCAGTGCAGGGATTGTAAGAAAGAGTTCGAGGTCATGCAGAGGATTACCGACGACCCGTTAACCAAGTGCGAGGCCTGCTCCGGAACCCTCGATAAACTTATTTCACAGTCCGCCTTTGTCTTAAAGGGAAGCGGCTGGTATAAGACCGACTTCGCCGACAAGCCAAAGCCTGCCGCGGACGCTGGAGCCTCAGAGCCAAAGGGCAGTGAAGCCCCGGATTGCGCAACCTGCCCTTCCGCCTCAATTAAGAAAGATTAAGCGTCTATGGAGGAGATTAACCTGAAGCAAGGTATAGCTCCATTCTTGAAGACGGCTGTTGACGCGGCCCTCAACGCGGGTAAACTCCTAAAGGAGGGCATTGGCGCTGAGCTTAATATCGAGTACAAGGGCGAGGTCGACATTGTTACAGACCTTGACAGGGCTGCGGAAACCGAGATCGTCTCCATCATACGCTCACGCCATCCGGAGCACGGAATACTCACCGAGGAGAGCAAAGAGACGAAGAGCGAGAGCGGGTACAGGTGGATCATAGACCCGCTCGACGGTACGACCAACTTTGCCCACGGCTTTCCGGTATTTTGCGTCTCCATCGCGCTTGAAAAGGACGGGGTTGTCGAGCTCGGTGTCGTCTACGATCCCACAAGGGATGAGCTTTTTACGGCCACGCTCTCCTCGGGCGCATATCTTAACGGAGAGAGTATCAGTGTCTCAGGGATAAGCGAGCTCGGCATATCCCTCCTTGCGACAGGATTTCCATACGACATAAGGACTTCGAAGGAGAATAATCTCGACCATTTCGCCGACTTCGCCGTAAGGGCGCAGGCGATCAGGAGGGCCGGCTCCGCGGCGCTCGACCTATGCTATGTAGCCTCGGGCAGGTTCGACGGTTTCTGGGAGCTAAAGCTCAAGCCATGGGATATAGCCGCCGGAGGGCTTATCGTTACAGAGGCCGGCGGGCGCGTAACGGATTTTACAGGCGCCTCAACTTCAGTCGATTGTAAGCGTCTTTTAGCGTCAAACGGCCTGATACACGCGGATATGAGTCGTATTCTTACTGGTAAACCGACTAATGACTAGATGGGAGACTATAGATGGGAGATGATCTAAGGAAATCGGTTGAGGACTTCTATAAGGCCGTTGTAGGGGACCCCAGGGAGGATCTCTGTTGTCCGGTCAAAACGCCTGAAGAGCATGAGATGGTCTCCCATATACCCACCGATATCTTGAATATCTCTTACGGATGCGGTAGCCCGGTCCTGAGCGCCGATATAACCGCCGGCAATACGGTAGTCGATCTGGGTTGCGGGGGAGGTATCGATTGTTTTATCGCGGCTAAACTCGTCGGCGCCTCGGGCAGTGTCGTCGGCGTCGATATGACGGGTGAGATGCTCGAAAAGGCGAGGGGGGCAAAGGGCGAAGTCTCCGCGAATTTAGGATACGATGTTGTTGATTTTAGAGATGGGTTTCTGGAAGATCTGCCTCTTGAAGATTCATCAGTTGACGTTATTATTTCTAATTGCGTGATAAATCTCTCTCCTGACAAGGTAGGGGTAATAAAAGAAATATACAGGACGCTGAAAGATCGAGGGCACTTTTCCATCTCCGATGTCGTCGCGCATGACGATGTTCCCCAAAACATGAAAGAGGATAGAGAGCTCTGGGGCGAGTGCATTTCGGGCGCGCTCAAGGAGGAGGAGTTTATTTCTATATGCAAAGAGGCGGGTTTTTACGGTCTACGCATAACCTCGAGGGTTCCGTACAGGGATGTCGACGGGCTTAAGTTCTCATCGGTCATAATACACGGCTATAAGCTCAAGGCAGGCTCAGAGTGCAAGTACGACGGGCATTTTGCCATATATAATGGGCCTTTAAGTGTTGTAACCGATGACGACGGCCACGAGTTTCCTGCAGGCGTTCCTGTAGCGGTATGCCTTAATACTTGGGAGAAACTAACGCTTGCGCCTTACGCCGGACTTTTTAGTTTTATCGATCCCGATGGTGAGGTTATGGAAGACGAACCAACTTGCGCGCCAACTGATAAAACGAATTCGGATGATGAGAAGAAGGGTTGTTGTTGAGTCGAATCGTTTTTGAAAAATTCTTTCCTGTTTTTTTTCAGAATCAAAAATATTTTGACGGCATCATTGTCGAGTTGCATTTTTAGAAGATTAAAAAATAAAAAAAAGTGTTGCTTTTTTCTAAAAAGTATTTAATTATAGTAGGTAGAGTTCTAAGTTTGTTCGCAGCATATCAATTCACACACAAAGGAGAATCGAATGGCTAGTGCGATTAAGGAACTGAAAGTAATTTTGAAAAGTACAGAGGCACTTGCTAAAAAGGCACAGAGAACGGTTTCCAAAGTAGGCGCAAGAGAGTTGAAGGTGTTGTTGAACGAAATTGTAAAGAACAAGAAGAAAGGTGTAACGGCGTACAAGAAGGTCATAAAGGCGCTTGAGGCCGCAGCCAAGAAGCAAGCGGCCGCAGTAAAGAAAAAGAAGGCGGCTGCAGCCAAGAAGAAGAAAGCGGCCCCTAAGAAGAAGAAGGCGGCTCCGAAGAAGAAGAAGGCCGTAGCCAAGAAGAAGAAAGCGGCCCCTAAGAAGAAGAAGGCGGCCCCTAAGAAGAAAAAGGCGGTAGCCAAGAAGAAGAAAGCAGCCCCTAAGAAGAAGAAGGCCGCTCCTAAGAAGAAGGCCGCTCCTAAGAAGAAGGCCGCTCCTAAGAAGAAAAAGAAGTAGTCTAACGCTATCAGGAATTGTCACATATATCCTGTGGCTAAAGCGGGATCCCTTAATAGGGATCCCGCTTTTTTTTACCTGTTATTTTGAGTTCAAAAAGAAAAATGGCTTGCGCTAAGTTGCGCAAGCCATTTCTAAGAAGAGGTTAGCCGGTCTTTATATGCCACGGCTATTGTTAATAGGTGATAAAGAGCAAGCCGCCTGGGTTGATTATTACTTTAATGTACCAAGCGGTCTTTTGAAAGTATAGTTATATGGTGCGAATACAAGTTTCTCTGCGGCATCGTCAGCCCTTTGTGTCGGTATTGATATAGGCAGAGAGACTATGTAAAAGGCTGTTCCCACAACGGTACTAAACAGGCCTATAGGCCTTAGGAAAACAATATCGAGTAAATATTCCGGGCCGGAAGGTTCTTCAATTCGCATGCTTTGCGCCTTGGAATAATCTGCGGTGGAAATTAAAAGCATAAGTGAGAAGAGCGGGATCAAGAACTTCTTCATTTTTTAGTCACCTCCCTAAGTACTGAATCCGAGATTATGTTCAAACATCCAAATTGTCTTTAACTTTACCATATAAATACCTATTATGCAAGAGGTTTTCTTCTCATTTTTAAACCTCTATTTATTGGCAGTCCTTTGTATCATATCAGTAGCCACGATTAAGCAGACGCTCGTTAATTTGTCAGCGTTCATTATTTATAGTAGAGTAATGGTATGTCGATTCGATTAAGAAAAAGATTTTTATTTTTGGTTATCCTGCCAGCGTTCATTTTCGCTCTTTTTTGGTCTTTCGTACCAGCCATAGGAGCCGCGTTGCCTGGCGGCTATGATACGCACTTTCTTAAGGTAAGCCTCGATATTAATCATGGCCGGATATCAGGTACTGATACCATAACCTTCGCCGATGCAACCCTGGATAGCTCGCTCTTTCTACCAGGGCTCCTGATCGATAGGAATATACGCATAAAGAGAGTTGAGCTTTTCTCAGATCATACTCCTTTATTATATACGGTTCGCGACCCCGGTCCGGGTGATATGAAGGACGGCCTGTTTGAGCTCTTCATAAGAGCCCCGTCTCATGCTTCTCTCTCAGGTGTTCCGATAACCATACACTTTGAAGGTTCTATCTCGCCTATCGAGATTGCGCGCATGAGAATAGAGAGGGGAGTCTCTTTCTCCGGTATCGCGGTTATGGGTACCGAAGGCGCGTTTCTTCCATCCTCCGCCTTCTGGTTTCCTCGCCGCGCCGGTCCCCCGGCCCTCTATGAGGTCGAGGTCAGCCTGCCTAAAGGCTATCAGGCGGTTATGGAGGGAGAGCTTGTCGAGGATAAGGTTGTCGGGGCAAGGAGCGTAGTTCGCTACAAAACTTCCAACCCGACGGAGGGGGTAAATTTAGTGGCCGGTAGATATGTCGTAACCAGCGAGAGGTATAAGGGGGTGGACATTTATACCTATTTTTATCAGGATGACGAAGTCCTCTCTCGCACCTATATAGACAAGACAAAGGGATATATAGACGCCTTTGAGCCCATATTTCCCGCCTATCCTTATAAAAAGTTCGCTGTCGTGGAGAACTTTCTTCCTACCGGCTTCGGCATGCCGTCATTTACCCTGCTCGGCTCTAAGGTCTTGAGGCTCCCTTTTATTCCCGATACAGCGCTTGGCCACGAGTTTGTGCATAATTGGTGGGGCAACGGGGTATTTATCGACGTTACCTTCGGGAATTGGTCCGAGGCGCTTACCACATATACGTCCGACCACCTCTTTAAGGTGAAGGCGGGGAGCGCCTCCGCCTACAGGATGAAGGCGCTTGTGAACTACGCAAACTACGCGGGCGAAAGCGAGAGGTCCGTTAGCTCATACAGGTTCGGCTCATCTCCCGAGGCGAGGGCAATAGGCTACAGCAAGGCGATGATGATCTTTCATATGCTTAGAAACCTTGTGGGCGATGAGGTTTTTTTTAAATCACTTAGGAATTTTTATGATAAGAACGCCTTCTCCAGCGCATCGTGGGATGAGATAAGGCTGGCATTTGAAGAGGTCGCTAAGCGCGATCTTAGTTGGTTCTTTGATCAGTGGCTCTTGAGGTCCGGGGGGCCGAGATTATCCATAGGGGAGCCGAGAGTCTCCACCATACTAACTTCTGTGACCACATCCGCTCCCGCCTACAGGCTTAGTCTGGTCATTAGGCAGGATAAGCCCCTATACAGGCTAAAGGTTCCAATATCGGTTGTGACCGAGGGTGGTGAGGTAACAAGCGATATCCTTTTCGACCGTGAGATGAAAGAGGTGACGCTTGAGTTTAGCGAGAGGCCGCTTTCAGTGGAGGTCGACCCTGATGTCGAAATATTCAGGATTCTATCCGGGCGCGAGATACCGCCGTCGCTGGCTACACTTCTTGGCGACGAGCGCGCCGTGCTGGTCTTACCCAAAAAAAAGCGTTATAGAAAAAGGTATTTGCCTGTTGCGCGTAAGCTTCAAGGGGACTACGGCCTGAAGATCGTGGACGACACCCGGTTGAAAAAAGAGGGTCTTAAAGATAGGCCGCACTTTATATTTGGCTCTTTCGATGAGAACGTCCTATTTGATAGCTTTAAGGGGGCATTGCCTGAGGGGCTAGTGGTTGAGGACGACTTTTTCGTGGTCAACGGGCATAGCTTTAGTATCTCGGATTCCGTCCTTGTGGCGGCATTCAGGGGTACCTCCGGTGTAGATAATAACGGGCGAGGAGCGCCTGTCGTCTGCATATTCTTCGGCGGGCTGAATGCAAAGGAGATGGAGGTGGTAGCTAAAAGGTTGCCGCATCTTACAGGCAAGGGTTATCTGGTCTTTTCCAGGGGCGGGGGGCTAAAGTACGGGAGCTTTGAAGGGGAGAAGAGCTTAAAGTACGAGTTCGGCTGGTAGGCTTAGTTTCTCTTCAGGAGCGGTTTTAGCATCATCTTGATATTCAAGGTCTGGCCGCCCCTGATAACGCTGACCACAATTCGGTCGCCGTATTGTTTGGATTGCAAAAAGTATTTAATGTCGAGTATATCGCCTATCACGTCCTCGTCCAGCCTGGTTATGACGTCGCCTTCCATGAGGCCGTACTGCTGGGCGGAAGTGCCTTCGCTTACTATTGTTATGGCGACCTGCTCGGCCTCTTCGACCAGATAAACGCCGAGCTTGGGCGGCTCACTACTGATGGTCTCGAAGGTGGTCGCCCATACGAAGTCCGCTATGTGGAGCGGAACATTGGGCAGTTCGACATCCAGGAACTGGGCCCCTTTCTCCAGGGCGGCTTTTGCCGCCTCATCGTCTCTAAGCAGATCGGTAGAGACCGGGAGAATTGTAGTATATGGCTCTGAGAGCCTTCTAAAGAGCCGCTTTGGGATTCCGAAGCCGTAGTTGATATGTCCGCCGCCCGAGAGCACTACCATGCGCTTGTCAAGGCCGTCCTTACTCATCAAATATTTCGCGATAGTTTGAGCCATGGTCTCTTCCCAGAGAAGCTGTATATTGTAGAAGGAATCGAAGTTAGAATTGGCGTGGTTGGGATCAGAGAAGACGGCCTGGGTCATTGCCCTGTGATAAGGGTCTGTTGTGTCGATCGTCGGAAGCTCTACGTCGAGTAGATCCGGGGCATCATCAGTCCCGATAGTCTCGTGCGCCAGCGCCTTTATGGATTCGGGCGGCGCGTTCAGGGCGATCAAAGGGATACTGTTCTCTTTTATATATTCGAGGATTTCGCGGTAATACTCATAGTTGACTCCCCAGTTGTTCATCCAGAGTTTGAAGAACGCTTTTTCGTCTAGATATCCGTTTAGCCATTCGTAGAGCTCATCCTGGCTCGATGTCTTGAACATCTCCATGCCGACGCTCAAGGTTTCGGGAAATTCAGCGTAAAGCGCTTTTATTATATCCAGTTGAATCCGGTGGTGGTTAACGCTCTTGTGCGACTCGCCGACATAGACAATATTAGAGTTCGAGATATAGGAGAATAGTTCTTCTTTGCTAAGCGTCGTCCCTGTCGGTACGTGTAGTATGGTACCGGGCTCTAGGGTTTCAATGGGGCGGTATGGGGATTTATACGGGGAGGATAGCGACGCGTGGGGCTCCTTTACCTCCGCGCCCTGACAACCGGTAAGCATTAATGCCAGAAAAGAGAGCGCAATTGCGACGGATCTCTTTATTGAAGGTATATTTATCATGTATTTACGGTCCATAATATAATATAATGCCTCAAGAGCGCTCTAAAGTCAATTTTTCTCTTTATTTGAGCTTTGAAGGATGTTAGGTTCAAGGTGTATCGTTAATAAAGGAATGAAAGAGCTTTATACGGAGTCTTCCTTTTGAGGAGCCGTAGGGATATATGGAAAAAGACTATCCAAAGGTACGGTTTATAATAGATCCCAATGCGGGGTCAAGTAATATGACCGCCGAGATCTCAAGGGCCGTAAAACGGATATTCACTTCGGTCAACGGATTTTACGAGATCACGGTTACGCGTCCGAACGACGACGCGGCTACTCTCACCAAAGAGGCCTGCTATAAGGGCTATAGCGGAGTAGTGCTCTGCGGCGGTGATGATATTGTCAGGGAGGCGTCTTTGTCCCTTGTGGAGTCGGATACCGCGCTCGGCATTGTGCCTATTGGCGATAAAAATACGATCAGCGATTCGTTCGGCATATCCCACGATATAGAGGAGGCCCTTAATACTATCAAGGCCGGGAAGCTTAATTCTATAGATGTGGGCCGCATCGCCGACAGGTATTTTTTCATCAACGCCGGCCTCGGTTTCGATGTTGACCTCTCAAGCTACATGGGCGCCGCCCGCAAGTCCGGGAAAAAGCGGCCGATCTTAGGGTATCTCTCCAAACTCCTGATGGCTTTCAGAAGGTTCAACCCCATCCCGCTCGTCATCAAGGTAAATGAGAAGACCTTTATATCCGCGCCATTGCTCGCCAGGTTCGCGCTCAAGGACTTAAACAGCCCGAGCGCTTCATCAAGTGCCGGGGATGAGGCGGGACTCAGCCTTAATATAGTGCCGCAGATAAAGTTTTCAGAGGCGGCAATAAAGATGAAGAAGCTCCATAACGGCGCGTTCGAAAGCATTGACGGATTTAAGAATATAACCGCTTTAGGCACACTTCAGGTAGAGAGGACCAACTCCGGTCCGGTTCACGCCGACGGCGAATCCTTTCTCGCCGGTACGAAGTTCGAGGTAAGACTTTTAAGCAAAGCGCTAAAGGTCTGGCAGGACGGGCGTGTAAAGGTTCAACACGCCGACATCTAATTATCCGGGCCTGACAGGATTATTCCTCATATGAACCCTATAGCCTTCAGGGCAACTGTCTGGAATATCGTCGGCAATACCGCGCTCTTTATTCTAAAGATCGTGGCCGGGTTGATGAGCGGTTCGATAGCGCTTATCAGCGACGCACTTAACTCCTTTACTGATATCGTCTCATCCATTGCGGTCTTTGTCTGTGTGCGCATCTCTTCAAAGCAGGCCGACGAGGGCCACCCGTTCGGACACTCCAGGGCCGAGCCTGTGGCGGGCCTTATTGTGGCGATACTCGCGGGGATTCTCGGATTCGAGCTTATAAGGTCCTCGTTCGAGAGGCTTTTGACAAAGCCCCAAGTAAGCGTTACCTCCTTTATTGTCATAGTCCCCGTAGTTACGATCATAGTGAAGCTCATTATGAGCTGGTACTTTAAGCGTATTGCCAGGGCCGTTCATAGTTCCGCAATCATGGCAAGCTCAGTAGACTCGTTCATGGACGTCTTCGTGAGCTTCGCCGCGCTCATCGGCATACTCGGCGTAGCGTTCGGTTATCCCATACTCGATCCGGCCGCGGGGTTCGCCATAAGCCTTTGGATCATCTATACCGGATATAAAATAGGCGTAGAGAATATCGACTACCTTATGGGCAGGGCGCCCGCCCCCGAGCTGATGGAGGAGATAAAGGCGGCCGCCATGAGCGTAGAGAATGTCAAGGGGCTAAATACCGTCCGCGCCCACTATGTAGGTAACTTCATCCACGTCGAGATACATATCGAGGTGGATAAGGATATGACCACCGGGGAGTCTCATTCTGTGAGCGACGCGGTCGAGATAAGCCTCGATAAGATAGAGGCCATCGACCGTTCATTTGTCCATATCGATCCGGTCTAAACTGAACAAAACGGAGGATTTAAGATGAATAGAAGGATTGGTCTCTTTACGTTTCTGATGGCGGCGCTCATCTTTACGCTATTTAGCTCTTCGGCAAAAGCCGGATGGGTCGAGGTAAGTAGGCAGACCGGCACGATAACGTACATTTCAGACGGCATGGTAAAGCAGGTGCCGGATAATGAGGGTAAGCCGTGGTCGCTCTTCGACGCGAACAGAGGGACCATAACGATGCTCATACCCGCGGATATGAGTTACGTTGAGATCGACCCGGAAGAGTTCTGTGAGGAGTTTTCAAAGATGATGAACGCTATCCCCCCTGAACAGCGCGCCGCAATGGAGCAGATGATGAGTGGAAAAGCCGCGGATAATAAGGACCCATCTGTCAAGGTGACCAGGGTTGGCGACGGCGGCAAGATCGCTGGCTATGATACGGTCAGGTACAGTCTCACGGTGGACGGCAGGCCGTACAAGGAGGTCTGGCTCGCTTCCGGCGGCCCGACCATGCGGGATGTCAAAGAGCTGATGCAGAGTGTTATGAAGATGCATAAGAAGATGGAGGGCTGTACGCAGCTTGGTGGAGTACAGCTTGCTGCCAATCCCGAGCTTTCCAAAGAGTATATAGAGCTGATGGAGAAGGGATGGACGATGAAGGAGGTCAACCTGCAGGGCGGCAGTCTCGTCTCCGAGGTAGAGAGCCTGGAGGAAAGAGATATCCCCGCATCTGAGTTTACGATCCCAACGGACTATAAAAAGATCGATATAATGGAGATGATGAGCCGGATGGGGAGGTAGGGGCTTTGGGGTTAATATGATAGACGCGCTCGACAGCGCCCAGAGAGAGGCTGTAGAGGCCGAAGAACTACGCCTGCTCATCTCGGCCGGGCCCGGAAGCGGCAAGACGCGCGTCCTTGTAGCCCGCTTAAAGCGCCTGCTAAACCAAGGGCAGAGCGCGCTCTGTCTCAGTTTTACCAACAAGGCCGCCTCTGTGATGAAGGAGAGGGCCGGCTGTGTTAGGCCGAAGGGCGCCCTCTTTATCGGCACCTTTCATTCGTTTTGCCTTGACGTACTTTATAAAGAGAGGCCCGAGCTAAGACTAATAAGCAGGGCGAGGCAGAAGAGGCTCCTCAAAGAGGCCGCAATTGAAGACCCGAGAGGCGCGCTAAAAGAGATAAGCTCTTATAAGTCCAATCTCTACTCACAGACCACAAGAACTAAAGAGCCATCTATAGAGAGTCTTGTCGCCACATATGATAAGCTCCTCTCGGCATCCGATCTAATGGACCTCGACGATCTCATTCTCCTTACGATCAAACTATTCGATCAAGACCCGGAGATCCTCGCGCGTTATCAGAGGATGTACTCTAACGTAATGGTTGACGAGTTCCAGGATATCAACCCCCCGCAGGCCCGGCTTGTTAAACTCCTCGTTGCGGGCAGCGGGGTAAGCCTTTTCGCCATCGGCGATATGGACCAGGCCATATACGGCTTCAGGGGCGCAAACCTCAGTGGATTTGCGGACTTTACACGCGTCTCGCCCGAAGCGAGGGTGATAAGGCTTGATACGAACTACCGCTCAAGGCAGTCCATCGTCGACGCCTCGCGCTCGGTCATTGAGGCTGGCGCTGATAGCGTCCATATGGGGCTAAAGAGGGGGCTAAAGTCCGTAACCCCGGGCGGTGAAATTTCTCTCGTCGAATGCGCGGACGAGCGGGGGGAGGGCGCCTTTATTGTAAAGGAGATCGCGGGGCTTATGGGGGCGCTTAGTAGTCTCTCCGAAGCGCGCGAAGGTACGGGCGACCTCGGCTTCTCGGACTTTGCTGTTCTCTACAGGACGAACCGACAGGCTAAGGCCCTTGAGGAGAGCTTTAAAAGCGCGAACATCCCCTATCAGGTACTTGGCAGGATGGATGAGGCCGCTCTGGAGGAGATCTCAGAGGCGCTGGAAGATGTTGAGTTTAAAGTAGACGGCCCTCTTGGACCAATCGTCGGGCAGGAGGCGAAACGAGCGGGGCTGTCCACGCAGATGGCCGCGCGCCTCATTGATATGGCCGAAGGGCTTATGTGTACGGAATCGGGGAGAAGAAAGTTCCTGGACCGGATAATGCTCCTTAGCCCCAGGGACTTCTGCGGCATTGTCGTAGACCGGGTAACGCTTGCCACCCTGCATATGTCAAAGGGACTTGAGTTCAAGGTCGTATTTATCGCAGGCGCTGAGGACGGGCTTATACCTCTTTTCAGAAAGGACGGCGTCGATATAGAGGAAGAGCGCCGCCTCTTCTACGTTGCCGTGACCCGCGCAATCGATTCGCTCTATCTCTTAAGCGCCGGTGAGAGACAGGTCTACGGCGAGCGCGTAAGGCCCAAGAGGTCGCCCTTTCTCTCGGCTATACCCGAAGAGCTTACAAAGACGATGACCATAAAGAAGAAGAGACGGGTAAGAAGGCCGCTGCAAAAAGGCTTGTTTGATTGACCCCTGGTCGATCCCCCATTTTTCCACGGTCATGAGAAAGATAATCGACATAGTCAACCCGTAGGTGTTAAACGATGCTACAACTGCCACTTGAAGAGGCACATAAATACCGACTGTATTACATGCCACTCCTACCATCCACCCGAATAAGCGCTAAATTTATTTACTACCCTCAAAAAGGAGCCGTTTTTTCTGTCCACCTCCTTTTACAGAAACTCGTACCCCTTAAATTTTATTTATTATCAACAAGTTAGCTCTCTAATCACCTTCCATAATAATACCTCCGCTACTATTTGACCGCGTGTGAAAATAGGGGTATATTAGGCTATATTTAAGAGTTAATCAGTCCGCTTTATCTTGTTATTGTGGATATTCACTTTCGGCTCTACATGGAGGTGTGTGTCGAAAGAGTAATCAAACAGGTTCAACGATCCAAAGGGGGGATTACAATGCGACACTACAAGAGAATTGCCGTAGCAGTATTTTTTTTCCTCATAGTGTTCTTATCCGCCGGAGCCTGGTTAGTGCAGGCTGAAGAAAAGGCAGAGCCGTCTCTCTACGACAGGCTTGGCGGTGTCTACAGTATCGCCAGCGTCGTAGACGACTTTATCGACCGTCTCTATGTAAATGATACTCTAAACGCCAACCCGGCGATCAAGGAGTCGCGCGAACGTGTGCCGCTGCCGGGGCTTAAGTACAGCGTCACCGAAATGGTGAGCCAGGCGACCGGCGGGCCGCAGACCTACACCGGGCGAACCATGATAGAGGCGCACGCGCATCTTGATGTCACGGAGAACGAATGGAAGGCCATGATGCGTGACTTCAAGACGACGCTCGACAAATTCAATGTCCCGGAAAAGGAACAACAAGAGCTCTTTGCCATCATGGAGAGTACAAAGCCTGATATCGTCGTCTCCAGGAAATGAGTAGCCGTGTTTTGTGTGAACCGGCGCGTGAAAAGCTCTCACGTTTACGTGCCGGTCAGCCCGAACTCTATTGATAGAAAAGTACAAAAGGACTTAAGGCTCTTGCAGATGAATCTGCGCTCTTGGGGGTGGGGCCGGACTATTCTGGTTTTATACAGTACTTCCTGTAGTAATGATTGACAGGCCGCTGGAGCAGGAGTATAGTTGATTTAGAAGTATACATCTCTGAAACGCATCTCTGAAACGCATCTCTGAAACACATCTCTGAAACGCATCTCTGAAACACATCTCTGAAGCACATCTCTGAAACGCATACCTTCGTCTTTTATTATTAATTGCCTGTTGGGGATATTACTCTATGAAGGACGCATTAATACAATAACCTTAATAATGGAGGGGGAGATGTTAAAAAAAAATTGGAATCTATCATTTATTGTGGTTTTCTACGCGGCCCTTTTGCTGATCTTTATGGGGGCCTCCTCGGCCTTCGCAGCTCAAGCCTATGTAACGGATCAGCTTACCGACAACGGTACCGACGATAAGAATCCGCGTTCGAACATTAATACGGATGTCGTCTGGGCCGGCGAAGGCGGAGCGGATGTTAGCGGTGGCGGTGTCGCTGACTATGAGATATTCCTCTACGAGAGCCTGCCCGGCACTACCGCGCAGCTTACCGACAACGGTACCGACGACACCTTCGCCCGTACAAACGACCTCGGCGACGCGGTCTGGCACGAGTGGGACGGTTTTGACTACGAGGTCTGGT
>CBDVCO010000007.1:0-42908 GCA_965372515.1 uncultured bacterium | reverse complement strand
GGTTCAGCGACTCCCTGAATGGAAAGAAGGGGAGCATCTTTCAGAAGATGAAGTAAAGGGGTGGGGTCTTTGCGGCTCTGCCTGTTATAAACAGAATCCAAATGTCTCTAAAACGCAGGGCGGGCATAACCCGCCCTGCGTTTTATTGATTTTGAGCTTTTGTAGGTTGGCGTAGAGCAAAGCGAAACCCAACATTTTTATAGTCTCGCAGGAAGTCTCTAACTTGTAGGGTGGGCTGTGCCCACCAATAGATTAAGTACAAAAAATACTAAAGGCTCTTGCTGATAAATATGCGTTTTTTTGGGCTTTTAGAGGCAAATGCACAAAAAAAAGACTTGACATTGTATAACATGTGATATATAAGTATATATATGGTAGTGTCGATAAATTTAAGCTAAAGCATTTATTTAGATTGCCTACAGGCCAATAGTTTTATTCTTTTTTTCCGCAGTCCATGGAGGAAAAATTATGAAAGAGACAGCAAACAGCGACTACAGCCAGGATCTTCTATTTGAGATAAGTCAACTTCCTGTCTTCGCACAGCTCCATGCGTCGCACACCGAGGGTATGATCGGTTTCAGCAAACTGATCGAATATTCACCCGGTGAACCGATCTTTCTCGAAGGCGAGCACGATAACTGCTTCTACGTTCTCATCTCCGGTTCGGTCAGGATAACCAAGGACGGAGTCCTGCTCTCCAACTTAAAGCGCGCCGGAGATGTATTTGGAGAGATGATCGTAACGGACCTTTCCGAGAGGAGCGCGTCGGTCTATGCCGAAAAAAAGGCCACATGTCTGTGTGTAGACATGTCCTATTTGGAGACCCTCTCTCTAACCGAAAGAGACATCTACCTCTGCGTTCTCTACAGAAACTTTGTCGAGGTCCTGACCCATCGCCTGAAGAAGACCACCAACGAACTGGTCGTCGCCAGAGGAGAGATCGCCCGGCTAAAGCCCAATAATACTCACCCGAATATATCGAAGATAATACGCCTGATTAGGCATAAGGCGTCGTAGGGCACAATACTACAGGCACTGCAGTAACTAACATTTTGAGTCTGGTTCAAGCTTCTAACTTGAACCAGACTTTTTTATATAGAGGCTCTTACAGATGAATCTGCGCTTTTGCCGGACTAGTCCGGTTTTATACCGCGCAACGAGACGAAATGGGTTTTCAAAATTTTATACCACGCGGCGTTCGTTATTCAGGGGTTTCATAAAAAAGCCACACAAGTGTGGTCTTATTCTACTTCGCGGAAGACACGACCATTGCCTCGGCTGTTCAGCCACCCTGCGCTATGGCCTCCCTACTAGCCCGCGCTACGCGCTTTGCGCTACGCACTTCGTGCCTATTTAAGAGGACACGAGAAAGTCTTAACGTAATCGACCATTTAAGTACTTCTTAAAGTTATACGACCCTCAAAGGCTCCTAGAGAGAGGCCTTAAGTTTCATAAGATGCGCTATGTGCTTACGCTCCTCGGAGAGGATATCCTTCACGGTCGGTCTATCATGATCCCTGACCATGTTGATCAGCTCAAGGTAGAAGAGTATCGAGTCCTTCTCGATCTGTATGGCGAAATCAATGGCGTCGGCGTCGTTCGTTAACTCTTTCACCTTCTTTACACCCTCCTCGCCATCCATGAATATGAATGAACCGGCAAGGGCGCTCAGGTAGTTGCTCTCTTCAGCCAGGTAGGGATCGTCATAGTCGGTCGGCTCAGCCTCGGTAATGGCCTTCTCCAGCGCCTCAAAGTGCTCCAAATGCAAGACCTCCTCGATTATCAGGTAGTCGAAGAGCGCCTTTACATCCGCGTTATCTGTCGACGCCGAGGCCTCCTTATAGAAGTTCAGACCGCTCTCTTCTATCCTGACCGCCAGCTCTAAAATCTCTCTGGATGAAAAATTTACAGGGTCCATAGCTCACACCGTTTCCTCTCTTAAAACTCGCTACTAAAATTATATCAGAAGAAGGGGGGGGAGACAAAGATTAAAGGAAAGAGAGATTACAAACAAAGACAAAAAACTAAAGGCTCTTGCAGATAAATCTGCGCTTTTGAGGGTGGGGGATGGGTAGAACGGCCTGGCCCCGGGGTTATTACAGAAACTAAACGCTGCCAAATGCGGCGTTATATCTTATGATACCAGACCTGCCTTTTAGAGAGTTCTTCTTCAGCTCAATAATCATAAATACTTCATCCGGCACTTCATACTCTGACTTGATCCCATATTTTACAGAAGGCACAAAACCAAACCTCGGATAGTATCCGGGATGACCGAGCACAACAACGCCGTCACAACCCTGCCTAAAGCATTCTTCCAAACCCTCCTTTACCAATTGAGAGCCGATACCTTTATTTTGAAAGGCGGGCATTACAGCCATCGGTCCCAACCCCATAAGCTTCAAGCCCAAACCTTCATCGACAAGCTCTACAGGTGTAAAAAGAATATGGCCTACCAACTCCGCATCAACTTCCGCCACCAGTGAGATATACGGCTTACAACTCTCTCTTAGCTCATCTACGAGCTTTGCCTCGGCCTCGGTCTCAAAAGCTTGAGCGTTTATCTTCCAGACTCTATCTATATCGCCGGTTTCTTCAGGCCGTATTAGCATTGACAAAGTCTCGCAGGTTAGTCTTGTAGGGTGGGCTTTGCCTGCCTGCCCTTGAAGCCGTCTACACCCCCACACCCCGGATATTTTTTTAGAGACAAAGATGAAAAGAGTAGAGACCACGCTACGAGACTTTATTTTTTTGAAAGGTACGTAGCAAGGACGCTTGCAAGGCCTACCACAAGCTCTACTTCCTCAATCTCAGGCTCATGACCTTCCCGAAGATGCCTTCCTCGATCGGATGCATACCCCCATGCCTTTTCAACAGCTTGATCCAGTGGTGGTGGAAACAATGCAAAATGCTTTTTAGTCAACTCTCCCAAGGTAGCCTTCTGATTTCCAGTAACATCACGAGCTACACACTCCAAAGATGCCATTGCGTGATGGAGGGCACCAGTTAGGTCAGGTTTTGGTCTACGTGAAAGGTCAAGTAACGCTTCGTGAATTTCAAGGCTGGCAGTTACCCTACCACTTTCTTCTAAGGTCTTGCTAGCAGAAACAACTGCGGCTTCAAATGCCTCTGGCCCTCTGCTTATAACTTGACCATCTACTAGTTGCCAGCCTATTCCATTTTGCAGAAAAAATTTGTTTATATTACAAGAAAATTTCTCGGCCTTATCACCAAGTCCTCGATTACTTAAGTCATTATAAATGCTTTCTATAATATCGTAAATTTTATACCACTCACAATCACCAAGTAATTCACTAACCTCATCTTCTATATTAGGGGATTCAGACCAATTATTTCTATTTGGAGCCACAAATAGAACTTGACAGACAAGCCGTCTCAATGGTTTAGGTGAAAAACCAACATCTGCCGCAATAACAGGTAAAACTTCACGAAGCTCACCGGGGGCGTCGTTATGGATTCTTATCTCACTTTTCTTAACGTCAGACAACCCTTGAATCTCTGAGAAACTTTTTTTATCATCTCTTGACATTACAAGTTCTTGGGGCGGGTATTGCCCAGCATCCTTTCTCGTTTTTTTACACGCCGCAATGGTGGGCGGTGCCCACCCTACGAGGCTATATCCATATTTAACATCCCCACCCCTACCCCTTCATGGCTTCGTTCAGCGCTTCCTGTACCGCGGCGGAGGTTTCGTTTATCTTGTCCACTCCCGCCCCGCCCATCATGGAATCAACAATGGTCCTGAACGGGCGCTTTCCCGCTTTCATCCCGATAAGCTCAGCGATAGCATCCGGCACGTCTTGAGGATCTGGCGCGCCTTCGCCCTTGAGGCGCTCTGTTATAGAGCCCCACATCTGTCCCGGAGCCTCGGCGAGCGGGCCGTAACTGGCGCTCGTATCTTCCCTCGTCGCGCTCAACATCCTCGTGGCGAAATCCGTACCGTAACCTCCCGGCTGGATGATCGCCGTCTCAATGCCGAGCTGAGAAAGCTCTGCGTTATAGGCCTCGGCTAAACCCTCAAGAGCGAACTTACTCGTCGTATACGGCCCGGCATACGGTATGGCGATCCTCCCCATAATGCTCGATACATATATTAACAACCCGGCGCCGCGCTCGCGCATACCCGGAAGTACAGCCTGGTTGACGCGGTGTACGCCAAAGAGATTAACGTCTAAAATTTTATGAAACTCATCAACGGTAAAGGCCTCGAAGAGACCGTCACCGCCGATACCGGCATTATTTATAACGACGTCAATTTGACCCGCGCTCTTTAAAGCTTCGCCAACTGCCAGGCCAACCGATTCATCACTCGTAACGTCCATCTCCAAGACCCGGACCGCTCCGTTAGATGCCTCCCCATGAGCCGTCAACTCCGCGGCGGCCTCCTTGTTCCTGCCGTCAATGTCGCGCATTCCCGCAAAGACCGTATGGCCCAGGTCAGCGAGCGTCTTTACCGTAAGAAAACCAAAGCCGCTGCTTGTCCCTGTCACAATAATATTTTTTGGTTCCATCTGTTTTTCCTCTATTCTCTAGCCTATTCCCTTATTTGGCCTTCACCGAGCACTATAAACTTTCTTGTCGTAAGGTCAACGAGGCCCATCGGCCCGTAGGAATGTAGTTTTGTCGTGGATATGCCGATCTCCGCGCCGAGGCCGAACTGCCCGCCGTCACTAAAACGCGTTGAGGCGTTGACCATTACCGTCGAAGAGTTTACCTCGCGTAAAAATCTCTGCGACCTCTCGTAGCTCTCGGTAATGATGCTCTCGGTATGTAATGAACCATACTTTTCAATATGCTTAATAGCGGCGTCCATATCGTCGACTACCCTCACCGCGATTATCAGATCGAGGTATTCCTCGTACCAGTCCTCTTCCGTCGCTTCCTTTGCGCCAATTAAAATCTCTCTCGTACGCTCGCATCCCCTTATCTCGACCCCGGCCTCTTTATACTTAACGCCTATCAACGGCAGGAACTCACCCGCGATATCTTTATGCACAAGCAGAGTCTCCATGGCGTTACAGACCCCCGGCCTCTGAACCTTGGCATTAAAAGCGATACTGGTGGCCATATCCATGTCCGCGCTCTCGTCCACGAATACGTGGCAGACACCCTTGTAGTGCTTAATGACCGGGATCTTCGAGTTCTCGGTGACGAACCTTATAAGCCCCTCGCCCCCGCGGGGAATTATTACATCTATAAATTCTTCCTGCTTAAGCATCTCAAGCACAGCCGCCCTGTCAATCGTCTCGATGACCTGTACGGCATCCTTTGTAATACCCTCGGCCTCCAAGGCGTCCCTTAAGATAACGGCTATCGCCATATTCGAATTTATCGCCTCTGAGCCGCCCCTTAAGACAACCGCATTGCCGGACTTTAGACACAAGCCCGCGGCGTCTGCCGTAACATTAGGCCTCGACTCGTAGATAATCCCCACAACCCCAAGCGGGATACGCATCCTGCCGACACGAATACCAGAGGCCATCACGCTTAGATCGCTCACCTCGCCGACCGGGTCCTTGAGCGCCGCTACTTCCCTGAGCCCATTGGCCATACCCGCAATCACCTTATCAGAGAGGGTCAAACGGTCGAGCATCGCATCCGTTAAACCCTTCTCTTTACCGGCCTTAAGGTCCTTGGCGTTCTCCTTTTTTAACCCCGCGGCCCCGGCCTCAAGTGCCCCGGCCATGCGAAGCAATACCCTGTCCTTGACCGCGCTCTCAACAGAGGCCAGACGGAACGACGCCTCGCGCGCCGCCTTTGCAATACTCTCAATGTCAGACATCTGAATATACCTCCTTACATTTACAACAGAACTAAATTGTCTCTGTGTATGACTTCATCGTAGACCTTGAATCCCAGAATAGATTCTATCTCGTTTGAGTTCTTACCTTTTATCTTATCGATCTCGCTTGAGCTATAGTTGGTAATACCCCGGGCGAGTTCCATTCCGTTTACATCGACGCAGTGTATGACCTCGCCCGAGTCGAAAACGCCGTCCACCATACTTATGCCCGTGGGCAAAAGCGATTTACCGCCGTCAAGGAGCGCTAGTCTAGCGCCCTCGTCGAGGAATACCCTCCCGGTGGGACGGCTTGAGAACGCTATCCAGTGTTTCTTGCTCGTCAGGCGGTCTTCCATCGGCAAAAAGAGCGTTCCGACATCTTCGCCCGCGAGTATCTTCGATATGGCATTCTCCGTAAAGCCGCTCGCCACTATTGTGGCGACGCCGAAGTGGGCCGCCTTCCTTGCCGCGTCTATCTTACTGACTATGCCGCCGGTGCCGAAGCGGCTCGTCTCGGTGCCGAAGCCGTAGGGCTTCAAATGATCCACGTCCTTGACGAGCCCTATCCTCTCGGCGTCGGGATTGGTCTTCGGGTTACTCTTATAGAGGCCGTCTATATCCGTTAGAATTATCAGGAGGTCGGCCTCGACGAGATTGGTAACGAGCGCGGAGAGCGTGTCGTTATCGCCGAACTTTATCTCTTCGACGGCAACGGTATCGTTCTCGTTTATTACGGGCAGTATCTTCATGTGGAGAAGTGTCAGGAGTGTATTCCTCGCGTTCAGGAACCTCTTCCTCTCCGAGAGGTCGTCATGCGTAAGTAGCACCTGCGCCACCCGCTTACCTTCTTCGGCAAATAGCTCCTTATAGCGGGCCATGAGGCTGTTCTGCCCGACGGCTGAGATGGCCTGGATCTCCGGTATACTGGTAGGCCTCTTCCTGGTAGAGAGTTCCTTCATGCCCATGGCGAGCGCTCCGGAGCTCACGAGGACGACCTCCTTATTGGAATTGATGGCGGCCAGGATATCCGAGGCAAGACCGGAGAGCACCTCGGACGATATGCCACTGGTTGCCCCCTCGCCTTGTCCCTCTCCAATGAGTACCGAGCTGCCGATCTTCACTACGATCCGTCTGGCGTCACTCGTTATCTTTCTTCTCAAGCTCTGCACTCTTTAATCTCTCAACCTCTGTACCCATATAGTTTATAAGCTCGCCAATGCCCTCGCCTGTAACGGCGGATATCTTAAAGACCTTTATACCTTTATCCGCAAAATAATTCAACAAATCCCGGGCTATCTCCCCGTCCTCATCGAGATCTATCTTGTTTAAAACGACTACGACGGGCCTTTCCATTAGCGCCGGGTCGAAGGCGGCAAGTTCCTTATTTATGACCTCGTAATCGTCACTCGGCTCCCTTCCCGTATCCGGCGAGAGATCGAGCATATGCATAAAGAGAGAGGTCCTCTCGATGTGCTTAAGGAACCGGGTGCCGAGTCCCTTGCCCTTATGCGCCCCTTTGACGAGCCCCGGGATGTCGGCGACGACAAAGCTCTTATAGTCGCCGAAGCTGACGAGCCCGAGGTTCGGCACGAGGGTGGTAAAGGGGTAGTCGGCCACCCTGGGCTTTGCCGCGGATACGCGGGAGATAAATGTTGACTTGCCCGCATTGGGAAAGCCGATTATGCCGACATCTGCCAGGAGCTTCAGCTCTAGCTTCAGGGTCCTCTCCTCGCCCTCTTCGCCGGGCTGGGCGAACTTCGGCGCCCTATTGGTCGCGCTCTTGAAGTGCGCGTTGCCCTTGCCCCCGCGCCCGCCCTTTGCGCACGTATAGCTCTCGCCGTCCTCAGTAAGGTCGGCGAGCACCTCGCCTGTCTCAAAGTCCTTTATGAGCGTACCCACGGGGATCTTTAGTATCAGGTCCTCGCCGTTACGACCGTGGCAGTCCTTTCCCATGCCGTGCTGACCGCGCTTGGCCTTAAAAAGGCGCTTGTAACGGAAATCAAGGAGACTCGTCATGCCTTCAAGGGCTGTGAAAACAACGTCGCCGCCCTTTCCGCCGTCGCCGCCGTTTGGGCCGCCCCTGGGGATATACTTCTCCCTCCTGAAACTCACGCACCCTCTACCGCCCGCCCCTGAAGTAACGGTTATCTTTGCCTCGTCAACAAATCGCACGTTCTTCTCTCCAAATAAAAAAAGGGCGTAGGAAATGAAGCTTACCTCTGCTTCTTCCCGCGCCCTTAAAGACTGCACTCACTCTTTAACTATTATAAAAAGGGCCGAATGGGCCCTAACGGACCTAACCGACCTGGACGCTTACAAACTTCTTCTTGCCCCTGTCTTCGAAATTAACCACTCCGTCGGCCTTTGCAAAGAGCGTATAGTCCCTGCCCATGCCGACGTTATCTCCCGGGTGGACCCTTGTGCCAAGCTGGCGGACTATAATGGAGCCCGCGCTGACCGTCTGGCCTGAATAGCGCTTAACGCCGCGCCTCTGACCGTTTGAGTCTCTGCCGTTTCTGGAGCTTCCGCCCGCTTTCTTATGTGCCACTTAATTCCTCCGTAAAACCCCAACACAACTGATATGGGGACAATCTTAAAAAAAATACCCCGGTTCGGTTTTGAAAATAACACCCGGGTCTTGAAAAATGAGCCCAGGTTATGAGGTGATCTTATCTACCTGAAGGGCCGTATAGGACTGTCTGTGCCCCTGCCTCTTCTTATAACCCTGCCTTCTCTTCTTCTTGAAGACGATTATCTTCTTATCCCTGTCCTGCTCGACTATCTTACAGAGCACTTTGGCCTTCTCTACAATAGGGGTGCCGAGCTTGACCGAATCGCCGTCGCCTACCGCAAGCACTTCGCCCAGTTCGACCTTGGAGCCGATCTCGCCTGAGAGCTTCTCGACCTTCAGGAGATCGCCTTCTTTGACCCTGTACTGCTTTCCGCCTGTCTTTACAACCGCATACATTGGATATAGACCTTTCAAAACCCGTAAATTTGAATATTTAATAGTATATTATGTAAATAGTCCGTGTCAAGGGTTTTTAACCGGCTTAAGCGAGGAAAAGGGGCGTTTTTCCTTGAACGTTTACCAGGAGATAAGGTAGCAGGGCTTAAATCCTGCGAATGGCTCCCCTAACGCCTTGATCTTAGAGACATTTTCAATATTGACGTGCTCGATACGGACGCTCTGGGCCCCTCTATCCCGCTGGTTTAAGAGCACCCAGAACGGATATTCCCAGTCCTCGTAGCCGATCTTTATGCCGACATCCATACACCCGATAGCCTTGATCGAATCGGTTGTATGGATATAAGGCTCCTTCAGGTGCGGCCGGTACTTGAAATACTGATCGACCCTGCTTGTATTTATAATATTATCCCCGGCTATTACGGGCCTTAGTTCATTAAAAAAAAGCCACGGAAGTGTAGCCAGAAGAAGCACTACGATAGTAGCGTTCGCGCATCTCTCAGACGAAACCCTTGCGAGAGCGAGCGCCGCAAAAGGCGACCACAGGACAAAGAGAGGCAAATGCAGACGGCTGTGCCACGGTTGCCATTTAAGGAAAAAGCAAAAGAGCAGGAACGAGAGTACAAGCATCGCGGGATAATACTTAAACTCCGGCGGCCCCCTGAAGCGCCGGGAAGAAAAGAAAAGAACAATAGAGGCCAGAATCAAAATGAGGTGAAGGGGGTTCTGGCTCCTGTCTTCGTGGGTCGATAATTTTTTGACGTGAAAACTTTTATCCTCCCAGGTTGTGCGGGGATCGCTTACGCTAATTCCAAGTGAAGAATGAAGGCCGTTAACAACGCTCTCCGTAGCCTTATTGACCCTTTCAGAGGGCGTGCTCAGGTGTATGGCAATGTTTCTACTCAGGTTTGAGATAAGGGTGGAAGGGCCAAATATCTCGTTTGAGAATTTTAGTCCCGCAGAGCTTACGGGGGCTCCAAATAGCTCTATATTCCTTATGTAGTGGCCTGAATTTATAACCACAATGACAAGGGCCATCAAGGCGGCCTGCCCGAGCGCCCTCCACCCAAGAGACCTTAGCGCCGAGAAGACGAACCAAAAGAAAAATGGCAACGCGTATATATAGGCCGTGCCTTTTGTAAGCAATGCCAGAGCGAGGCTCGCCCCGGCGCCAAGCGCGTAAACTAAGACGGGCCTCTCTCTCCACTTTAGACCGTAGTAGACGAAACCGACGAGCCAGAAGGCGGCCACATAATCGTTCTGTGTGCTCGACGCCTGCACTATCCCCATGGGGATAGTAGCCGCGATAACCGCGGAAAATACCTGCCCGCGCGCTGTCGCGCCAAAGCGCTTGGCTATCAAAGATACACCCAGCACAGAGCCGACCATCGAGAACCACTGCACGAGGTTGGCAAACCTATCGCCGTTACTCATGATCTGCAAATGAGTAATGGCGAACTCGGCCCAGGGCGGCATTGCCACCTGTCTTAAAATATTCGTTGGATAGTGGGCGACACTCCGGTTCTGTATCCAATGGACCACGCGCGCCATGTGGTAAGTCATCGAATCCCAGTTATTGGTCGGCGCTATAAGAGCGATCAATCCCGTCAGAAGAATAATCGCCAGGAGGCAGGCGAGCAAAACTTTTAAAAAGGGCGGCAGCTCCGCTCTCTCCACCTCTCTCTTTATTCTATCGACCTTGTGCCAGGCTAGAATAGCGGGAATCGTAACTACTACCCAGGCAACCCATACCCCGACACTATGTAGCGCCCCAAAGAGGCTCAGGAATTCGGTGATCGCCAACAACAAGACACCGAAGATAACAGAGGCCGCCATAAAGGACGAACGCCAGCATGAGCCCGATCTATGGAAAGTCAAAGCCGTAAAGAGCCAGAAGAGTATGTGCATGGGTATCTTTCCTGGAAGAGAACAGGGCGAAAACCCGGCCCGTGGAGTTCATGGCCTAGAGATTGGCAATTAGATAGAGCGGCTAGGAGGGGCCGCCTCCCCCGGCGCTCTTGGCGCCGAAGAACTTCCTGACATAATCGGCCCCTGACCAGAGAGTCAGTATCAACGCCACCCACAGGAGCACCGCGCCAATCTTTTGGAAGTCCACCTCGTAGAACCGGTAATGTACCAGCAAAGGGACTATAGCGAATATCTGGGCTACCGTCTTGGTCTTTCCAATCGGGCTTGCCTGAATGACCAGCCCCTCGTCCATGGCAATGCTCCTGAGCCCGGTTACGGCGATCTCCCGTCCGACTATAAGGGCCACGATCCACGCCGGCGCCCTATCGAGACTTATAAGCATAATGAGCGCCGTTACCACGAGGAGCTTATCGGCGAGCGGGTCCAGGAACTTACCGAGCGTGGTGACCTCGTTCATCTTTCTGGCCAGATAACCGTCGAGCCAGTCGGTCATGCAGACCAGAGTGAAGAGCACGGCGCAAAAGACGCTCAAACCCCTGCCCGGATCGAGGAGCAGCAGTATAAGCAGAGGAGAAACGGCTATCCGGATTATGGAGAGCTTGTTTGGTGTATTCCACAGTTCCGGTCTCATCGGCTAAAAGTCCCTATATACTTCTTTCTAAACTCAAGCACCTTATCGACATATCCCTGCGTCTCTTTATAGGGCGGGATGGCGCCGTACTTTCTGACATTATTCTCACCGGCATTATAAGCGGCGAGAGCGAGCGGGACGTCCCTCTTAAAGCTGATAAGGAGACGCTTTAAATACCTCACACCGCCCTCTATGTTATCAGCCGGGTTGTAGAGGTCTGTTACACCAAGCCCCTTGGCGGTCTCGGGCATGAGCTGCATCAACCCCATTGCTCCGGCCTTTGATTTCGCCCTGGGATTAAAGTCGCTCTCCGCCTCTATTACCGCCTTTATAAGGGCCGGGTCCATATCGTATCTCCTGGAGACCCTTGAGATGATCCTATCGTAGCGAACCAGCAAATGCTCCCTGGAAACCTTTTTCTCCCTGGTGCGGCTTTCACGCATGACCCACTTGTAGGCGCTGTTGTTCGGCACATTGGTAAAGTGCAAAACCCCGTCCTCGTCGACATACTTATAGATGTCGGCCCGGGCAAAAGCGGCAAGACCCAGAAAGACAAAAATAAAAAAGAGAATCGTAAAAGACCTTTTCAAAAAACTGACCTCCACGTAACCTCCTGAAAAAACAAGACTTATATTTTATCTCCAACGAACGCAAAGCACAAGCCTTTTCTGACAAACACAGATGATGATTATACCGGGGGAAACTTTCTGTAGAAGTGCTGCGCACGGCGATATTGATTAGAGTATTAATTTGCATAGCGATTCGCTAGAACTAAAAGATACCCTACTAATTGCCGCAACGCAGTTGCCCCCGGACAGACTCAAAAATTTTTGGAGAGAGTTTGAGAGAACCTTTTTATAAAAAGGTTCTCTCAATACAATCATCTCCCGTGCTTGACAAAAAAAGGGGCATGAATTAATCTCTACTTACGTATACAGGGAATCGCTACAGTACAGGGAAGAGAGGACACAATTGGAGATCAAGACGGATTTTCTCGTCATAGGAAGCGGGATAGCCGGGCTAAGTTTTGCCTTAAAGGTCGCGAAGTGCGGCTCTGTGGCCATTGTTACCAAGAGGGAGCCCAAAGAGAGCGCGACATTATACGCTCAGGGGGGCATAGCCTCGGTATTTTCAAAGGAGGATAGCTTCACCTCCCACATAGAGGACACGCTGAGGGCTGGCGCGGGGCTCTGCAAGAAGGAGATAGTGGAACTGGTCGTAAAGCACGGCCCTGAGAGTATTGAAGAGCTTATAGAGCTTGGCGCGGCCTTTACGCAGAAAAAAGCGGAGAGCGGAGAGAGGGCGCTCGACCTGGCGATGGAGGGCGGCCACTCGGCAAGGAGGATAGTACACGCCGGGGACGTTACCGGCCGGGAGGTGGAAGAGGCGCTTCTTCACGCAATAGATGCCGCGGACAATATCTCCATCTACGACGACCACATTGCCGTAGACCTGCTGACCCATTCGAAATTCATAGGAGAGACAAAAGAGGAGGAGGTCTGGGGCGCTTACGTTCTCGACAACTCCACTGGTGAGGTAAAGAGCTTTCTGGCGCACGCGACCGTGCTCGCCTCAGGCGGGACGGGCAAGGTATATATCTACACATCCAACCCCGACGTAGCCACCGGCGACGGGATAGCCATGGCCTTTCGCGCGGGCGCGGTGATAGCCAATATGGAGTTCATGCAGTTCCATCCCACCTGCCTCTACCACCCGGAGGCGAAAAACTTCCTCATAAGCGAGGCGCTAAGGGGAGAAGGCGGTCAATTACTCTTGCCGGACAAGAAGACCCCCTTCATGAAGGAGCACCACCCGATGGGGGACCTGGCGCCGAGGGATATCGTAGCGAGGGCCATAGACTTTGAGCTCAAAAAAAGCGGCGCCGAGTGCGTATACCTGGATATCAGCCACAAAGAGCCTGGTGAGGTTAAAGAGCGTTTCCCGAATATATATGAACGCTGTCTGGAGTTCGGCATCGACATGACAAAAGAGCCGATTCCGGTAGTGCCGGCGGCGCACTATATATGCGGCGGGGTCCTGGTAGACAGCCGGGGGCGGACTTCAATAAAGAGGCTCTACGCCATCGGGGAGACTACCTGCAGCGGGCTTCACGGGGCCAACCGGCTGGCGAGTAACTCTCTCTTGGAATGTCTTGTATATGCGGACAGGGCCGCGACTGACCTGTGTGAAAATCTAAGCAAGGAAGAGTTTCTGCCCGAGATCCCCGCCTGGAAGACAGGCAAGGCCGTCAACAGCGACGAGGCCGTTGTAATAAGCCAGAACTGGGACGAGATAAGGCGGTTTATGTGGAACTATGTGGGTATCGTAAGGAGTGATAAGAGGCTCGAGCGGGCCAAGCGGAGAATTACCACCCTTACCGGCGAGATAAACGAATACTACTGGGACTTCACCATTACCGGAGATTTAGTGGAGCTTAGAAATATCGCAACCGTGGCCGAGCTGATCATAGACTCGGCGCGCTCAAGGAAAGAGAGCCGGGGGTTGCATTACAATATCGACTACCCCGAGATTGACGACGCTAACTTCGCCTCAGACACTCTCCTTACAAAGGAACCTGAATAGGGGCTCCGCCCCCGCCCTGAACGGGGAACTCGAGCGTAAAGACCGTTCCCTTGCCCACCACGCTCTGGATATCTATTGTGCCGCCGTGGTCATGCACGACCCTTGAGCTTATGGTAAGCCCTAAGCCAGCTCCGCTCATCTTGGAGCTTTGAAACGGGTTAAAGACCTTCTCTATAAATTCAGCGTCCATGCCGCGGCCGCTATCCGAGATCGATAGCCTAATGCCGCCGTCAGTAAAACTTGTACGGACCTTTATCCACCCGCTCCCTTCTATAGCCTCCAGCGAATTCTGCAGGATATTAGTAAGCGCCACCTTCAAGCTCGCCGCATCCATATCGAGTGGGGGCAAGTCTTGAGCAAACTCGACCGCAAGCTCTATACCGGCCTTTCCAACCCGCGGCTTTATCTCTTCGAGCGCGCTCTTAAGCACCACGTTAAGCTGGCCCGGCACCCTCTTTGAAGCGAGGGCGTCCTTAAAGTCGGCAATCCTCTGGACCATCCGCTCCATACGCTCGACGCTGGTAAGAATCCTGCTGGCGTACTCATTAACCTGATCGGGCTCTACTTCACCGCCTTCGAATCTGCGGGCGAGCCCCCCTATTGTCGTTAAAGGATTTCTAAGCTCATGGGCAATGCCGTCCACGATCTCGCCGAAGGCCGCCATCTTCTCGCTCTCTCTTAGCTTCGCCTGAAGCCCCCGGGTACGCAGAAAGGACTTTATCCTGGCTGAGACCTCGAACATATTGTAGGGCTTACCGATAAAATCTTCCGCGCCCAACTCGAGCCCCTTGATCTTCTCATCGGCATTGGCCATGGCGGTGATCATAAGCACGGGGATATATTTTGTTCGCTCATCCTCCTTCAGTTCCTTCAGGAGCTGGTAACCGTTCATGCGCGGCATCACCAGATCGAGCAGTATCAGGTCGGGGAGCTTCCCGGCGAGTTTCTCGAGCGCCTCGACACCGTCCTCGGCGCAGACGACCTCGTATCCGTCCGTCTCCATCCTGATCTTAAGGAGCATACGGCTCTGCCGGTCGTCGTCGACAACAAGGATCCTGGGTTTCATTTAAACGGCCTCACATTGGCGAAGAAACGAACGGGGCTACCTAATGCTTTACCACGTCACCTTTTTGAAATCCCCCGCCGCTCTCAGCCGCGGTATAGGAGACCTGGTCGTCCTGGTGGCCGGTGATAACCAGCTCTCCGATCTTCTTCTGGCGTCTGCCGATGGCCCTGCCGGTGTCGGGATCGATAAGGTCGTCGCCCATCCTGTAGACGCTAAGCGTTGTGCCTACATCAAGGCGGCTCTTGGTGCCGGCCCTTATGAGTATGTCGCCGTCTCCGACAAAGAGGATCCTGCCGATAAAGGGCCGCGCGTTTAAGGCGTCGACCATATTCCTGAGACTCCTCGTGAGCGCGTCCCTCAAGGCGCCGTCCCTCAAAGTCGGGTCGCTCGTGGAGCCGGTGCCTATACCTAAGAACTTGGTGGTCTTCTTCTTGTAGACCCCGGTGCCGGAGTCGGCCACAAGGCTCCTGCCCGTGGCAATGTCCACAAGGGCGTAATCGACCTGGACCCTGGCTATGATCGTCTTGGCCTGGCCGACGAGAACGTCGAAGGTCTCGGCTATCTCGGAATATGATGTTACCGAGCCGGTAAGTCTGAAGTCAACGGATTCAAAGCCCGCGGCCGCGTCCCTTATTCCGGTCTTTAGTGCCCCGGTCTGCTGAAGCTCGATCAGCCTCTCCTGCTCGCTCATCTCGCCCGGGCTAAGCACAACGGGCTCGAGCCCGGCCTCCTTCAAAAGGGTCCTCATTATGTCGGTAGCCGCTTCACCGATGCCGAGCGTCTTACTCGGTGTCTTGTTATTAAAGTTCAGTATCGCAATGGAATAGCGCGGCCCCCTGTAGTCTATGCCCGCCGCCTTGAGGCTCTCTCTCTCGCCGGTTACGGTTACATCCTCCATTACCGCACCGGTGGTCGTCGGCCCACAGCCTGAGACAAATAGAGCCGCCGATAAAAAGATGAACGAAAAAAGAGTGATCAAACGCATGACTGCTACCTCCTATTTAATAGTTAATGATTAAAGATGAAGTCGCTATAAAAAAACTCTAAGGGCCCGGCCCTGCGGGCAGGCCCCTTGTTAATTCCTCTACCATTACGTTAGCCTCATGGTGCAGATGAACCCCCAGGGTCTTTCCAATGACCAGCGCGCCGAGGGTCAAGACAGCGGCCTCCTTCATATTATCCACCGGGACCGGCACCACCGTCCAGTCGGTCAGCCCTCCGATATCCTCTAACCCCTTGATAGTCTCAAAATCATCAAAGCCGCCCTGAGCGTCGATGATCTCTTTGCCTAACGTCGCGAAAAAGCCGGCATCTCCAGCAAACAATACAAACTTAACACCCTTACCACCCGACCACAACACGCTGCCCGAGGAGACGTCCACCATCTTGAACCCAGCCCTTACTATGCGCGCGTTATAGATACCCAGAATTACATTGTCAAAGTCCAGCAGATATCCGTAGACAAGCGCGTCAACGCCGAGTATCTCGCCTATCACCTGGGGGCTCGTCATCTCAAGCTGAGAGCCGAGCGATATGCCTGTCTGCTCCTGCAGGATCGAGTTAACCTCTGAGATCTCCATGACAACGTATTGGCGCCTTACGAGCTCTTCGCTAAACCGCTCTCTTACATACTCGGCACCGTCAAGGCTGTTTGTGACGTTATACATGGGAAGCACCGCAACGGTCCGGGTAGGGTTGGCAGGGTTTGGCGCTACCCTTACGCCCACGGAACTACAGCCGGATAGAAAGAATATAATAAGAAGGACTATGAGTTGTCTTTTTCTCTGTGTTGACATAACCCCCTGAAGATCGATCTGTTGCCGGCCCGCAGGAGGCCTCTGCCCGGAGCTATCCGTCTCGCCAAAAGCTGATCTCACCTGAAGCTGGTTTCAATCAAACCTGATCTCACCGGAATCTAATTTCAATCGGCACCCATATGCTCCATGAGCTCTTTTGCCAGATCTTCTCCGGCCAGGCTAAGCGCCTTGAGGGCCCCCGAGGTCGGGGAGAGATGGCGGGTCACACCGTGTCCGGTGGCGCTGGCGAGGACGCGGCCGTCAGAGACCCTTATGGCCCGGGCCGTCACATCGGCCATATAGACGCCGAGCTTTGCCTTTGGTTCCTTGATCCCCGCCCTGGCGATAGCCCGGCCCTTTATCACAATGTCTGCTCCAATGACTTTGCCGAAACCGGTGGTATTCTTAACCGTGAGGTCCTCGAGCCTGTAGGCGTCCTCTATCTCAATATCGCCCTTGATAGCACTTGGATCAACGACAATAAAACCGGCCTTGATAAAGGCCCCGGCAAGAGCGGTCGAGGCGGAAGAGATATCCGTGACCTCGGCCTTATACTCTGTCTTTGTTATACTCGTACCCCAGAACGACGACGACCACCAGTAGAAAAAATGGGTATCCTCGATATTTTTCTCGGCGATCATAAAGAGCACCCTGTCGGTACCGTTATCATCATCAACATCTTTAGATAGAGCGAATGGCGGAAAAACTATCTGAGAGAGAAGAAATAAGAGGAAAAAGATAAGAAGAGTTTTTCTTGAATGGAACTTTTCATAGATCATCACATACCCCCCAACTTGACATTCCTGAGCGTATAAAGTAATCATAAGGGCAAGGCAACAGAGATGGCCTTGGCCATCTCTACCCGATATATCTATTATAAAACAACTGGATTAAAAAGGTATTAAATTGTTCTTTAAATTATTTTTTCTTTTTGCGCTCATTCCTGTTATAGAGCTTGCCATACTTATCAAGGTGGGCAGTTTTATAGGGGTCGGCTATACGATACTCCTCGTTATAGGTACGGCCATGATAGGGGCATATCTGGTAAGGCTCGAAGGCTTTAATATCATGACGAGGTTCCAGAAGAATATGAGCGAAGGTCTCTTCCCGGCCGAGGAGATATTCGACGGGGCCATGGTGCTCGTCTCCGGCGCCCTGCTACTGACGCCCGGGCTCGTAACCGACCTCTTCGGCTTTCTCCTTGTATTTCCACCGTCGAGGGAAGTGATCAAAGGCTATCTCAAGAAATACGTCAGGGCGCGTACAAAGACTATCACCATAGGCCCGGGAGACTTTAGAAGGGGCTAGGAAAGAAGACACTCCACATACAAAAAAAGACCGCTAAAGCGGTCTTTTTTCATCTTACAAACTATCACGGGCCTAAAACTCCGGCCCCCTAAGCCCCTCTACTTTTCCTTCACATGGAGGCCGCACTCCTTGGTCTCAGGAGATTCCCACCACCATCTGCCGGCGCGGATATCCTCGCCCTCTTCAACAACGCGCGTGCACGGGGCGCATCCTATGGAAGGATAACCCTTATCGTGAAGCTCGTTATAGGGGACGTTATTCGCGCGTATATAATTCCAGACATCCTCATGGGACCAGCCCGCCAGCGGGTTTACCTTGACTATGCCGCCGAAGGCATCGTCTATCTCCACCCTCTTAAGCTCTGAGCGCGTAACGGCCTGATCGGCCCTGAGCCCGGTGACCCAGGCTGAGAGTGTCCCAAGCTGGCGCCTTAAGGGCTGCACTTTACGCTCCTTACAACAGAGCTTCCTGTTCTCGACACTCTGGTAGAACATGTTGACTCCATGGACCCTGACCATCTCTTCGACGGCCTTTGAGTCCGGGAACATAACCTCAAGCTCAATGCCGTATTTATCGCGCACCTTGTCGATGACGTCGTATGTCTCGGGGTTAAGCCTGCCCGTGTCGAGGGTAAATATCCTCGCCTTGGGGTTGATCTTCACCATCATATCGACCACCGCGACATCCTCGGCACCGCTCCAGGCCAGAGCGATATCGGGGTGGAACTCGCCAAGGGCCCATTCGAGCACCTCCTGAGGGGTGGCGTTCGCAAAACCCTCGTTTATAGCTTCGATATCCAGTTTACTCGTCTCTTTCTTTTCTGCCTCACTCATCACCTTACTCCTTTATATTATTTTTGTCTCTCAAGAGAACAAATATTTGGACGGAAGAGCATATTAACCAAAATATTATTTAATAGCAATATTATAGTATAACATAGGCTAATAGATGAATACAGGGGTTATTCGCTCTCGAAGATCTTAATCTCGCACGGGGCCCTCTCCTGGAGCATCTGTGAAGGGGACCTTAGAAAGTACTTGCTGATAACAGAGCGTTTCTTTCGTACCACAATGGCGAGGTCCGCGTCATAAGTACCAATAACATCAAGTACTTCCATGAGATACTCCCCCTCCCTGGTAATCGGCTCATAATCTACGGCGCCCTCCATGGCCTTTATCTGTACCCTGCCAAGCTCCTCATAGGCGCGTTGCCTGTACTCCTTCATTACCGCCTCAGTGAGGTTCATCGAGGGCTTATCGCCTATAAAGCCGATATCCGAGAAGCGGTCGAAGACCGCGTTGGCAAGCTCTTTCTCCACGACATAGAGGGCGACGAGCTTGGCGCCCTCCTCTTTGGCCCTTTCTACGGCAAAGTCGATGGCGCTTGCCGGGGTCCTCGTCGTTGAAAGTACCAACAAAATGCTCTTCATAAGAAATTACCCCCCATCCAGCCCCCTAGCCCCCAAGTCCAATGTAAGGCCAGTAATATCTGGCCACGAGATTAAAGACCACCCATGCGGTAACGCTCATGATCACGCCGGTACGCGCAAGGTCGCGTACGGTAATGTAATTGGACGACACCGCTATGGCGTTTGCCGGCGTACTCATTGGCAGGGAAAATGCGAGCCCGGCCGGTACGGCAATCGCGAACGTCAAGAGCACCGGGTCGAGCGAGAACTTTCCCGCTATACCTATTGCAATGGGCAAAAGTATCGCGATGACCGCGGCGTTGCTTATCCCTTCGGTAAGCACGAGTGTCAGGAGCGAGAGTATGGCGATTATCATTACGGGGCTTGAACCCCACTCGCCGATAGTCCTGTTCGCAACCCACTCGGCGGCACCGCTCCTCTCAAGCGCGGTGCCGAGAGTTATGGCCCCGCCGTACATCAGGATGATCCCCCAGTTTACGTACTCCTCAATATCCTTCCACCTTACGAGCTTGAAGACAAAGAGCACGACCACCGCTGTGAGCGCGATACTCGCAAGCCCGAACCTGTGGCCAAGCGTCATCCATGCCGCTACGGTGAGCACCAGTATAAGGCCGACAGCGTATTCGCGCAGCCTTAGCTTCCCGATGGTCTTAATGCGCTCGGTGAGAAGCTTATGGGCCTCGTCCACGCTATCGATCTCAATCGGGAATAGCCTCGGAAGCAGGAAGGCCGCGACCGTGAGCAGCACGACGACTATAGGAAAGACCGCCACCGTGTAGCTTAGAAAATCTATACTCTTTCCTGTACTCTCGGAGAGTATTCCAACGGCAAGCGGAACCCTCGCCCCACCGAGGAATGTAGCCACGCCCCCTATGACGCAGCCCCACGCGAGCGAGAGGAAGAGGAGCTTGCCGTAATTCGAGCTACCCGGCCTTAGCTTTAGCCCCTTGGCTATCTCAAAGACTATGGGAAAGAGCATAGCGGCTACGGCGTGCTCACTCATAAAGAACGAGAGCACGGCGGAAAGAAAGAATATGCTAAGGAGCAGCCTCTTCGGGGAAGCCCCGAAACGCTTCATTATGGCAAGCGCTATCCTGTTCGATAGCCCCGAGTGCATAACGGCACCCGCCAGGATAAAGGCCCCGAGGATAAAGAATACCGCCTCGTTACCGAATATGGCGTAGGTATCGCTCGTTGAAAGAATGCCCAGAAACGGGACCAGCACGATGGCGAAGAGGCTCGTTATAGCCAGAGGGATGACATTCGATACCCAGAGAATCAGGCAGAGGATGAATATAGCGATGGCGTTACGCCCCGCGGCGGTTAGCCCGTCTGGAAGATCGGTCGAAAGGATCCTCAAGAATATAATCGTTACGGCCACGAAGAATATCGGCCTCAGTCCCTTAAGGATCAGGAGCAGCCATATCGGTCTCTTGTCAATTTGCGCGCCCACTTAGATGCCCCTTATCCCTCTTCGTTTTCCTCTTTTGGCTCGCCTTCTTCTGCCAAATCTTGCGGGCCAGGTTCGTCAACATCGTCATCGAGATATTCAGTACCCTTGACCCTTAGCTTTCTCCTGAGAGTCGATAGCCCCCAGGCGGTCTTACGCCCGAACCTCGATTTATAAAAACTATCGAAGAGCGAAATTCCGCCCTCCTCTTCAACGAGGCTCCTGCCCTCAATCGGTGTTGAGATCAAACTTATGTCGCGAACCCAGTTCATGTTGATCTTATTCTCCTTAACCGCCTTATAGAGGTGACTGTATACGGGTATGATTATCTCGGCATTGAGCGGCTCGATCCTTAGAGCCTTACCCGGGCTCGGCCTGTAAATCGGCAGGATCGGCACCACGCCCATCTCTGTTAGAAAATCGATCCCCTTTATGGTCGACCCCGGAGGTTCAAGCCCTACAATAAGGTGCGAGGCCACCGTACCGTTGGGGAATACCGAGGCCGCGTACTTAAGGGCGTCGAGATAGCGCTTTCGCCCGATCAGTTCGCTCCGGCCGGGGCATATTACCTCAAAAAGCCCTTTATCGAAAATCTCCAGATTATAAAGGACCGAGTCCACTCCCATGGCGTAGGTATCGTCTATCCAGCTGTTCCGCTTCGGCGGAAGCGCCTCGACCGCAACGAGAAAATTAAAGTGCTTCTTTACCGCCTTTATATAGGGGGCTAAAAACTCAATGCCCCCGTCGTCCTCGCTCGTAAAGCCGAGCGAGAAATATATTATCTCCGCTATCTTCTCTTTTTTTACCGCCTCCACGACCTCGAGTATCTCGTCTACTGAAAAAGGCTTTGCCGAAGCGGAGGCGGTGTCGAAATTTCCCGCGCAGTACCTGCACTCGACTCCTTCGCCGAAGAACTCACAACTCGGCCTCGGTGTAATGGCCACGTAAGAACCATGGGTCGTAGCCATCCGGCTGAACTCTACACCGGTTGAAGTCTTTCCCTTGTAAAACTCTGAGACAGGTATCACCTCGCATGGTATCTCGCTCTTACCATTGGTGATAGAGTAAGCGTCCTTGACCCTCTTTAAGAGATAAGGTGACGCGGCCGTAAACTCGTCGCCGTGCGGGACGTTAGCCAATGTCTCTCCGGGCAGGATGATATCAATGCCGCTGCCGTGAGCAAGCACGGAAAGGTCTATGCTGTTATCGGCCCTGATGCCGCGAAGCATCAGGTCGATCTTGAGCATACCCGTGTTATGGAGATAGTCTTTACCCATGAAACGCTGATAAAAGCCTTCGTTTTAGGAGCTTTTCCGTTTACAGGGCCGTCGGCAAAGGGTCAGCCCATTGGCTGAGTCAGCTCGCAGGCCGCCTGCTCGTAGGTTATGAGTTCCTTGATCGTCGCCGTAGGAGAACAGAGCGCGCACCCGGGGTCCTTCATCACCTTGACCTTTCTGAAGTTCATGGAAAGGGCGTCGAAGATAAGAAGGTGGCCGGAGAGCAAGTCGCCGATACCAAGGAGATATTTAATGGCTTCGACTGCCTGAAGTACGCCGATGACCCCGGCAAGTGCTCCGAGTACTCCGGCCTCGCCACAACTAGGGACAAGACCTTTCGGAGGCGGCTCGGGATAGAGACACCTGTAGCACGGTAGCCCATCTGCCGGGTGAAAGACGGAGACTTGACCGTCGAATCTGAACATGGACCCGCTCACCAGGGGCTTATTTTCAAAGAAACAGGCGTCGTTCATCAGGAATCTGGTAGGGAAGTTATCCGATCCGTCGAGGACTACGTCGTAGTCCCTTATGGTTTCTCGGATATTGTCGGCCGTGAGGCGCCCGTGAATGGCGTTGACCTCTACGTCCGGATTGATTGCGTTGATACTCTCTTTGGCGCTCTTGACCTTAGGAACACCTATATCCGCGTTACCGTGGATGATCTGGCGCTGAAGATTACTTAGCTCCACAACGTCGCCGTCGGCAATGCCTATGGTGCCCACCCCGGCGCTTGCGAGATAGAGAAGGCTCGGCGAGCCGAGCCCGCCCGCGCCAAGGACGAAGACCTTGCTACCCAAGAGCTTTTCCTGCCCCTTGCCGCCGACCTCGGGCAGTATTATATGCCTCGAGTATCGCTCAATTTGTTCTTCTGTGAAGTCCATCTTCTTAAATCCTTATGATCTATTATTATCTAAAATATAAAAACATTAAAGGGCCTTAAAAACACTTAGCTCCTCTTCCTCGAACGGCGCTTCCATATCGGCAATCATCCAGCTCCTGGTCTTGATATTAACGCCATTCTCCACGGCGATTATCACATACGAATAGCCCGGCCAAGTTGCCTCTTCGCGATCAAACTCGGAAGGCTCGTCCGGGTGGTCCGGATGCGAATGATAGAAACCAACCACACTTACACCCATCTTTGAAGCCTCTTTTTCGACCTTCAAAATCTCTACAGGGTCTACCTTGTAACGGTCGGCGCTTCGTTCCTCAATAATATTGGTAAGCGCTACGGCATCAGTAACGTTATTTACGTCCGAACCATCCTCGGCTCTTTCTGATTTTCCCAGAAGCGCGCCGCAGCACTCGTCAGGGTAGCCCCCTTTGACATGGGCCGTCATCTCTTCGAATACCCGTTCAGGAATACGTATCATCTCTAAGACCTATTCCCAGAGCGTGGTGCTAAGGTACTTATCCCCTCCATCGGGGAATATGACCACAACGCACCCTTTCTCGAGCTTCATGGCGACACTTAGCGCCCCGAGCATCGCCGCCCCGGCGCTCTGCCCCACCAGGAGCCCCTCCTCCTTGGCAAGCCTCCTTACCATATCGTAAGACTCTTCGGTCGGGGCGGGGAACTTCTCGTCATGCTGCTCCGGGTGATAGATACCCGGCACGATAGAGCTTTCCATGTGCTTAAGGCCCTCAAGGCCGTGAAAGGCGTTGTCCGGCTCAACGGCCACGATCTGAATATCGCTGTTAAACTCTTTAAGTCTCTTGCCGGTGCCCATGATCGTCCCGCCGGTGCCTATTGAAGCCACAAAATGGGTGACCTTACCGCCTGTCTGCTCTATGATCTCCGGCCCGGTACCGAAGTAATGCGCGTCGGGATTGGACGGGTTATTGTACTGGTCTAATTTGCAGAACTTATCCGGGTTCTCCACATAGAGCTTCCACGCGAGCCTTATAGCCCCGTCCGAGCCCTCAAGGGGGTCTGAAAATATCACGTTCGCTCCAAAGGCCTTTAGGATCTTCTTACGCTCCTGACTCACATTGGCCGGAACGACAAGGTCGACCATATAGCCCTTGACCGAGGCGATCAACGCATAAGCGATACCGGTATTACCCGAGGTGGAATCGAGAAGTATCTTATCTTTCGTAAGCCTTCCGGCCTTTTCCGCGTCCTCTATCATCCGAAGCGCCGCCCTATCCTTGACCGAGCCGCCGGGATTTGCCCCCTCAAGCTTGGCATAGATCTCTACGCCGCCCGGCAGATTCTCGGTAACGCGATTGATCCTTACAAGCGGCGTATTGCCGATAAGCTCCAGAACGGAACCCCTGGCAGGAGGAACCGCGCTTTCACGCTCGGTGCTGCCTCTAAATAGATCGACTGCCTTCATAAGTCCAAAAACCCCTTTTACTTAATAAAAAAACCCGCTAATAAGTGACAAAAAAATACCTTACTAACTTTGTCGAGTATAAAATACCTTATCAGGATTGTCAAGTTTTATTTGGGCAGGGTTCGGGGTAGAAACCTTGATTAAATAAAAGATAATCCAATAGATAGGGGGTTTAGACTACAAGGCGATGGCCCGCAAAAGCAGGCCGGGATACGTAAAGAGATAAAGAAAAAGGAGGGCTCCGGCTACTCGATAATATCTAGCTCTATGGGCTCCACCTTCACGCCCTTTTCGATAAAGAACTGTACGGCCTTCTCGATCTCTTCTACGTCGCCATCAAGCTCCAGGGCCACGAGACCAAGCTCTTCCGAGATGGAGGCCTGGCGGATATTGGTCTTCACCTTGAACTCCTTACCGACCTGATAGATCAAGGGCTCTTTTACGAGATCCTTGGAGTATGTAAGATAGTACCTCTTCTTCAAAATTCAGCCCCGCCCGCCTGCTATTGCCGGAATAATAGAGAGCTCGTCGCCGTCACTGAGCGCGGTCTCCATATTCTCCTTGAACCTGATATCCTCGTCATTAAGGTAGAGATTGACAAAGCGCCTTAATGTGCCGTCATCTTCGCAGATACGCTCCTTTAGTCCGGGGTAATTGGCTTCGAGATCGGCTATGATCTCGCTGATGTTACCTCCCTGAGCCTCTACTTCCTCCTGATCATTGGTGATCTTCCTTAGTGGTGTCGGTATTCTGACCTTGACTGCTGCCATGCTCTACCTCCTGAGATTTGTATTAATAGTAATACTAGCCCTTCTCGACCTTCAAAGTAAAGTGATCGTCCTCTTTTGTTACCCCGACGATCTTATGCCCTTCTTCCTTCAGGCTCTTTGGTACGTTCTGTATCGGCTCGCCGGAGTCGAGTATCACTTCGAGAATCTCACCGTCCTCCATGCTCTCGAGCTTTAATTTGGTCTTAACAAAATTCATGGGGCAGACCACGCCTCTTAGATCCAAAGACTCTTTACTCATATTATCGCTCACCTTCCGTCCTCGCCGTTAAGGCGTATCCTTCAACAGAATATCCTTCGAGGATCTTTTCCATATGCTTCATATAATCGTCTAGACCGACCCTCCTTAAGGTGGTCGCGATCCTCTCCCATTTCTTGCCCTTCTCCTTATACCACGTGATTGTCTTCTCTATAACCTCCTGGACCTTTTCGTCCGGGACGAATATTGCCACGTCGAAGCCGTTAAAGGGATGGCGGCCGTGTTTGCCTCCGACACGTACCAGATGGCCTTCCCTGCCCGCTACCCAGGCCGAGGTCGGGCACGCCCTTATGCAATCGCCGCAGTATATGCAGAGCTTGGGGTCGAATATCGGCTCACCTGTCTCAGGATGGGCCTCAATGGCGCCCTCCTTACAGGCCTCGGCGCAGATCGTGCATCCTGTGCAGTCCTCTTTGACCCACTCGGGCCAGACAACGCCCTGAAAACCTATATCCATCTCGTTCGTCCTGGAGCAATCTATAGGACAGCCCGAAAATGAGACCTTGAACTTATGGTGCGTGGGCGTGCCGAAGAGCTTTTCGTCAACCATCTTCGCGAGCCCCTGAGTATCAGAGAGGCCGTTGGGGTTATACGTACACCCGCCGCAGGCGGTAGGGACCCTGACCCTGGGGCCGCATGAGGCCACCCTTAGCCCGATCTTCTGTATTGCGTCGACCAGGGGCTCAAATTCGCGATAGTCGACATAGAGTATCTCCAGCGACTGCCTGTAACTGAAATGAACCTGCCCCTCCTTGCTGTACTTTTTGGCAAGCTCGGCTACCTGCAGGAGGTGGTCGGCGCTCATCTCCCCGCCGGGGCAACGAAGGCGCACGACAAAGAGGTTCCTCTGCTTCTGCTTTATGAACCCGCCGGTCTTAAGGTCGTTGAAGTTGATCTTCTTGGATTCACCCTCCATGGTCACGTCGACCTTATGGGATTTATCCTCTATAAAATGATCCATTATATAAATAAGCTCCTTATCATCTTGAATTGGGGTTCCTTTACGTATGGCGATGCATGGCGCTAAAACTCGCGCCAGCCAGCAAAGCCTATCCTTCCATAATACAGAAAAATCACACGGCTATCAATGTAAAAAAGCGGCAGAGGTTCGCCGCGTACGAAGACGCTTTGAAAACCTTCACCGCCTCGTTGCGCGGCATAAAACCGGACTGGTCCGATGGACTGATCAGGCCGTCTTCAGACAGATGCTCGCCGCGTACGAAAACGCTTTGAAAACCTTCGCCGCCACGTTGCGCGGCATAAAACCGGGCTAGCCCGGCTAGCCCACTACGGCGTACTGATCACCGTTACTCTTCACCAGTTCGTCGAAGTCGGCGAGCCTCGGTTCTATAACCGCAGGCTCTACGAGCTTACCCTCAAGGCACTCCTGTGTCTTCAGGCCGTTTCCGGTAATCGAAATGACGATCGATTCGTCCCTGGGAATCCGGCCGCTCTCGATAAGCTTTATGGCCGAGCCGAGCGTAACGCCGCCAGCCGTCTCGGCGAAGACACCTTCGGTCTCGGCGAGAAGCTTCATGGCATCTATGATCTCTTCGTCAGAGACGTCTTCCCCGTAACCGCCGCTATCCTTCATGGTCTTGATGGAATAGAAACCATCTGCCGGGTTGCCTATGGCGAGGCTCTTTGCAATAGTCGCTGGCCTTACGGGCTTTATAAGGTCGCTACCCTCCTTGATGGCGTTGACGATCGGCGCGCACCCGGTGGCCTGAGCGCCGTAGACCTTTGTGTCGATCTCAGGAACAAGGCCGAGCTTATGGAACTCGTTAAAGGACTTCCATATCTTCGTGATAAGCGAGCCCCCTGCCATCGGAACTATGATGTGCTTCGGAAGCCTCCACCCCATTTGTTCCGCTATCTCGTATCCAAAGGCCTTTGAGCCCTCTGCATAGTAGGGCCTTATGTTGATATTTACGAAGGCCCAGCCGTAACGGCCCGCTATCTCGCTGCAGAGCCTGTTCACCTCGTCGTATGTACCCTTGATGCCGACGACCTTGGAGCCGTAGACCAGCGTGCCGAGTATCTTCGTACGCTCAAGATCATAGGGGATAAAGACGTAGTTCTCCATGCCGCAGGCGCTGGCGTTGGCCGCAACCGAGTTGGCCAGATTCCCCGTGGAGGCGCATGCCACCACCTTGAAGTCCAGTTCCTTGGCCTTACTCATAGCGACAGAGACGACGCGATCCTTAAAGGATAAGGTCGGGAAGTTGACGGCGTCGTTCTTTATATAGAGCTCCTTTACGCCAAGCGCGCTCTCAAGGTTCTTTGCCCTTATGAGCGGTGTAAAGCCCACCTGTTCGCCGACTGTCGGCGGGCCTTCGAGCGGCAGGAGTTCCCGGTAGCGCCACATATTGGGCTCCCGGCTCTCGATAACCTCACGCGTAAGCACCTTGCCTATCGCCTCATAGTCGTAGCTAACCTCCAGAGGGCCGAAACAGTACTCGCACACATGCAGCGCCTCTTTTGGATATTCCTTTGCGCATTCCCTGCACTTTAAAGCGTGAACGTAACCCATATTGTATCTTCCTCTCTTGTTATATACACAAGGGCGTTAGCTAAAGCCCCGCCGTTCGACCAAAAAAAATCCCCAACGGACGGCATAATAAACACAATCGCCAATCGACAAAAAAAATCCCCTTCTTTAGGAAAAAAAGAAGAGGATACTAACTCTCTCTTATCTTCCAAGGCATTTTATACCTTGCTGGAGTTAGCACCTGCGCCCCGTAAGACGGGAGGCGGTTGCTGTGGCTTCACAGGGCCAGTCCCTCTGCCACTCTTGATAAGAATTTAAAACTGCTTATGTATAGGCCTTTATAATATAGCGGCCGTCAGTTGTCAAGCCATTTCTGTTTTCTCCGGGCGCACACGCCTCTCTCCCGGCCTGAAAACTCTCGTTAGCTTTTAGCGCGATCATGGAAGGTAGCTATGAAGCACATCTCTCCGCCCGTCATAAAGCTGTTGACTATCATATCGACTTCGAACTCCTCCCCGCCTTTCTTGAGCCCCGAGACCTCGACGATGGATCCAAGCATCTTGCCCTCACCGGTGGTAATAAACTTATTAAAGCACTCATGGCACCTTTCCCTGTACCTCTCGGGTATGATTACAGCAAGCTCCTTACCCTTCAACTCCGAGTGCGTATATCCGAAGAGGCTTTCGGCCATTGAGTTGGCCTCAGTGATCCTGCCCTCTATATTCGATACTATAATAGCGTTAAACGAGCCTGAGCGCATTGCCCGGAACCTATCTTCATTGTCCTTTAGCGCCTCATTAGCGCTCTCGCGCCCTATGCCCGCATGTACTATATACCTTGCGCCTGCGGCTATGAGTACAAGAAGGCCCAAGTATATCAGGACAAGCAGGCCGAGGAGCTTTTTACTCCCGGCATTTAAGACCTCGGGCGGGATCCTGGAGACGAACTTCCAGTAATAGCTCCGGTCCTCAAGCTGGCTGACCTTCCTCTCCGGGACCATATCGTGGCCGTAGCGCAGTGAAGCGTAGGAGAGGGGGTAGACCGTCCTGAACATAAAGAGGCCGGACGCGTTCCTGAACCAGCCGGAATCGGCCTTTGATATTTTCTTCCACTCTTCGGGATATACCTCCTGGAAGGTCATGTCGCCTCCGAACATAAAGGCCCACTCATCTTCACTTCTGGGGCTGAAGAGCCAGTACCCTTCGGAGTTAAGAAATACTATCTCGCCGCTTGAGCCGGATGCTACGCTCTCAAAATGCTCAAGGAGTCTTCCACCGAAATAGTTGAGCACCACTACCCCTTTCTTCTTCCCCGACAGATCAAAGACAGGGGTCGCAAACCGTATCATCGGTTTATAGGGTTTCTCCACCTTGCCCTGCTCAACATTCAAGTCGAGAGGCGATACGTAGACCTCGCCTTTATTAAGCCCGATCGCCTTTTTAAAGTAATAGCGCCCGGATTTATCTCCAAGCTCTAAGGCCGGCACAATGGCAGGATCACCGTCGTTAAAATTTACCCTGAGTTTCTCTCTACCCTTGACGTCGAGCAACCTGATCTGGTCGTATAGCCTCTTTTCTCTTGAGAAATTCAGGAAGTGCGCCCCTATATCCGCATACCGGTCATCCTTGTGATGGAAGGCCTCGCTGAATTCGTGGCTGTCGGCCAGGACAAAGAGGTCTGAGACGACCGAATTAAAGTCCGAGGCGATCGTCTCCAACTGGAGATCGAGTATATCGGACTCCTTGGTCTCGATGAGCGCTCTGGTCGAGCGCGCCTCGCTTAAGTATATAATGGCGAATAATATCGCGACCAGTATTGCAACGGGTATGAAGATAGAGAGAAAACGTTTTGCCATCTATTTAATTTATACCTCTATCGATCCTTCTCTACTCATTTCAATATAATCAATATACCACATCTCATTTATAAACAGGAGCTTGATATCCTGTTAACTAACGCTATAGCATAGTCCTAAGCCTTAACCATAACATCCAAGAACAATTCTTTTCAAGAAAAAAATGTAAATCATTGATTATAAAAGAAAAGAGCGAAAATACTCGATTCCGGGATTGGTTATTCTTTGAATGGAGAATATCACTTTTAAGAGGCGCCGCTGATGTCCAGTTCCGAGAGCCTGAGGCTCGGCGCTCCGGTGCCCCCGATAAAGCGAAGATCACTACCCACCTCTTCCACCCTGGAGAAAAGTCCAAGAAGCTCCCCTGCTATGGCCATAGAGCGAACCGGATACTTCAACTCTCCGCCCTCTACCCGAAAGCCCTGCGCACCGAGCGAGAACTCGCCGGTTATCGTATTTATGGTATGCACTCCCATAAGCTCCGTTATAAAGAAACCGGTATCCATCTCCTTTAAGAGTTCGTCGAGCCCCCTTTCACCGGCCTCTATATAGAGGTTGGAGACGCCGACGGCCGGGACGCTCTTAAATGAACTCCTTGAACCGTTGCCCGTACTCTCGGCCCCTGAAAGCTTCGCCCAGTAGGTGTCGTAAAGGAAACCGGCGAGCCTGCCCTCTTTTATAAGCTGTGTTTTCCTTCTGCCCACACCCTCGCCGTCAAAGGCGCTTGTGGCCCAGCCGCCCTTAAGTAACCCGTCGTCATTTATATTGATTATTTTGCTAACGACCTCCTTGTTCAAAAGACCCGCGAGCATAGACTTGCCTTTGCTTACGTTATCGCCGAGAAAGGCCCCTGAAAATGCCTGCAAAAGCTCCATGGCCATCAGGTTCTCCATGACCGCCGGGCTCCTGGTGCTCTCGGCCTTCCTTGCTCCCAATAATGCCGTAGCCCTCCTGGCGGCGCCACGCCCGACCAATTCCGGGTCCACGTCGGCCCTCTTATGGCCCATGGCGATCTCCCAGCCCATCTGGCTCTCACCGTCCTGTTCGGCCACAACCGAGATAGAGCCTGAAAAGAATGTCGCCGAATAGAGCGAGTCGATCCCATTGGAATTTACAAGCCTGGTTGAAAGAGAGGACTCTGTATAGGACGATTTTCTGATATTCTTAACCCTCTTATCGGTTGCCCTGGCGCTCTCTTCAATAAGGCTCGCGCACTCTATACCACCCTCACCCCCGCCCTCCCCAATAGACGGATCTATCAGTTCGGACTCTTCGACAATACCAGTGCCCTCATCTCCCCCGCCCCCGTGCTCATCACTGCCGGGGAAACTCAGGTTCCTGTCGATTGGAAGCTCCAGAGAGCCGCTAAGCGCCTTATCCACCATATCTCTAAGGGCAAAGGGGTCAAGGAGGCTCGAGTAGCCAAAGCCCGCCCTGCCGGCGCTGAGCGTCCTTATGCCGACACCGAGGCTGGAGCGCACCTTAAATGAGTCCACCTCCCCGTCCTTGACCTCGACCGCGATACCCTTGTCCAAAGAGAGGAATATCTCATAGGAATCGGCCTTCTTACCAAGCATATCGCTTAATAACTTAACGGCCTGCCCGCCAGTGCCTTCTTTTAAGATGTCAGGATCCATAGACTACCCTCTATATCCATTATGCCTATTATATCTATACGCCCTGTAACTCGTATTGGCTAGAGCTTTATTATAACGGCGTTCTCGTCGCAGTTGGGGAACTTGGCGCAGTTTACGCACTCGCCCCAGATCTTATGCGGGAGCTTCTCCTTTTCAGTGTCCTTAAAGCCAAGCTTTTTAAAAAACTCGGTGGTGTAGGTAAGCGCGAAGACTTCTTCGAGCCCCAGTTCACACGCCTCATCAAGGCAGGCCGTGACAAGGAGCTTGCCAACGCCGCGCCCCGCAAACTCGTCATTTACCGCCAGACTCCTCACCTCTCCGAGTCCTTCGAGACAGACGGCTAACGCGCAGGTGCCGACCACCACCCCGTCCTCGTCGCATACAAAGAAACTCCTGACCTCCTTATATATCTCAAGTATTGGGCGAGGGAGCATATCCCCCCTCTTTGCAAACTCCTCGACAAGGGCGTATATCGCCTTGACGTCGCTCAATTTCGCCTTTCTTATCATCATAGCGCTCTCTCTTTTAATGCAGAATTCAAAAGCTCTTTCGCGTGCTCAACAGCTGTGGCGCCCTCCTTGCCGCCTCCCTCGCCGCCGAGCATCCTCGTTATCTCTTCAGCCACCGCATCACCGATCAGTTCGGCTACGCTAGTAACCGTCCTCTCATCAGCGCCAACGCCCTTTGAGACAAAGTAATGGTTATCCGCATAGGCGGCTATCTGCGGCATGTGCGTTATACAGAGCACCTGGCTTGAGCGTGCTACACCCATTAACTTATGCGCTATCATCTTTGCCATAGAGCCGCCCACGCCCGTATCTATCTCGTCGAATATCATGGTCCCCACCTTTCCAAAAGAAGTGGAGGTCTTCATGGCGAGCATTATCCTCGAGAGCTCCCCGCCGGAGGCGACATGCTCTATGGGCTTAAGCTCCTCGCCGGGATTTGTCGATATAAGAAAGCTTACCCTGTCGGCCCCCTTTTCATTAATGCGCCCGATGCCGGGTCTTTGCTCCGCGTCCTCGCCAGCCGATGCCTCGGCGGTCTTTATATCCACCTCAAAGCTCGCCCCCTCCATCGCAAGCTCTTTCAGTTCGCGCTCTATGGCCTCTTTAAGCTTAACACTTGCGCCCAACCTCTCTTTGGTCAACTCCGCGGCTATACCCTCGGCCTCTCTATGGGACGTGACGAGCTTCGCCTCGATCTCGGAGAACCTCTCGTCAAAGCCCTCGATATCGGCAAGCTCACCCTTGATCTCCTCGGCCCGAATGATCAGTTCAGGTACACCCATAGAGTACTTCCTCTTAAGGTTATTTATAAGATCGAGCCTCTCTTCGATCTCTTCAAGACCCCCTGCGTCATCAAGACCGCCTGAAGAGTAGTTCCTTAAAAAACCGGCCGAATCCTCCAACCCATAGAGTGCTTCTTTAAGCGCGTCGAGAGGTTCTTTTATGCGCTCGTCAAGCGCGCTTAGATCGGTAAGCTCCTCGACTATCACACCGAGCTTTTCGAGTATTGAACCCTCTTCCGAGTACAGAGTGCGCTCGGCATTGGCCGTTACCGAAGAGAGCTTTTCACTGTGCTTAAGCCTCTCTCTGGTAGCCGAAAGCTCGCCCTCCTCAGTCTCCGAGAGGGCGGCCTCTGTGATCTCATTTAACTGAAAAGTCTTGAACTCGCGCTCTTTCGAACCCTCGCTCATGAGCTTAGAGACAGAGGCCAGCTCGGCCTCGAAGTCCTTCATCTCCCTGTACGTAGAGGCCATCTTTTCCCGAAGCCCGTCGAGCCCGGCAAATACGTCGAGGATATCTATATGCGCGGCGCTCCGGGTGAGCGACTGATGCTCGCTCTGGCCACAGATATCTATAAGCGCTCCGGCAATCTCTGCCAGGGTAACAAGCGTTGAGAGGCCGCCGTTTATATAGACCTTGTTTCGCCCCGATCTGTTGACAACGCGCTTTATTACCAGCTCGTCGAAACTCTCAATACCCGCCGTAGCGAGCCTCTCCTTAATAAGCTTTTCGCCGCTTACGTCAAAGAGCGCCTCTACAACTGCCTCATCGGTTCCGCTGCGTATCGTCTCAGTGCTTGCGCGATCGCCAAGTATCAGATCGATGGCGTCTATAATTATGCTCTTGCCGGCTCCGGTCTCTCCTGTAAAAACGCTAAAGCCCCTGGAGAAAGAGACGGTTAGAGAGTCGATAATGGCAAAATCTTTAATGATTAATTCAACTAGCATCGGTTGGGGTCCCGGGGGCGCCTACTGCTGAGGGTTAATAGATATAATTGATAACGGAAAGGGCCATAATTCAAGACAGGCCGGACAAAGAATTCCAGGTGAAGCGTAGAATTTTCGAGCGCTCTACTTAAGCTCCCACATAAGCCTTTCCCTCAAGATCTCGAAATAGCTCTTGCCTTCGAACTTCACCAGATAGACGCTCTTTTCATCCCTCTTTATCTCCACCCTATCGTCTTCTTCAAGCTCGATATCCGCCTGGCCGTCGAGCGTCAGCACAATGCCCGTCTGCTCACCCGGAATCGTTACCTCCACATTCATCCAATCCGGTATAACGACCGGGCGGTTCGTGAGGTTAAAGGGGCATATGGGCGAGACGGTGATCGAATGGATAGTCGGGTAGAGTATTGGCCCCGCGGCAGATAGCGAATATGCCGTCGATCCGGTGGGTGTCGCGACTATCAACCCGTCCGCCCTGTAGGTGGTGACATACTCCTTGTTTATGCTCGTCTTGAGCATTACGAGCCTCGCGCCTGTCGCCTTGATCACAGCGTCGTTCAAGACCCTGTGGTGGCTTATTACCTTGCCCTTCCTAAGCACCTCGACCGAGAGCATCATCCTCTCAGCGGTCTTGTAGTCTCCCTTTAGCATCCTCTCAAGGAGAGTATATATCTCATCGACATTTATAGCGGTAAGAAAGCCGAGCCCGCCCTGATTTACTCCTAGTATCGGGACGTCCCCGCCCTTAAGGAGCCTTACCACATGGAGCATCGTGCCGTCTCCGCCGAGCACCACAATAGCCTCGACCTTGCCGGGGATATCTTCGGCCTCAAGCGCGGTGGCGCACTTGACCTTATCGCCGATCGCCTTCTCGACGTAGACCTCTACCCCGCGCTTAGAGAGCCACTCACAGACCTTGTTGCCGGTCTCAATCGCCTCAGGGTTGCTGATCTTTACTATTATGCCTATCTTCTTCAATACGCGCCCCGCTTTTTTACGGCTCTATAATCACCTTTAGCGAATCCGTTGCCCCGGAGACGAGCCTGAAGCCCTCGGCCGCCTCATCGAGAGGGAGCCTGTGGGTCACCATATCCTCCACCGTAACACGCTTGTCCCCGATTAGCTCTATCGCCGCGAGCGTGTCCGCAGGCGGAGAGGCATAGGAGTTTACAAGCGTAATATTATCACGCCAGAGATCAAAGAGCGGCATAGGATATGTCTCGCCCGGCTCCTTTGGGGCGAAAAAAAGAATCGTCCCGCCCCTGTCCACACTTTTTAAGGCCGTCTCTATGGCCTCGTCAGCGCCCGCGCATATGATGACAAAGTCGGCGAGGCCGCCCGGGGACTTAAGAAGTTTCGCTCTTATATCCTCGCCCGCCATAAGCGCGAGATCGGCACCGAACTCAATAGCCGCCTCAAGGCGTTTTTTATTTATATCCACGGCAATTATATGGCTCGCCCCGAGAGCGCGCGCGAGCTTTATATGCAGGATCCCTGAGATCCCGCTCCCGATCACCAGCACGCTTGAGCCGTCTCTAAATCCGGCCACCCTCATGGCGCGTACAACGCACCCAAGGGGCTCTGAGAACGAACCCTCCACAAAGCTCATGGAATCGGGAAGCTTAAAGACCCCGACATTGACATTTATGGCCGGCACAAGGACGAATTCCGCAAAGCCGCCCGGAGTGAAGGTGGTCGTCCTGAGCGTCTCGCATACCGAGTGGGCGCCCATGAGGCAGTACTTGCACTTATTGCACGGCACGTGGTGGGCCGCGGTTACCCTATCGCCCACCTTAAAACGCTCTACGCCCTTGCCGATCTCTTCCACCACCCCGGCTATCTCATGGCCGAGCACCAACGGGGCCTTCTTTATGCGGTACCACTGCATTACATCGCTGCCGCATATACCGCTGGCGTGAACCCTTATCAGTATTTCGCCCTTGCCCGGCACGGGCCTTTTCACATCTTCAATGCGTACGTCGTTATTATTATAATAGACCGCGGCCTTCAACTATTTCTTCTTCGCCCCTTTGCTGGTCTTCTTTTTGGTCTTCTTCTTAGCCTCGCTCGACAACTGCTTGTACATATCGAGCGCCTGCTTTGGCGTGGCTTTATTATGGACCACCTCGCGTACCGCCCTGATCATAGGCACAGGGTTGTCGGACTGGAAGATATTCCTGCCCATATCCACACCGATTGCGCCCCTCTTTACCGCGTTATAGGCTAGCTCAAGAGCGTCGGGCTCGGGTATCTTTTTGCCTCCGGCTATGACTATCGGCACGGGGCAGTTCTTGACGACCTTCTCAAAGCCGTCACAGTAGTAGGTCTTTACGATCTGAACGCCAAGCTCGGCCGCAATGCGGCTCGCTAGCCCGAGGTAGCGCGCGTCCCTTACCATCTCTTTACCCACCGCCGTAACCGCCAAGACGGGAATGCCGAACTCCTGGGCCTCGTCAATAAGCTTGGCGAGATTCAAGAGTGACTGCTTTTCAAGCTCCGAGCCGACGAATATGGAGAGCGCGACGCCTGAGACGTTCATCCTTATCGCTTCCCTGATGGAGACGGTGAGCCCCTCGTCGGCGAGGTTACCAAGGATGCTCGTTCCGCCCGACACCCTCAAGACTATCGGCACGTCGGTATCGGGATTGACACAGCTCCTTAAAACCCCCCTAGTGAGCATCAAGGTATCTGCATACTCAAGCAGGGGCTTGACGGTCTTACCCGGTTGCTCAAGGCCCGAAGTGGGCCCCAGGAAATATCCATGGTCGACCGCGAGCATTACGGTACGCCCGGTACCGGGCTTTATAATGTTACTAAGACGATTACTCATTCCCCAATCCATAATAAGCTTACCTCCTATTGGTTTCTATATTTACGCGCCTGAATGCGCTCTTTTTATCGCTTCAAACCATGCATTGCGTTTTGAGAAAAGTACCCCATGAAAACTTGTAAGTTGTTAACATATCAAGCTATCTGCACTGCGTCAATCAATATTATAGCATTATCGGCCATACAATTAGGTTGAGCGCCTATGAGCAAACATGTTACTATAAAGAATCAAAATCAAGTACTTATAGAGATAACGAGGACTGTGGATAAATACAAAATAGACAGCCACAAACTCATCTACCACGTAGAGAGGACGAATAAATGGCTAGCGGGCGAGGATATCTACCCGATATATGTCGAGATATCGCCCATAGGCGCGTGCAACCACAGGTGCACCTACTGCGCGCTCGACTATATGGGCTACCAGCCCAGATACCTTGAGACCGGACGCGCTAAAGAGCTACTTAGCGAAATGGGTGAGCTCGGCATTAAGAGCGTCATGTACGCCGGGGAAGGCGAGCCCTTTCTCCACAAGGACATGGGCGAGATCATAAACCACACAAAGAAGGCCGGCATAGATGTTGCCGTCACCTCTAACGGCGTGCTATTTAAAAATGAAATTGTCGATAAGGCGCTACCCTCGATCACATGGATTAAGGTCAGCATCAACGCCGCCACCCCACAGACCTACGCCAAAGTCCACAGGACCGACCCGGAGGATTTTGAGCGCGTGATAAAAAATATCTCCTACGCAATAAAAGTACGCCGGGAGAAAGATATAAAGAGCGCGATCGGCATGCAGATGGTGCTCCTGCCGGAAAATTTCAATGAGGCGGTGCTTCTCGCAAAAAAGGCGAAGGATATCGGCGCGGATTACCTGGTGATAAAACCCTACTCCCAGCACAAAAAGAGCATCACCAAAGAGTATCAGGGGCTCACCTATAACGACTACTACAGCCTCGAAGAGGAGCTCGACAAAATAAACGATAAAAATTTTCAGGTGATATTCAGGATACGCACCATGAAAAAGCTCGACTTTGAAGCTAGGAACTATAAGCGATGTATGGCCCTTCCGTTCTGGTCCTACATCGACGCGGGCGGCGGGCTCTGGGCATGTAGCGCATATCTCGGCGACGAAAAATTCTCTCTCGGGAACGTCATGGAAGACGGCTTTGAGACGGTCTGGAAGAGCGAGAAACGAAGAGAGCTCATGGAGTACGTGGACACGAAGCTCGACACAGAAGAGTGCAGGATCAACTGCAGGATGGACGAGGTGAACCGCTACCTCTGGGAGCTGAAAGACCCGCCCGAGCATGTCAACTTCATTTAAACCCGCAACCGAGATCATAACAGATGGCCGATAAGGAAACCCACATAGCGCTCTTTAGATCGATGCTTCGTATCAGGCTCTTCGAAGAAAGAATAGTCGATCTATACCCGGCCCAGGAGATGCGCTGTCCCGTGCATCTTTGCATAGGCCAGGAGGCCATAGCCGCCGGGGTCTCAATTCACCTTGAAAAAGAGGACTACGTATTCAGCAACCACCGGGGCCACGGCCACGCGATCGCCAAAGGCACGGATATGGCCTCGCTCATGGCGGAGTTCTACGGCCGGGCGACAGGGTGCAGCAAGGGCAAGGGCGGCTCCATGCACATCGTCGATGTGGAAAACGGAATGCTCGGTACCTCGGCCATAGTCGGCGGCGGCATACCCATGGGTGTCGGCGCGGCTCTCGCATCTCAGATCAAAAAGGACAACAAGATAACCGTAATATACTTCGGCGACGGCGCGGCCGACGAAGGGGTATTCTACGAGTCGATGAACTTCGCCTCCCTGAAGAAACTCCCCGTGGTCTTTATCTGCGAAAACAACTACTACGCGACCAACTCTCACCAGAAGGCGCGACACCCAACATGCGAGATATCGACAGGCGCCGGGCCAGGCTTTCACATGCCGACAAAGTGCGTGGACGGCAACGACGTGCTGGCAGTCTTTGACGCGGCACAAGAGGCAGTCGCGCACGCCAGAGCGGGCAAAGGGCCGTCCTTGATCGAGGCGACCACATATCGCTGGAAGGGACACGTCGGCCCGGAGGCCGACTTTGAAAAAGGATGCAGGCCCGAAGAGGAACTTATCGACTGGATGAAAAAGTGCCCGGTTAAACGCACGAGAGAAACTCTCCTTAACGAAAATATAATGTCAGCAGAAAATATAGAAAAACTGACAGCTGATATAAACGAAGAGATAGACAAGGCCGTGGAGTTCGCGAAAGAAAGCCCTTATCCAGATGTAAAAGAATTAACGACAGAAGTATATTACGTCAACAAAGAAGAGGTTTCTTGAGAAACCCTTTTTCATTAATCAGGTAAGTTTATATGCCTTGGACAAAAATATACGGAGATAAAAGCGAATTTGAAAAGGCTTCGGAATTATCCGACACGCCATTAAGGGGCCTTACCTACTCTGAAGCTCTTCTGGAGGCGCAGGCCCAGCTATTGGCCGACGACGAGCGTGTATTCGTCATGGGCGAAGGTGTCGACGACGCGGGCGGCGTATTCGGCACGACCAAGGGGCTTCAAGAGAAGTTCGGCTCAACCAGGGTCTTTGACACGCCTCTGGCCGAGAACGGCCTTACGGGCATAGCCATCGGCGCGGCGCTCGCAGGGCTTAGGCCGATACTCGTACACATGCGCGTGGACTTTATCCCCCTGACACTCGATCAGATCCTGAACCACGCCTCCAAGTGGCACTATATGTTCGGCGGCGCGGTAAACGTCCCCCTCGTCATACGCTCTATCATAGGCAGGGGCTGGGGCTCGGCGGCCCAGCATTCGCAAAGCCTTCAGGCACTCTTCGCCCATATCCCCGGGCTTAAGGTCGTTATGCCTACGACCCCATACGACGTAAAGGGGCTGCTGATGGCGGCAATAGAGGACGGGAACCCGGTTATCTTCATCGAGCACCGCTGGCTCTACGCGCATATGGGCCACGTACCCGAGGAGCCATATAAGGTAGAGATAGGCAAGGGCATAGTAAGGCGCGAGGGCTCTGACGTTACGATCGTCGCGCTCTCGCACATGGCCTTTGAGGCCACCCGGGCGGCCAATGCTCTGGCGGAAGACGGCATAGACGCGGAGGTCGTCGATCTTCGTACCATCAGGCCCCTGGATATGGAGATCATCTTAAAGTCTATAAGAAAGACCGGACGGCTCGTGGTCGCAGATACCGGCTGGAAGACCGGCGGCATAGGGGCCGAGATAATCGCGGGCATTATTGAAGAGGACCCGGGCCTCTTAAAGAAGCCAGCGAAGAGGGTCAACCCGCCCGACGTCCCGACACCGGCGAGCCACGTTCTCGAAGCGGCCTTCTACCCGGGCAAAGACGACATTATCAAGGCGGTCAAGGAAGTAACCTCATAAAAATAACTATATGGCCAAGAATAAAACGGACAAACCAAGCATATCTATAGTAGTACCGGCCTATAACGAGGAGCAGCGTTTAGAGGGCACGGTAGATGCGATAGACGCGTCTCTGGGAGATAGTTTCAGCGACCACGAAATTATAATCTTTAACGACAAGAGCACGGACAGGACAGGCGAGATAGCCGACGCGCTAAAAAAAAAGGACAACCACATAAGGGTCATACACAACCCCGTAAATATGGGCTTTGGCTATAATTACAAGGAGGGCGTTAGGCTCGCGAAGAAGGAATATGTTATAATGGTGCCCGGGGATAATGAGATCCCGAGAGAGGCGATAAAGAAGATATTTACGCAGGTAGGCAGGGCCGACATCATCGTGCCGCACACGGCCAATATGAAAGTACGGCCCTATTCCAGACAGATCATCAGCAGGGCTTTTACATGGCTCATGAACGTCATCTCCGGGCTTGACCTCGCATATTATAACGGTACCTGCGTACACAAGAGTTCGCTCATCAAAGAGATACCCATAAAGACCCACGGCTTCGCCTACATGGCTACGATACTTGTAAGGCTAATCAAGAGCGGCGCGAGCTTCACGGAGATAGGCGTTGACATTGAGCAGCGGGCCGGCGGAGAGAGCAAGGCCTTCGCCATAAAGAACGTAATAAGCGTCGTCAATGCGCTTCTTGCTCTCTTTTGGGAGGTACGCATTGCCGAACGCTCGCGCTACAACAAAAAACCAAAACGGATAGAACCTCTGGCACAATGAATATCTTATTTATAATAAAGGATATCGAATATATAGACCCGATGGGCATAATGCTCCTTAGCGCGCTCGCCAAGGAGGGGGGCCACTCTACCGAGATATGCGTACTCGCCGACGGCAAGCTCGAGGAGTCTATTAAAAGCTTCAAGCCCGATGTCGCGGCATTTAGCGCAAAGACCGGGGAGCACAAGTACTACATCGCGGCGAACGACGCGGTAAAGAGGATCAACCCCGATATCTATACGGTCATCGGCGGCCCCCACGCGACCTTCTTTCCTGACATTATAGTAAAGCACCCCTTCGACGCCCTTTGCGTAGGCGAAGGCGACGACGCGTGGCCCGAGCTGCTCGACGCCGTCCAGGAGGGCCGTCCGGTTGAAGGAATAGATAACATCGTCACAAAGAAAAATTACGACCCTTCGAGGCCTCCAGTGATAAGGCCGAGGAAAAGAGACCTGGACACGCTACCCCATCTCGACCGCGACCTTATCTACCGCTCAACGCGCCTAGGGCGCTTTCCCATGCGCAGCTTCATGGCGGGACGCGGCTGTCCATACAAGTGCACCTACTGCTTCAACCACATCTATAACAAGATTTACAAGGGCAAGGGAAAGCTCTACAGCCGCTACAGCGTAGACAGGTTGTGCGCGGAACTCCGGGAGTTAAAGGAGAGCTACCCCACGCAATACATAAAGTTCTACGACGACATCTTCGTAATGAAGGACGACGAGTGGCTCGATGAGTTCGTGGAGAAATACCCGAAGGAAGTGGGCCTGCCCTTTCACTGCCTTATGAGGGCCAACCTCATTACCGAACCGTTGCTCTTAAAACTTAAAAAAGCGGGGCTCTCGTCGATCAGCATGTCTATCGAGAGCGGAAACGCCCACATACGCGACGTTCTCTTAAAGCGCAACATGAGCGAAGAGATTATGCTCGACGCCTTTAAGCTATGTAAGAAGCACAACATACCGACATTCTCGAATACGATCTTCGCCATACCCGGCTCGTCAATAAAAGAGGATATCGAGGGGCTCGACCTCAACATTAAGAGCAAGGTGACCTTCGGAGAGTTTCCGGTATTCTTCCCTTACCCGAAGACAGAGCTTGGAGAGTACTCTATTGAGCACGGCTATTTCGACGGCGACTTCGACAAGCTCCACATGAACTACCAGACCGATTCGCCCTTAAACTGCTTTAGCGAAAAAGAAAAGCTCATGCAGGTAAACCTCTCTCTTCTTGCGACAGTCTGCCTGCTCTTTCCGTGGATGAGGAACATTACGGTAAACCATCTTATAAAACTGCCGCTGACTAAGCTATATTTTGTTATGTACTACTTCACAAAGGCGTACCTTATAAAGACGAAGATATATCCGATGAAGTTCTCTATCCTGGATAGCCTTAGGACCTTTTACGATAGCTTTGTACTTGAACGGTTCAAGCACCACGACGACACCTCGCTCCTTAGCGAAGGAAGCAAGGGTTCTCATAAGGCATGAGGCCGAGAGATCACGTAATACTTGGTTCTGCGGCCTCTGCTGGCCTCTGGTTTTTACCAGGCGTAGATACATTACACCTGCCGGTATACTTCTGGTTATCGTCGATTCTGATTGATATCGACCATTACCTGGATTATATTTATAATAATAGATTCACTGACTATAGCTTCAAGAGGATGCTTGCGTATCACACGTTACTCTATCACCGTAGGTTTGATCCGGCTTTTTTGAACCTCTCGATCTTTCATACCGTGGAGAGCATGGCGGTACTCGGGGCATTAGCATTTTTTGCAGGCTCGGCAACGCTCTTATATATATGGTGGGGGTTTCTCTTCCACATAATATGCGATACCCTTATGCTCATATATGACGGCAAGCCGTCGATCAGGAGCAATACAATAATGGGATACTTTTTCAAGATCAAGAGATTAAAATTGCAGGGGCTAGATACAAAGGCCATATATACAATGGCCGTAAATGAAGCAAGAGGAAACTGTGGCAACTGAGAAGATACTTATAATAAAGCTTGGATATTCCGAAACGCTGGTCG
>CBDVCO010000006.1:0-46524 GCA_965372515.1 uncultured bacterium | reverse complement strand
GGCGCTCGGCTGGCCAACTGAACCCGCGTTTCATATCCCTGAAGACGGGCTTGCCCATTTTAGAGAGGCTGTAGTAAAAGGTGAAGCCATGGAGAGCGAGTGGAATGAATTATTTCAGGCATATTCAAAAGAGCACGTAGAGCTTAGCGAGGAATTTTCTCGGATGGGCGATATTGAAGGCTCAACTTGTCTTGACGCTATACCGGAATTCAAAACAGAAGACGGGCCTATTGCCACAAGGAGCGCGTCAGGTAAGGTATTAAACGCTATCGCCAAAGACGCGCCGTTCCTCATAGGCGGGAGCGCCGACCTTGCTCCTTCGAATAATACGCATCTGAACGGGTATGAGGATTTTTCCAAAGAAGGCGCTGGCCGAAATATCCACTTCGGGGTGCGCGAGCACGCGATGGGCGCTATATTAAACGGCATGGCCCTTTCCGGAAAGCTCATGCCGTACGGGGGGACCTTCCTTATCTTCTCCGATTATATGAAGCCGGCTATAAGGCTCGCGGCGCTGATGGGTCTCAGGGTCGTATATGTCTTTACTCACGACTCCATTGGGCTTGGCGAAGACGGCCCTACACACCAGCCTGTTGAGCAGTTGGCATCTCTTCGGGCTATTCCCGGTCTTACGGTGATGCGCCCGGCCGACGCTAACGAGACGGCCCTGGCCTGGAAGGCGGCGCTTACCCGTAAAGGCCCGACGGCACTAGCGCTCTCAAGGCAGAAACTGCCGATTTTAGAGAGCGCAGTTTCAGGTGACGCATCCAGAGGGGCTTACGTCGTGGCCGATCCCGCATCAGGCGCGCCGGATATTATTATAATAGCCACGGGCTCGGAAGTCCATCTGGCGCTTAGCGCATTTGAGGCGTTAAAAAAAGAGTCAATAAATGTCAGGGTGGTGAGTATGCCCTCGGTTGAGATATTTGAAGAGCAAACCGCGGCGTATAAAGAAGAGGTTCTTCCCCCGGGTATCACGAAGAGGCTCTCAGTGGAGGCGGCTAGCTCCATTGGGTGGGGAAAATATGTTGGGCTTGCTGGCGACACAATCGCACTTGACAGGTTCGGCGCCTCCGGCCCTTATAAAGATAACTTTATTGAACTCGGCTTCTCCGTCCAAGAGCTTGTCTCAAGGGCAAAGGCGCTTTAAAGGTCGAAAAAAAGCAATACCTGCAAGATGTAATTATTGGTCTTTAGGAGGTTTTATTTTATGAAGGTCTTATCCGTTGGGACTAAGCGTCCTGTTAATTTCTCTCTGGGCGAGCATCATGGCGCCGTCAAGGAAGCGCTATCAGAGATGGCTGGAGTAGGGATTTCCAAACGCCTGTGGGATAAGGATCCGAAGATTTGGAAAGATGATGTAATGGAATGCGAATTGATAAAGGATTCGCTGGGGTGGCTGAGTGTTCCGGGGCCCATGCGCACAAAGGTCGAGCGGTTGAGTGCCTTTGCAAACGACATTAAGGCTAAGGGTTATAAATATTTGGTGGTTCTCGGCATGGGCGGCTCATCACTTGCCCCCAAACTCTTTGCCGATACTTTTGGAGTGCAAGGCGATTATCCCGAGCTCTTAGTGCTGGACTCGACCGACCCGGACTCTATCATTAGCATTAGGAACAAGGTAGAGCTTTCGAAAACAATCTTTATCGTATCGAGCAAGTCGGGCTCTACTATAGAGTCGCTAAGTCTTCTGGACTATTTTTACGCACTCGTTTTAAAGGAAAAGGGGCCGAAAACCGGTGAGAACTTTATCGCTATTACCATAGAGAGCTCTCCCCTTACCGCTATTGCCAAGGAGCGTAAATTCAGGAAGGTCTACTTAAACCCCGACGATATAGGCGGTAGATTTTCCGCGCTCTCTTATTTCGGTCTTGTCCCGGCCGCACTCGCGGGTATTGATATCGATAGCCTGCTTGTCTCTGCCCTCGAAGAAGTCGCCCAGTGTAGCGCTGAGGTTGACCTTCAAAAAAATCCGGCGCTCATTCTTGGTGCCGCGCTCGGCGCGCTCTTTCGCCGTGGACGGGATAAGGTTACCTTCCTGATGTCGGACGAGGTCAAAAGCTTCGGGCTCTGGCTGGAGCAGCTACTGGCTGAGAGTACCGGTAAAGATGGGGTGGGACTCGTTCCGATAGTGAATGAGCCGATAGGCGATGTGGAAGACTACGGCAAGGACAGGGTCTTTGTCCATATAGGTATGGGTTTTCTCGAAGAGCATGAGATAGAGCTTCTCTACTATCTGGAGGGGCAGGGCCATCCGATCATAAGCATACGCCTCGATGATATCAATGAACTCGGAGGCGAGATTCTCAGGTGGGAGATTGCCACAGCCGCGGCGGGTTTTGTCATGGGGATAAATCCTTTTGACCAGCCGGATGTCGAGACCGCTAAGAAGCTTACCCGGAGCCTGCTCGAAAGTATCGATACGAATGTCGGGGGCTTTCAGAGCGGCATAACGCTGAAAGGCAAAAACTTCACGCTCTCTATCGGCGACAGCACGCTTGAGAGGATACCGTCCAGAAAACATAAATACGATCTTCCGGGAGCTGTTGAAGATTTCTTCGGTCTTGTTAAAGAGGGCGACTACATTTCACTTCTTTCATACACACAGAGCGACGAGAGTAAAGAGAAGAGAATACTCACAGGGTTTCGCTTTGTAATGAGAGATCTCTTCGGTACGGCGACCCAGCTTGGTTACGGTCCCAGCTACCTTCACTCCACCGGTCAGCTCCACAAGGGAGGTGCCGACAACGGGATATTCCTTGTAATAGTACGCCCCAAACCCGGTGACCCCGATGAATGTATTCGGGTCCCGCGTACGAAATATACCTTCTTCGATCTGGAATCCGCCCAGGCCAACGGCGACTTGGGGGCTCTACAGGCCAAGGGAAGAAGGGCCGCCATGATAACGGTCACTACTACTTTTGAGGCGGCGATGAATGAACTGCATGCCTTGATTCTCTCATCCCCGGCACCAGGGGCCTAAATAGGGTTTTAGTTTGGTTATCCATAAATAAGGAGTTGGTTATGCATATAGGCATGGTCGGTCTCGGACGGATGGGTATGAATATGTGTAGAAGGCTTATTGACCACGGTCATGAGGTGAGTGCCTACAACAGGAGTGAAGCCGGTGTTAAAGAAGCCGAGGGGTATGGGGCCAAAGGCGCATATTCTCTCGATGAGCTTACCGCGAGCCTGCCTTCACCTCGTATCCTCTGGCTCATGCTCCCGGCGGGTGAACCGACAGAGCAGACAATCGAAATTCTCCAACCTCTCCTTAATAAAGACGATATTATAGTTGATGGCGGAAACACTTTTTATAAAGACGATATCCGCAGATCCGAGGCGCTTAGTAAAGATCAAATAAAATATGTGGACGCAGGGGTGAGCGGCGGCATATGGGGGCTCAAAGAGGGATACTGCCTCATGGTCGGTGGTGAGAGAGCGACCTTTGATATATTGGAACCGATCCTTAAGAGCCTAGCACCTAAAGATGGATATATGTATATGGGCCCTGAGGGCGCGGGCCACTTCGTAAAGATGGTACATAACGGCATTGAATACGCCATGATGGAGGCCTACGGTGAGGGCTTTGAACTGCTTAAAACCTCCCGGTACGGCGCGGACCTGGATTTTTCAAAACTCTCCGGGCTCTGGAACAAAGGTAGCGTCATACGCTCCTGGCTTCTCGAACTCCTCGAAGACGCCTTTGAAAAAGATAATAATCTCTCATCCATAACCGGCCATGTGGACGACTCCGGAGAGGGACGCTGGACAGTTAAGGAAGCAATCGATATGGGGGTGGCAACACCGGCCATAGCAGACTCGCTCTTTAGACGCTTCCGCTCAAGACAGACAGACCCGTTTGCGGAAAAAGTGCTGGCGGCATTAAGGGCAGAGTTCGGCGGCCACGCCGTTAAGAAAACCCGTAAATAATTCGCTATGGAGAGTTTGTATTGAGAGAACCAAGTTGAAAAAAGTTTCCCTCGGTACAATCTCTCTACAACGGAGTTATTATGAATGATTTTAGGGTTGGTGTTAGGTCCGGAGAGTTAGGCGCTTGCGAGGAGGCGGTTCCTCCTCCGTGCGCCATGGTGATATTCGGCGCTTCGGGCGACCTCACTGCGCGCAAACTCATTCCGGCCCTTTATCGTCTCGCCAAGGACGGTCTTTTAAACGAGGATTTTTTCGTGCTTGGGCTTGCCCGCACCGAGATGGATGACTTTGGTTTCAGGGAGCTGATGAAGGAGGCTGTTGAGCGCGCCGGGATATTTGAGGAGAGTTCATGGAAGGGCTTTGCCGGGCGCCTCTATTATAGTGCTTTGGATTATTCTGATCCTTCTTCTTATGAGGCGGCGGCAGATAAGCTCAAGGAGAAGGAGGCGGGGCACTCAACCTCTGCGAACAGGCTCGTCTATCTATCAACGCCTCCGTCCCTTTATAATGAGATCATAGAGAATATCGGTTCGTCATCTTTAGGGGCCAATGATGGCGGCTGGACAAGGATCGTCATAGAAAAGCCCTTTGGAAGAGACCTGAAGAGCGCCCGGGAGCTCGACGCCCTTTTACATAGATATTTCTCTGAAGAGCAGATTTACAGGATTGACCATTATCTTGGCAAGGAGACCGTTCAAAATATCGTAATGCTTCGTTTTGCCAACGCCATCTTCGAGCCGATATGGAACAGGCAGTATATAGATAATGTTCAGATAACGGTCGCTGAAGAGTTGGGGGTTGAAAAGAGGGCGGGCTACTACGAGGGTACGGGAATTCTGAGGGATATGTTTCAAAACCATATGTTGCAGGTGCTTGCGCTTGCGGCGATGGAGCCCCCTGCGACCTTTGCCTCTGAGAGGGTTAGGGACGAGCGCGTGAAGGTACTTCGCGCCGTAAGGCCAATTCCTTTAGACGATCTGGCAAGCCATCTGGTGCTTGGTCAGTATGGTGAAGGCGAGGTTCAGGGTAAGAAGGTCTGCGGCTATTTAGACGAGGCGGGTGTGGACCCGCATTCAAAGACACCGACATTCGCGGCCATGAAGCTCTATATAGATAACTGGAGGTGGAACGGCGTACCGTTCTATCTAAGGAGCGGAAAGCGTCTTGCCCGCCGTGTCTCCGAGGTGGTCATACAGTTTAAGCGCGTTCCCCACATGATGTTCCAGGAGGCTATTGACGAAGAGATCGGGGCCAATGTGCTCGTACTTAGGCTTCAGCCCGACGAGAGGGTACAGCTCTTCTTTCATACCAAGAGCCCGGGGGCAAGGTTGTGTCTCAGGAATGTCTTGATGGATTTTTCCTACTCAGAGGGCTACAAGGGGCTTATCCTGGGTGCCTATGAGCGTGTGCTTCTGGACGCGCTCGTAGGCGAAGAGATGCTCTTTCTAAGGAGCGACGGAGTGGAGAGGGCCTGGTCGCTCATGACGCCTGTAATTGATGCGGTAGAGAGCGGCGGCTTTGCCGGGCTAAAATTACATTCTTATCAATCCGGTACATGGGGCCCTGGGGCGGCTGAGCACTTGATAGAGAAAGAGAACGACATATGGAGGACCGGTACTAGTGAGCAATAGAAGCATCATTTTGGCAGGGGATATCGGCGGGACAAAGACCAACATCGGCGTCTTTATGTTTAAGGACGAACGTCTTGTTCCAATAAAGGTCTTGAATTTCGTAAATGCCGATTACGGTGGTATAGAGGATATTATCGAGGCTTCGCTCTCTCATGAGGATGACGCGAAGTTCAAAGATGATATTGCCGCGGCGGCCTTTGGGGTCGCGGGACCCGTAGAGGGAAAGCTCTGTAAGATTACCAACCTCGGCTGGGTTATAGACGCAGATTCTATTGCCAGACGTTTTAAGATCAAAGAGGTAGAGCTCATGAACGACCTTGTGGCTACCGGATGGGGGCTCTCTCTGCTCGATTTTGAAAAGGATATCTTCGTTCTCCAAGAGGGTGAAAAGAGAGAGGGGAACGCCGCCCTTATCTCCGCCGGAACGGGTCTTGGCGAATCGGCGCTATTGTGGGGCGGTTCAATACACGTGCCGACCCCTTCAGAGGGCGGACACGCGGATTTTGCCCCGAATAGCCAGATCGAGATAGAGCTTATGCTTGAGCTTAAAGAGACGTACGGTCACGCGAGTTACGAGCGGGTGCTCTCGGGGGGCGGGCTCGTCAATCTCTACGAGTTTCTAAGGGAGAAGCATGGGGTAGATCAATCTGAGCGGCTCGCCGAGAGGTTTGCTTCAGAGGATCGCTCGCAGGTTATAGCTGACGAGGCCCTAAAGGGTGGTGACGATATGTGCAAAGAGGCGCTCGATATATTTATCTCTGTCTACGGAAGAGAGGCCGGGAACCTGGCGATCAGGACAATGAGCGTAAACGGGCTCTATATCGGCGGCGGTATTGCGCCGAAGATCCTGGAGGCTATTAAGTCGGGTCTCTTTATGGAGTCTTTTAGGAAGAAGGGGCGTTTTGAAGAGTTTATGTCAAAGGTCCCGGTCTATGTTATACTTAACGAGGCCGCCCCGCTTATGGGCGCGGCCGGCAGAGCGGCTGTTATGGTGGAGATGGAAGGCGGGTCACCAATAAACCCGGAGACAGAAGGAACGAGCCTTTGATAGAGAAGATATACGGCCATAGATCGTCGGGCGCCGATGACCTGAAGATCAGGGTCCTGGTCTATAAGGGGCTTGAGGAATTAAGTCGCGCGGCGGCCTCTCTCTTTGTCGAGACGGCCATAAAGGAGAATGAGGCCAAAGGGTTTTTTACCGTATTGCTTTCAGGCGGCAGGACGCCAAAGAGGTTATATGAACTGCTTACAAAAGAGGAGTTCAGTAGCGAGTTGCCCTGGCCAAATATCCATCTCTTCTGGGGTGATGAAAGATGTGTAAACCTGACCCACTCTGATAGCAATTATCACATGGTCTACGAGGCTCTGCTCTCGGGAGTAGAGATTCCGCCTGAGAATGTCCACCCTATATCAGGGGAACTGAAAGAGGGCGCCGCCTTTTTGTATGAGGAAGAGGTGAAGAGTTTTTTTAAGGCGCGCCTGAAGAGATATGTAAAGATTCCGACCTTTGATCTCGCGCTTATGGGTCTGGGTAGCGACGGACACATCCTTTCGCTCTTTCCAAACGCCACGGCACTCGGAGCCACCAGCAGGATACTGATGGACGTCAATGTTAAAGAGGTGCTGGTTCCGCACAGGGTTACCATGACCATGCCGGTTATTAACCAGGCACAGAAGATAGTCTTTCTGGTTTCAGGTGAAGCGAAGAGCGAAATATTAAAGGAGACCCTGGAAGGCGATTACGACCCGAGAAGGTATCCCGCACACGGACTTAATCCCGTAAAAGGTGAGATCATATATATGGTGGATGAGGCGGCGGCAAAACTTTTGAGCTGAGTTTATAGAGAAGGTATCGATTGATCGGAAAAGGCCCTTGCTAAAATTTCTTAGCAAGGGCCTTTCTTAATGGTCAAAAAAAGATCCGTTTATTTTTTGCTGTGGCACTTTGCGCATTGATAGAGCGGAAAGGCTTTAGCGCTGTTGTGGCAGTTGGCCGAACCGCAGGCCTGCCTGTTCATATTCTTCTTCATCGAAATATCGTTTGCGCCCCTCTTATCCTTGAAGATCGAGTTGTGACAGGTCTTACACTTGATGATCTCTTCATGGAACGTATGGGGAAAGATTACCGAACCTACGCCGGCCTTCTTCATGCTCTCGATCTTAGAGTCGAGGGTCATATTGCCAAGCCTCGGCTTTGCGGCCCGGCTTTGCTCCGGTAAGGAGAGCAAAGCTACGGCAACAAGCAGGAAGAGAGGCAAGAAGATCTTCAGGCTATTTTGGCGATACATGGCACCTTGTGCAGTCTGTCAACGGAAAAGCAACCTTTCCGTGGCATCTTCCGCACCATTTACCCTCGGCAATACCCGACATGGTCATTTTGTTCTGACCCTTTGCCGGTACGAATATCTTCGGGTGACAAACCTCGCACTTGAGCCACCAAGTGTGTATCTCATGCGGGTATATGACATCATCGACAAAGTCGCTCTTTGATATTATCAATACGTCCAGAGGAAGCGGCGGCATCTCGTCGGCGTTGGGGTCGAGAGAATGCCTCGGTTTGATCTTTCCCTCCCTGACGAGCTTTGCCCAGTCGACAAGGCCATATCTGTCGAGCGGAAGGCCCGACGCGCTAAGGGCCTTGGGGTGGTAACCCATGCCGATCCTTACCGATTCACTCGCAGGCTTGTTCGGGTCTCCGAGGCCGGCCTTCTTACCCGCTGTGTCAAGGTAGAGGACGCTGTTGGGGTCGTCCGGGTCGACCGAAGGATTTATGGTCCCTTCGTTGGTAATCACGCTCTTCTTGGCTTTCTTCTTCTCTTTGGCATGACTCTCCAGTGCGGTACCGGCAAAGCCGATAACAACAACAATCAGACTCAGGAGGGCCAGCTTTATATAAAAATTATATTTTGGAAATATCTTCATTATATATCCTCCTTAACTATCTGCCTTTGTATGAGTGACATCTGTCACAGTACAATGGCTCCCAGGCAATGAGTCCGTTGTGGCATTTTCCGCAGAATTTGCCTTCCATTATGGCCTTCATATTTATGTCGTTAGCGCCTTTTTTCAGGATAAAGATGTCTTCGTGACAGACCTTGCATTTAAACCTGATCCTGTGAAACCAGTGCGGAAAGACAACCGGTTTAACGTTTGCCTTTTTCATGCTCTCTATTTTCCTGTCAAGTACAATATCGGCGTACTCTGCTTGGCCCTTGCTGGCAAATACTAATCCAAAACCAACGGCGCAGACAAGAATAAGAGCCCAGAGTATTCTCCTGTTCATAAGCTGACCTCCCATGAAAGATTGATATTCCAAAATGCCGGGAATGTGTTGATAATACTGTATTGCTTATTTTACACGGAATCCATAATAGACCGCAATATAGCGGTGTTGTCAAGGGAAAAAATTGGCAGATGCTATTATATCTAGTATGGTGAGGTGAATATGAGGCTCATATAAGGTATTTATGGGTCCAAATTCCGCCTGATTTGAGCCATTAGCCCCGCAAAGAAGCCCGTCTTTGACAATTGAAAATACAGGGGCGTTGTGTTATAAATAAGCGCTGATATTAGAGAAGGAGGGTAATTTATTGGATTTACTGGGAGATTGGAAGAGGTCCTCGATGCTGGGTGATATAACCGAGGACTCTATAGGGAGCGAAGTCACCCTGATGGGCTGGGTTCAGACGAGGCGCGACCACGGCGGGCTTATATTCGTTGACCTAAGGGACCGCTGGGGGCTCGTTCAGCTTGTTTTTAATCCGGAGAAGGCCGCCGGGGCCCATAAGGCCGCCCACGCGATAAGGAGCGAGTTTGTCCTCGCAATAAAGGGCGAGGTTACCCGTAGGCCCCCGGAGACTGAAAACCCTGAGCTTAAGAGCGGCAAGGTGGAGGTTATGGTCGACTCCCTTAAGATCCTAAACGAGAGCGCGCCGCTTCCGTTTATGATAGAAGATGAGACCGACGTGGCTGAAGAACTCAGGCTCAAGTACCGCTATCTTGACCTCAGGCGTACGCCGCTCAAGGATAATTTTATCCTCAGGCACAACGTGACGGCCTCCACGCGTTCGTATCTTTCAAAGAACGGCTTTCTCGATATCGAGACCCCTATACTCACAAAGAGCACTCCGGAGGGGGCAAGGGATTATCTTGTTCCCTCAAGGCTCTCGCCCGGGAGTTTCTACGCGCTCCCGCAATCGCCGCAGATTTTTAAGCAGATACTGATGATAGCCGGCTTTGACAGATATTTTCAGATCACAAGGTGCTTTCGCGACGAGGACCTTAGGGCAGAGCGCCAGCCGGAGTTCACTCAGATAGATGCCGAGATGAGCTTTGTGGACTCAGACGACGTAATCGAGGTTTTCGAGGGGCTTATATCTACCATATTCGCCGATTGCATGGACAGAGAGCTTAAAACTCCCTTTCCACGGCTGACCTACGCCGAGGCTCTGGACCGCTATGGTCTCGATAATCCGGATACGAGGTTCGATATGGAGTTAAAGGACCTGACCGAGGTGGTGCGGGATTCTGGCTTTAAGGTCTTTGACTCTGCTATTGCCAAAGGCGGTGTTGTAAAGGCGGTGAAGGTTACAAATGGGGCTGACTTTTCCAGAAAAGATCTGGACGACCTTACCGAGCTTGCGGCGACATACGGCGCCAAGGGGCTGGCGTGGGTAAAGGTCACAAAAGAGGGATGGCAGTCCCCGATAGAAAAGTTTCTCTCCGATAAGGTGAAAGATGGTATTGCCAAAGCTACGGGCGCGGGCGCGGGCGACCTTATCCTCTTTGGCGCAGACAGCGCTCATGTAGTAAATACCGTGCTCGGCAGGATCAGGCTCGCGCTTGGCGCCAGGCTCGGCCTTATTCCCGAGGGACTGAAGGACTTGAATTTCGTATGGATCACCGAGTTCCCGCTCCTCGAGTATGACGAGGTGGGTAAGCGGTATAAGGCGCTCCACCATCCGTTCACATCGCCTGTAGAGGATGATATAGATAAGCTCGAAGAGGCTCCGGGGGAGGTGAGGAGCCGTGCCTACGACCTTGTGCTAAACGGCGTTGAGATCGGCGGCGGCTCCATAAGGATACATGATAGCGAGGTTCAAGAGAGGGTCTTTAGAGCACTTGGCATTAGTGATGATGAGGCCGCTGAGCGTTTCGGTTTTCTTACCGAGGCCCTTAAGTTCGGTACTCCTCCCCACGGCGGCATCGCATTCGGGCTCGACAGACTGGTCGCTATCATGACCGGGTCCGAGTCCATACGCGACGTGATAGCCTTTCCAAAGACCCAGAAGGCCGCCTGCCTCATGAGCGAGGCCCCCTCCGGGGTGGATAAGGCCCAGCTGGACGAGTTGTTCCTCAGGGTGGTAAAGACGAAAGAGGGTAGTAAGGAGTGAACTTAGCTTTGGATTTTCTAAGTCTTGCTACTGCCTGATAGAGCCGAAGAGATAGACGCCGATTGCCAGAAAGAGAACATCGGTGAAGGCAGCGGCGATGATCGGAGGGACTACCCCGCTATGCCCAAGCGACCTTGAGACCTCGAAGATCACCCAGAAGCTAAATCCTATGGCTACGGACATGGCAACCGAGTCTGCAATGGAATTGCGCCGCCCTTCCTTCAGGGCGAAGGGAATACCGATAAGGATCATCAGGAAGTTTACAATTGGAAAGCTTATCTTGCCGTACATGTTCACGATATAGCTCGTAGCGTTGTATCCCTCCTCTTTAAGTTTGGAGATGTATCTCTTCAACTCCAGGATGTTCATGTTTTCGTGGCTGGCCTTTATGCTTGAGAAATCATCGGGGCTCATCTTAAGGGGCAGTTCTATCTTCCCCGGCTTCCCCTCTTTGATAGAGCCCCTATCCGTAATGACAAATTCACGCGCCTCCTCGGCGACCCATCTGTCCTCAACCCATTTCGCGCTCTTGGCCTTTATGCGCCCTGTGGCCTTGAAGTCTCTGGAGATCCTGTTTAGCGTGACCCCTGTCATGGTGTTGTCGTTAAAATTGAGCTTCATTATATTATAGATGCCTTCCGGGGACCTTATCCAGAGCCCTTCACGGTTGAACATGCCCTGTGGTTTTTTCCCGAGCCATTTCATCTCTATGTTAAAGGCCCGTCTGTTGGCAACAGGACTGATCACTTCGTTTATGAAGATGGAGCCTACGCTTAGAAGCGCGCCGCAGATAAGCAGAGGCATGACGACCCCGGAGAGCCCTATACCGCCCGCCTTTATGGCGGTTATCTCATAGCGTCTCGTGAGAATGCCGAGCGAGAGCACTACGGAGAGGAGGACCGCTATAGGAGAGGTCATTGTGAAGATATAAGGAATTTTATATATGAAGTAGGCGACGGATTCCGTTATCGGCACGTTCTTTCCCGCCATATCGCCTATCTTATCTATGAACTCGACCAGCATGAAGATACTGATAAAAGCTATTGTAGTAATTACAAGGAGCTTTATGAACTCCGTTATTATATATCTATGAAGTAGTTTCATCTTTTTCCTGCCGCCCTCTTTATTGAGCTTGTAATATGGCCTAACGCGTTATCGAAGAGCGTTAGGCTCTTTATTGGCATCTCTCTTGCGGACTTATAGAATATATAGGCGCCAAAGAGAGCAAAGATGATATTTGTCGACCATATCGCCAGCACCGGGTTCAGGGTCGCGTTCTCACCGAGGGTTTCAAATGTTAGAGATAGAGCAAAGTATATGAGTATTACCGCGAGTCCTGTGGAAAAGCTTCCGAGCCCGGTGCTCCTGACCCTGCGGATGCCGAGCGGGATGCCGAGAAGCGCGAACACGAAGACCCCGGCGGGTAGCGCGAATCTTTTGTGTAGGTCGATAACGTGCTGAGTGATATGAGCAAGGCCTCTTTTTCCTGAGGCGCGCTCCGAGCTTATCATGCTTATCAGTTCAAAGAGGTATAGCTCCCTGTCCGGCTTCTCGTAAGCCGCCCCGCTGAATTTCTCTTTGTGCATGAGCGATAGGCTATACTTTTGAAAGTTTACGACATTGAAGGGTGTTTGTAAGTCGTCCTTTGTCCGGCCGCCCTTTACAGGTATCTGCATGCTTCCATCTTCTAATAAGAGGGTGACGGACAGGTCCTCTGGGGAGGGAATGAAGGCCCCTCTTTTTGCGAATATCAGAGTTTCACCTTGCTCCGCGTCGTGTTGGGAGATAAAGACGCCCTGCATGCCGGAACCGTCTTTGGGCAATCGGTCTACATAGAGCACAACCCCTTCATAGCGGTTGTAGAAAGTCTGCTCCTTGATCCCGGCGGTTGTCTTTGTCCTTGCGACATCAAACATTATCTTCTTTATGTAGTTGTTGCTCAGGGCGGTGAAGTGGGCGGTTATGGAAAGTACCACTACAAATACTACCGAGGCAAAGAGCAGGACGGGCTTTAGGTGCGCTACAAGGCTTATGCCCCCGGCCTTCATTGCTATGATCTCGTTCTCCGAGCTTAGTCTGGCGTAGCCAATGAGTACGGCGATCAGAAAGGCTATGGGCGTAATCGTTGTGAGAAATGTTGGTATCATTGCGAGTATTAGCCAGAGTATATAACCCGGACTAACCCCGTGGCCTACTATCAGATCTATTAGCTCGAGCGTCCGGGTCAAGAGCACAGTCACTGTTAGTATCGCCGTACAGAGTATGAACGGTACAAATATTTCTTTGAAAATATAAGTACTTAAGAGTCTAGACATCCTATTGATAATACTATAAAGATATTGATGGGGTAAAGGGTTTTTCGCCTCCCCCCCCGCCCCTTGCTTTGACAAGAGGGGGAAGAGGCTCCAAACCAGGCTTGTGCTAACTTCATAGAGCATATTAAGGTGTAAATGACCAGGATTTAGCCATGAAAAATTAAATAGAAAAAAACATTAAAGGTATTGCATTTTACCAAAAAGTGCGATAATCAACATCATAGAGTTTAAAAGCAGCAGAATAAGGGTTGACATGGGATTATAATATATGCTATAAAAGAGTAGTGTTATGATAAATCGTGTAAGGTATAGGTTTTTTCATAATTATATAGTAGTATATAGTATAGTGACATAATAGAGGCTGAGTAAGATAGGCTAAACCGACAATCGTACCTAAGCCGATTCTTTTTAAGCAGTTGAACTCTTTATGAAGAGGGATAACAATAATGAATGCTCAAGACATCAAGAAGATCAGGTTGTTGCTGGGTCTTTCGCAGGAAAGGCTGGCAAGAGAGCTTGGAGTAAGCTTTTGTACGGTCAATAGATGGGAGAAGGGTAGAACGACGCCGAGCCCTATGGCCGTAGAGAAGTTGAAGAGGTTCGAGGCATGGCTTGGAACAAATAAGTTTACGGACAAGCGCAGTTTCGAGCGCCAGGATGTCACTTATCCTATTCAGATTGTGGTTCTCGATAATGAAGGCACCGGAACTGAGGCTAAAAAGTTTAGTTCCTCTACCATTGATTTTAGTATAGGAGGTCTTAAATTCAAGACCGATGAGGCCATCTCCGTTAATGATTCGTTGCTCATTGACATTGCCTTTTCTGAAAATGAGAGCCCCGTAGAGGTAGAATCCGCTATCAAGTGGACCAGAGGAAACGGTACCAAGAATGTCGGAGTCAGTTTTGGAGAGTTTAAGCCAGGCGATCTGGAGAAGTTCAGAAACGCCCTGAATGTGAGGCCGGTTGTCGCCAGCTAGGCGTAATACCCTCAATTGATTGTAAGTAACCTATAGTCCCGGAGTGTGGTTTAACAGACCGCGCTCCGGGTTTTTTTATTTTTAAATAACCACCCTGCCCCCCTCCCTCTTGACACCACAGAATAAAAGTTTGCTTTTACAGCTACTTATCAGCCAGATACAAGATCTTCAAAAAAATCATTTTTAAGAGAAAAAAGGCTTGACAGAAAACCCTTTCTAGTTTAGAATGGTTTTAACTTAGTAAGTATTCCACTCTAATTGAGGTTTTTATTATGGCTATGGCTCAAGAGCAGATAATCAGAAGGTACAGGGGCAAGGGGTTCAAACTGACCCCGCAGCGTATTGCTATTCTCGAATTTCTGGAAGGCAACACCGATCACCCGTCTGCCGATGATATCTTTCAGGCTATAAAGATAAAGCACCCGACCGTATCGTTTGCGACCGTCTATAATACGGTTCAGACACTAAGGGACAGGGGCTTCATAATGGAGATAACCATCGATCCGGAGAGGAAGCACTACGATCCTAATGCCAACAGGCACCATCATGTAATATGCACTAAATGCTCAAAGATAGGAGATATCTTTGAGGATTATACGGATTCGCTCAATCTGCCCGAGGAGGATAAGATGGAATTTACCATAACAGGTAACCATGTTAATTTCTACGGGCTTTGCAGGGACTGCATATAGGTGAATTAAGAGGGGGGCGGCAAGGGCAAGATGTCCGGCGCCACAGATCTTAATCTAAAGAAACTTAACCAAAACCCGGCTTTAGTCAATGTGCCGGCAAGAGATCAAGGAGAGAGAAAATGTCACAAGCATTCGTTCAGAAAGAAGCGCCGGATTTCGCGGCAAACGCGGTTATGCCAGACGGATCATTTCAGGAGGTAAAGCTCTCGGATTATAAGGGTAAGCACATTGTGCTCTTCTTCTATCCGCTCGATTTTACCTTTGTATGCCCCACAGAGATCATATCTTTTAGCGAGAGGCTCAAGGAGTTTAAGGACCGGGGTGTCGAGGTGCTCGGCGTATCCATTGACAGCCACTTCTCGCATCTGGCCTGGAGGAACACACCGAGGAAAGAGGGCGGCATTGGTGAGATCACCTACCCCTTGCTCGCCGATCTCGACAAGTCGATAAGCAGGAAGTACGGGGTCCTTTTGGAGCAGCCCGGGATCGCCTTGAGGGGTCTATTCATTATCGACAAGATGAATGTGATTCGCCATATTACGATCAACGATCTTCCTCTCGGCAGGAACGTAGACGAGGTGCTCCGCGTAGTGGATGCCCTCCAGTTTAACGAAGAGCACGGCGAGGTATGTCCGGCCGACTGGCACAAGGGCGAAAAGGGCATGAAGCCTACTGAAGAGGGATTGAAAGAATACTCCAACGCAAAGTACTAGCTTAGAAGCCCACTACGGGCCAAACAGTTGAGGGGAGGGTCAAATTGTGGATAGTCTAATCGATAAGGCGATAATCAACAAAGACGATTTTACCTTCAGGTGGAAAGGCGGCACGGGCAAAAAGCTCTACTTGGGCTTTGAAGAGAAGATAGACGCCTCGCTTGACAAGTTATATATAGAGGCGGAGAAGCTTCGCGGTGTCTTAAACCAGAAATAATCCCGGACCGTAAGACTAAACCCAACGCCGGTCTTTGAGTTTACTCAAAGACCGGCGTTTTTTTTGGTCTTTTTTTGAGAGTACGCAAAGAGAGAAGACTTACCCCTTTATCACTTGACAGCACGAACCTTTGATGTAAAAATGCCCTAGCGCATAATGCAAGAGGGAATCCCGTGGCCTGCTCCTTGAGAGCGGGGAACCGGGAGCGGCCCCGCCACTGTAAACGGGACGAAACCCCTGAACCAAAGCCACTGGTAAGTCTTACCGGGAAGGCAGGGGGGAGTAGAAAGAACCGTGAGTCAGGAGACCTAGCTTAATGCGCCTCACTTGTTTCTTCGAGGGGAAGATCGTGAGCTTTGTTTGCCTTCACTTCCTTCCTCTAGTTTAAAGCCCGGGAACTAATCCAAACGCGCCATTCATCTTCGGCGCCTTTTTGAGGGAGTTTCTCATTTGAGCCTTAAGGCAGAGAAAATTATAGAGCAAAGAGCCCCTAAGACCGGTGTCCTTCTACTTGGACACGGTAGCCGCCTTCTGTCCGCTAACGAGCCCTTGAAGGATGTCGCCAGGAGCATCAATAAAAAAGGCCTGTACGAATCTGTCGAGGCCGCGTTTCTTCAACTCACAAAACCGGATTTTAAAGAGACGGTCGATCTGCTCGCCTCCAGAGGGGTCGATAAAATTGTGGTTATGCCTTACTTTCTCTATACAGGCGTCCACGTGAGGGACGACCTCCCGCGCGAGATAGAGCAGTCTAATAAGAAATATCCCGATATAGAGTTTGTCATGGCCCCGAACCTCGGTTTTCACCCCTCGCTTGTCGATATTACCATGGAGCGCTTAAGTGAGACCGCAAGCACTGAGCCTGAACCTGAGACAGAACGAACACCCTCCATCCATCCGATAGAGTCGGAGAGCTTTCGCATAATAGGCTCCGAGATGGACGAGAGCGCGTTGCCCGGTGAGCAACTCCCCGTAATAAAGAGGGTAATACACGCCACCGCCGATTTTGATTTCGCTGAGCTTTTAAGATTTAGTCCCGGCGCGGTGGAGGCCGGGATAAGTATAATAAGGAATGGGAGGAGCATTATAACCGACGTTACAATGGTCGAGACGGGTATTAGCAAAGCGAGGCTAAAGGCCTTTAATAAAGGGGCGTTAAATCTACACTGCTTTATAGCCGATAAGTCGGTTGCCCGTGAGAGTAAAAGGAGTAGTATTACAAGGTCCGCCGCGGCTATGAGAAAGGCCGCTCCGTTAATGGACGGCGCCATCGTCGCCATAGGTAACGCGCCTACGGCGCTGAACGAACTCATGAGCCTTATAAAGTCCGGCGCGGCCTCGCCAAAGCTCGTTATCGGCGTTCCGGTCGGCTTTGTCGATGCCGAGGAGTCCAAGAATAAGCTTATGGCGTCAGGTGTGGAGTTTATCTCAACTGCCGGGCGTAAGGGCGGGAGCACCGTGGCGGTAGCTATCGTCAACGCGCTCTTAATAATGGCCGGTGAGGAGACCGGTAGTTCCGGGATTCAAGCGGTCTGCGAGTAAAAAAGCGAGTAACATATATCTGTTAACCAAGCAAAGGAGGGTTCTATGAGGAAAGTTGTATCTAAAAAAATTATTTTCACACTGACGTTTGGTATCTTTTCATTTTTAGCTATTTCTTTTCTTTCCGCGCCGGCGGTTTGGGCCGAAGAGACCCTGGAGAATAGGGTCAAGGAACTCGAAGAGCACCAGGGTAAGATCTATCGTACGCTTAAGGAGAAGAAGACCCCCGGGCATATGGAGCGTATTGCGGAAAAGATCAGTCTCGGCGGTCTTGTCGAGGCCGAGATCGGCCATGAGAGCGCTGAGGATACCAGCAACGGTATTGTCGCCGCTACTGCCGAGATCGCTATAGACGCCGAGATAAATGAACATGTAAACGGCCATATACTTCTCCTGTGGGAAGAACACGACCCCATACATATGGACGAGGCGACGATCGAGGTCACGACCCCGTACGGCTTGGTCGTTACAGCGGGTAAGATGTATGTCCCGTTCGGCGTCTTTAATTCCAATTTTGTTTCAGACCCTCTGACGCTGGAGCTTGGCGAGACCAACCAGAGCGCCGCACTCGTCTCCTTTGAGCAGGATATGTTCTCAGTCTCGGCCGGAGCTTTTAACGGACATATTGAAGACGGTGGCGCCGACGTTATAGAAAACTATGTTCTCTCTGCCACGATCACACCGATGGAGGATGTATCTGTCGGTTTCTCATATATCTCCAATATTGCCGAGACGGAACGTGACTTTACGCTAGTGGGGGTGGATACGGTTATCGATAAGGTTGCCGGCTTCGGCGTATCCGCAAGCGCTGCCTATCAAGGCTTTTCAATAGAGGGCGAATATGTGAGCGCGCTCGAGGACTTTAATGTCGCCGACCTCGACGATGACGGTGACTTAAACGGCGACAAGCCGAGCGCCTTTAACGTGGAGCTTGCCTACGCCCTTAACGATCGGCTCTCTGTTGCCGCAAAGTACGAGGGCAATACCGATATGTTCGATCTTCCGGAGACCCAGTATGGGGTGTGCGCCACTTACGAGATCTTTGAGCATACGTCTTTGGGCGTAGAGTTTCTCCACGGCGAGTTTGCCACGGCGGCTACGGAAGACAGGGAACTCTTTACGACCCAGTTAGCGGTAGAGTTTTAAGCGTAACGGAAAAAAATAAGGATTAATATGAAGGAGGTTCAAACCTATGGATAGGGCTATAGTAAAGGAGAAGGGTCTGCTGGGGTCGTTATGGCCTGTCGCTATCCTGCTCGTCGTCGCCTTTGCCTTGATTACCGTTGTCTATGGCATCGATACCCTGGCTAGCGGCGTACACGACGTTTTCCACGATTTCAGGCATACGATCGGTTTTCCCTGCCACTAGTGGATTTTATAGGAGGTTAAAGTTTTGAGGACTACAGAGTTGAAAGAGGCGCTCTGGATGGGCGTTATTGCGGGTGTGTTGTGGGGCTGGACAGCGCTCGGCGTGGATTATATTACAGGGGCATTTGAGATAGAGAGCACCATAGCCCACAACCTTTCGGCATTTACAATAGGAGGGGCCCTTCTAGGTGTTGTCGCCGGAGGTTTGCTCGCGCTGGTCGGCCGGTTTTTGCCCTTTAAGGGCGAGCTTTTAAAGGCCGTCGTTGTCTCTCTTGGCCTGTGGCTCCTTCTCCGTCTTGGCGGCATGCTCCTTAGCGGCATGGACCATCACAGGTATCACCAGGAAGTATCCCAGACCGTCCAGGGGTTTATCCTGGCAGGGGTGATGGGGCTCTTTCTGGGGCTTTTGTGGAAAAAGAAGCTAAAAGAGAACTAAGAAGAGGTTTTACAACGGGCACCAGCGCGGCCGCCGCGGCCAAGGCCGCGGCCCTGGCGCTCTTTTTAGCCAAGCGCGTAAGGAAAGTCGAGGTCACGCTTCCCGAAAGCAGGAGCGGGCCTGCTTCGATAAAGATCCCTGTTAAGTCCGTATCCATAGAGGGTGAGAGGAGCGCCTCGGCTGTGGTAGTAAAGGACGGGGGAGACGACCCGGACGTTACCAATGGCGCAGAGATCGTTGCGCGCCTTACCTTAACGCAGCGTATTCACAAAGGAAAAGATAAGTCCGGCGGCCGTATTCTCATTAAGGGCGGCGAAGGCGTCGGGCGGGTCACAAGGCCCGGGCTCGCGATAAAGCCGGGTCGGCCCGCGATCAACCCTGTCCCCTTAAAGATGATCAGGCGCTCTGTTAGAGAGGTTACGGCCCCGCTTGGCATTACCCCTTCGCTTACGGTTTCAATCAGCGTGCCAGACGGCACGGAGATCTCCAAAAAGACCATGAACGAGCGCCTCGGCATTATGGGGGGTATCTCGATACTCGGCACCACCGGTATTGTGGAGCCGCTCTCTTTGAGCGCTTACCGGGATTCCATTATCTGCGCTCTCGATGTAGCCGTTGCGGGGGGTGGTGGTGAGGTCGTCTTCTCAACAGGCAGGAGCAGCGAGAAGGTGGTTGAAAAGCTCCTGAAGCTTGATGAGAGCGCCTTTATCCTGACGGGAGATCATATGGGTTTCGCGCTTGAAGCCGCTTCCTCGCGCGATAAGATCAAACGGGTAACCGTAGCCGGACAGTTCGGGAAGTTTACAAAGCTCGCCGCAGGACACTTTAAGACCCACTGTACGGACTCTTCCGTTGAGATGGGTTTTCTGGCTGGACTTGCCGAAGAGGCCGGGGCAAAGGCGGCGCTCTTGAATAGTATCAAAGAGGCCAATACCGCAAGAGAGGTATTTTTTATGCTTAAAGAGGCGGGCGCTGGCCTTGACAAGGCGATAGAAGAGGTCTGCGCCCTTGTTCGGCGTAACTCAAAGGATTATTTTTCTAAGGGTGTCAAGGTGCGCTCGATACTTGTAGGTTATAACGCAAAGGTAGAGGTCAAGAGAGGGTGATTGATATTATAGGCATAGGGAGTGGGGGGGTCGAGAGCCTCTCTGCGGGCGCGCTTGGGCGCATAGATGGGGCCGCTCTCCTTGTAGGGTCAAAGCGCCACCTCGATCTCTTTCCCGATTTTAAAGGAACCAGGTTTGAGATCGCTCCTTTAAACAAGGCCGTAAAAAAGATCAAGCAGGCGGGTAGCGCTCCTGTAGTTGTGCTTGCCACAGGCGACCCGGGGCTCTTTGGCATAGGAGGGTATCTCACAAAGGAGCTTGGTAGAACGCGCGTTAGGATCGTTCCTAACGTAAGTATTGTGCAAGAGGCCTTCGCGAGGATCAAGGAGAGCTGGAACGGGCTAAAGATCATAAGCGTGCATGGAGATAAGGCCACAGAGGACAGGGGTGTTGACAGGGCCGCAGATGTGATCATGCGTAACTCAAAGACCGCCGTATTTACGGACCCTGAGAATACGCCGTCGAAGATCGCTAAGGCGTTGATTAAGAGAGGTGCCATAAAAGGGGGGTATAAGGTTATAGTCTTTTCCGCGCTTGGCACAAAGGATGAACGGATAACCAGGGGTTCGCTGGAGCTTATAGCCCGTAAGAAATTTAACCCGCTTAATCTGATGGTGATCTTCGGTCCCGAACATGGTGCGGAGCTTCAGCAGAGCCCGCTCTTTGGTCTTGACGCCAGTGAGTACAAGCATACCAACGGGCTTATTACCAAGGCCGAGGTAAGGGCCGTTACCCTTTCTAAGCTCAATTTAAAGCCGGGGTTGATCGTCTGGGATGTTGGCTCTGGGAGCGGCTCTGTCGCGATAGAGGCCGCGGGGCTTGTAGGCTCTGGTGTTGTCTACGCTATTGAGCGTCAGCCCCAGCGGATAAAGAACATCGAGGCCAATAGAAAACGCTTTAAGAGGGTTAATGTGGAGATCGTAAAGGCCAACGCTCCGGCGGGCCTAAAGGGCCTTCCCGATCCGGACAGGGTTTTTGTCGGCGGCGGCGGCAAAGGGATAACCGGCATTCTTAGAACGGTCTCAAAGAGGCTAAGGCCGGGGGGGCTGGTAGTCGTAAACGCCGTGACAATAGAGACCATAGCGAAGAGTACAAGGTTTTTTAAGGAGAATAAGTGGCCCTTTGAAATAGTATCGATCAATATCTCAAGGGGCCGGTCTGTAGCCGGCGTAACAGTAATGGATGCTGAAAATCCGGTCTCCGTTATAACAGCCGGAAGATCATGAACCATACCCCGTCAAATAAGCCCATAGGCACCTTCTACGGCGTCGGGCTCGGCCCCGGCGACCCGGAACTCCTGACGCTAAAGGCGTTAAGGGTCATTCGTGACTCTGCGGTAATAGCCGTCCCCGGTTCTGAGGACGGCTCGGTCGCGAGCCGTATTCTTAAGGAGGCTCTATTGTCCGTTAAGGCGGAGGGAGGGAGCGCTCTTGAGGATAAAGAGGTGCTTGATATCCGATTTCCAATGACAAGGGAGGAGGCCTTGCTAGAGAGCGCCAGGGAGGAGGCAACGGAGAGGATAGTACGAAGGCTAGCCCAGGGTAAAGACGTCGCCTTTATCACACTTGGAGACCCGATGTTCTACTCCACCTTCAGCTATCTTATTCCCTATGTGAAGCGCAAATGCCCGAAGGCAGACGTAACCATAGTGCCGGGCGTTACAGCGCCCTCAGCGGCCTCTGCAACGCTCAGGAGAGCCCTTTGTGAGGGCGACGACAGGGTTGCCATCATACCCGCGGTCTATGACCCCGGGAAGGTTCGCGAGGTGCTTGAGCGCTTCGATACCGTGGTGCTGATGAAGGTAAATAAGGTCCTGGGTCGCGTGATCGAGCTCCTAGAAGAGACGGGACTTACCAATAAGGCCGTCTTGATCTCCAAGGCCTCGTGGGCCGAAGAGGAGGTCGTAACGGAGATCGGCAGTCTCAGGGGTGCTGTAAAGCCGTCCTATTTTTCGATGATAATCGTAAGAAAGTAGGGGGCGTTATCGATCTTCTTCAGCTTCGTCTTCGCCGGCCTTAGCCTGCGGGCCGGCCTCTCTTCTAAGCCTCGCGTAAATATCGCCGAAGAAGAGTACGTCCTTGGCTACCACATCCACGGGGATCATATTTTCGTCAAAGAAGATCTCCAGATCTCCGCTCGACGAGTCGAAGAGTTCCTTGTCGAGCCTGCCCTTTATTAAAAACTTCGCGTTGTTCTTGCGTTTCCTGACGCCCTTTTTTAACGCCTTTTCATCGGCTACGCGAGCATCTATCTGGACCTCTTTTTCCTTTTCGGGGAAGGTGGTTATCAGGTACTTGCCGCCCTTCTCAATGGGCCCGTAGGAGCCGAAACGGAGGTTATAGAAGGCGCCAAGCGGGTCGTCGTAGACTACTCCTTCTGGAATCTCAATCTCTTCAGTACTCCGAAATTTACCGTTCTTCCATTTAGTGACCGTTAAAATTCCCTTTTCATGATCGAGTTCCTTTACGATCCTTTTAACGGTCTTTCCTTTCTTTGAATATTTTTCAAAACGGGATGTTATGAATCTTTTTTTGTCAGCGCTCTCCTTAAAATGTGCGGTAAAGGTGCTTCTTGTGGAGCGGAATAAGCGCGCCTTGCTGGTGGCGTCGAGGACCGCTTTGTAGGTGCCGTCTTCTTCCCTGGTTATAGTAAACTTGCCAATGGCGATCTTTCTAAAAATCCAAAAGCCCATATCATAGACAAGCTCCTCGCCTTCGAAGGCGTCGCCAATCCCCCTGGGCGCGCTGTCAACCCTGGTCTCGCTACTCTCCTCGGCCCATGAGGGCACAGGAATTGGGATTGTGAGTAGAACTAAGGAGATCAGCACTATAAAGAGAGCGTATTTTTTGCCTGAAATGGTCATAATAAAAGGGTAAACCATAAGAGAGGCAGGGGGCAAGGGAAAAGTTATATTGACAAGCATGCCCGATAAAACTAAAATTATAGTAATGTACAGCGTACCAAAAAATATACGGCTTTTATTCTTCCTCTCTTTTGTCTTTGTTATACTTGGACTGCCTGCCTATACCGCATTTGCCAATGATGCACAGGACCTCCTAGAGGATACATCAAATGCCGACTCCATAGGGTTGATCGTAATTGATCCGGGGCACGGCGGCAAGGACCCAGGAGCCACTGGGCCGGGAGGCACTCTGGAAAAAGATATAACGCTGGCCATTGCCAAGCTTTTAAAGGAGAAGCTCGAAGAGAGTACCGAGGCCGAGGTCCTGATGACGCGTACGGACGACGAGTACTGGTCTCTTGCCGACAGGACCGCCTTTGCCAACAGGGAAAAGGCGGATATCTTTATCAGCATCCATGTGAACGCCGCCAGGCGAAAACGCGCCCACGGTGTGGAGACGTTCTTCTTGAGCTTTGACGCGACGGACGACGAGGCGAGAGAGACGGCGGCCTTTGAGAATAATGTCATTAGCCTTGAGGGTAAGACGGAGTTAGCTCCCATAGACGACATAAAAGCGATCCTCTGGGACCTGACTCAGACCCAGTCGCACCACGAGTCCTCCAGGCTCGCCGAAACCATCTACCTGAGTCTCTTTAAGGAGATGGGCGGCGAGTATCGCGGCGTTAAGCAGGCTCCTTTCCATGTGCTCGTCGGCGCCACAATGCCGGCCGTTCTAATAGAGGTCGGGTTTATCTCCAACCCCAGGGAGGAAAAGAAGCTCAAGAAGGTTAAGGTGCAAGAACGCATGGCCGAAGCCATCAGCAAGGGGGTCGTTAAGTTCGAAGGCTCTATGGGCAGACTTGCGGGTTCCTATCTATCTGAAGATGGGAAGGTAGAACAGAGAAGATAATGAAAAGGACCGACGGACGCGAGCCGGGAGAACTCAGGCCAATAAAGATAACAAGGAACTTCCTTAAGTTTGCCGAAGGGTCGGTCCTGATAGAGGTCGGCGATACCAAGGTAATATGTACGGCCACGAGCGAGGATAGGGTGCCCTCTTTTCTGCTGGGTAGTGGCAAGGGCTGGCTCACGGCGGAGTACTCGATGCTCCCGGCCTCAACGTCTGAGAGGATGCAACGCGAGAGCGTCAAGGGACGCCTGGGCGGCAGGACCCACGAGATTCAAAGGCTCATAGGCAGGAGCCTCAGGGCGGTGGTCGACCTTAGCGCGTTCGGGACGAGGACGATAGTGGTTGACTGCGACGTGATACAGGCCGACGGGGGTACGAGGACCGCGGCGATAACCGGCGCTTTTGTCGCCCTTACCGATACTATAAATTCACTCATGGAGTCCGGGGCTTTGACCTCGAGCCCGATAAATGATTCGCTTGCCGCCGTAAGCGTCGGCATGGTGGACGGCAGCGCGCTCCTCGATCTCTGTTATGAAGAGGACTCCAGGGCCGACGTGGATATGAATGTGGTGATGACGGGCAGTGGTCGGTTTATCGAGGTACAGGGCACGGCCGAGGCATTGGCTTTTTCAAGAGAAGAACTCGACGGACTGTTAAATTTCGCCTCCAAGGGCATAGACGAGCTTACCAGCATCCAGAAGAGCGCGCTTGGAACTTGAGGCCGTTAAGCGAGCCCCCTTCTATCTCCTCTCACTCTTCATTCAAAGCGCCTTTCCTCCTGCGCCACACTTACCTTAGCTCTCGATATAAAATCTATTTATTATGACGCTATCTGCAATTGGAGAGCTATGAAAGTAGTAGTTTTAGCCACCGAAAATACCGGAAAGATAAGGGAGATAAGAGAGGCCTTAAAGGGGCTTCAGGTATCGTTGCTTACCCTCGTTGATTTCCCGGGCCTTAAAATGCCGAAAGAAGACGGCGCTACATTTGAAGAGAACGCCCTTATAAAGGCGCGCCATGTGGCAAATTTCTCCGGCCATATGGCCCTTGCAGACGATTCCGGCCTCGAGGTCCGGGGGCTTAATGGAGCGCCCGGTATTCATTCTGCGCGTTATGCGGGAGAAGATGCCACGGACGAGGATAATATAGAGAAGCTAATTAAGGAGACAGGCGAGATGGCCGAAGACTTGAGGCGCGCCAGATTTGTCTGCGCCCTGGCGCTGGTAGTGCCCGGCGTGGATAGTGAAGGGCAGGGAGCGGATGAGTTTATTTTTTCTGGCAGGCTCGAGGGCCTTATCATAACAGAGCGCAGGGGCGAGAGCGGCTTTGGCTACGACCCTGTCTTTTTTATACCCGAGCTAAAGAGGACCGCGGCCGAGCTTACCAGGGCGGAGAAGAACAGGGTCAGCCACAGGGGCAAGGCTCTCGATAAACTTAAGCCGCACCTTGAGGGCCTCTTGAAAGACCGGGGTTAAGGACCCGGCTCTATGGCACGGATAAGCGCCTATAGAGGGCGCCTATCCGGATAGATAGAGTGTAGAAAGGGCCTAAGAGCTAAGTCTGATGAGCAGATAAAAAGCGGTGATAATTGTAAAGGCGACTATCCCGTTAACAGCGAAGAATGATACTAAATCCCTCAAGTTTTCCATTTTATTTCTCCTTTCTTTAAATAAAAAGACCGTAAGTTCCAGGTGAATTATCCGGTATCTTTACCTACTATTATACGTATCCATAATTAGAGGGAGATTAGAGTTACATCTTTATTTTTTAAGGTGTTATAGCATCTAATAGCCCTTGTGGATTGCAAAAGAGAGGGCTATAATTGTGCACAATTATATTCAATTCATTCTTTGTGCGGTTTTTCTGCATAACGCCTGGGGGTAGAATAAGTATGCGCGTTTGTTTCAATTATTTCAGGCAGATACGGATTTAGGGGTAGAATAAAAACACCTATAGGTATAGGCCTTTTTATTTTCGGGGTCCTCGTCATGATCGAACTCGTTAAAATAAAGTTCATTTTTGCAATCTTTTTTTGTCTGGTTCTTCTTTCTAGTTTCCCCTGCTACGCGGAAGTAAAGGCCGGGCAAAGGGACAGCTCTACTCTCGGTAAAGAGATTCTCGTCGCAAAAGATTTAGGCGGGGGTGACGATGTCTATTATACCAGGTGGTGCGGGAATAACGCTTTGATATACAAGCGTGTCAACGCGGGGGTTGAGTGGGTGGATATCCATACCAGGGAGAGGATAAAGATAAAAATCGATTATGACGATCTCCCCTTAAACTGTACTCCCGACTCTCAAAAGCTCTTGTTTTATTATGACAAGAGCCGCCGTGATAATGAAGAGATCGATGAGGCAAACGAGTTAACTCCTAGGGTCTTTGGGTGGCGTGATAATACAGAGGATATCTACATATACGAGCCTCGAAGCGGGAAGAGGACTAATCTAGCGACCGCGCGGCGCAGCACCCTCTACGAAGCGCTCTCTCCCGACGGTACAAAGGTCCTGCTCGGCAGAAAATACAAGGGGATCTTCAAAAGGGGCGCACCCGAGTGGGAGGGTGTCTGGTTTACTGAGAATTGGACTTCTGCCCACGCAAGATGGTTCCCTGATTTATCGGGAGTAGTAACCAATGGACAATTAAGCGATGACAAGATATGCGTTGAAAAGTTCGGCGAGAACGGATGGGCCAAGTGCTTTGATCTGGAGAGCGGCAGCGATAAATTTAAGGTGGGTAGAGATAGCCGGATATACTATCTTGCGATAGACGGTAATATATGGGAACCACATAACAATCACCTCTATCAATGCGATATAGAAAATAAGGAACTCAAATGTAAAAGGATACTCAAGGAATTCGACGACGTTTTGCCTTCTTTCGATTTCCTGTCCAATGGAGATATTATCTTTCAGGACAGGGTGCGATACGATTGTATATGGCGCGCGACACCGGGACAGTCAAACGCAAGGTGTGTGATATTACCCGAGTTTAAAGACGACAGTGTTTCCTTGATAGGTATATCTCCTGACGGCCGCTGGCTGGCCTTTAGAAGGTCAAATAGATCGAAAGAAAAGACCAAAAATAACGATTACTTTTGGACGGGCGATCTCTTTGTAATAGAGCTTACGGATGATTAAAAGGAAGGGTAAAAGGTATGAAGGTTTTAAAAAAGTTATTTCTTGAGCGCGCGGTTGACTATAAAATACCGGTATCCAAGAACGGTGAATACAAGCTTGACAGGGGGAAGAACGGCCTTCACAAAGGGGTCGATATTAGGGCAAACTGGGGAACGAAAGTTAAGGCCAGTGAAAGTGGAGAGGTGGTCTATTTTGGTAAGGTTGAAGGCACGGCAAAGAAGGGAAATTATGGGAATGTGATTGTCATCGACCACGTGCCGAAGGCCGACAGGAATAGCCGTCATATATATTCTCTCTACGCGCATCCGGATAGTATTAATGTCAGTTACCATAAAGAGTTGGTTGACAAGGGGGATGTCATCGGTAAGACAGGTCACAGCGGTACGACAAATTCTTACATAACCAAAACTGAAAAAGGAAGAACAATTAAGAAAGAAAATCGGGGTGGCTTTCACCTCCACTTTGAGATAATAGATTCTCCGAAGAAGCTTATCTGGGGTCCGGGAAATTTTCATGGTTCCAAATATCGTGTAGATCCGATGCTGGGCTGCGGCTATGTCGATAACGTTGTGGTTGTCGTGTATGAGGATATCTATGAGAAGTACGATATGTCTTCCGTAGGAAGTTCTTTCGTTAAGAAAATTATAGAGCCTCAGACCCCTCGATAACCCCTCGGCGTGACCATCTCGTTTGCTTTTGTTACGAAGGTAGCACTGTTGCCGATTATAATAATAGTCAACATATCTATGGTTTCGCATAGCGGGGCAAGCTCGCCGAGGGTGGTGAGCGTTACGGTCTCGTCCTCTCTCGCGGCGTTCCTGACGATGCCGACCGGGGTCTTGTCCTCTTTAAATTTTCTTAAGATTTCAACGGCCTTTGGAAGCTGAGTAGTGCGCCCTTTGCTCCGGGGGTTATAGAGGGCTATTACGAAATCGCCTTTGGCCGCCATCTCAAGCCTCTTCAGTATCAGCTCCCAGGGGGTCAAGAGGTCTGAGAGCGAAACAGAGGCGAAGTCGTGCATAAGGGGCGCGCCGAGAATAGAGGCCGCGCTTACGAACGCCGGCATGCCCGGGACTATCTCGACATCGAAATTTCTAGGGGACGTATCTTTATCTATAAGTTCAAGGACGAGACCGGCCATGGCGTAGATACCCGCGTCTCCGCTCGATATTACGGCGACTCTTTGACCCCCATTGGCGAGCTCGATCGCCTTTGTGCACCTCTCAACCTCCCCCTTCATGGGGGTTTGAAATATCTCCTTACCCTTTGTTAGAGCTTCTATCAGGTCGAGATATTTGGCGTAGCCGACCACAACGTCAACACCCTGGAGAGCTTCTTTAGCTCTTGGGGTAAGGTGTTCCAGGGAGCCGGGGCCTATGCCTATGACGTATAGGGCGCCCTTGCCACGGCTATCGTTACTTGAGCGAACTTTTGTTTTTTTATCCATATTTTTTTTGTCCCCGCGCTGATCATTGCCGACGGTTCGGCAACGCCGGGTACCCCTATTAGTTTTATTACCTTCTTCGATGGACCAGACGGCGGCTTTACCTTACAAATTCTATTCGCACTTATGAAGTCGATCTCAAGACCTTCTTTTTTCGCAAAGCCTGTTAGCCCGCGTTCATTGCTCTTAATGTCAATACTTGAAAGACTAAGAACACACAGTGGCGAGATATTATTCTCAGTCAGTACGGAGTCGTAGGCCTCTTTGATCTCTTTTATGGTAACACCCCTTCTACAGCCGATGCCTACTACGAATTCTTTCGGTCTTAAATATAAGACCTCTTTGTGGTTTTTGTAAGGCTTATCTGATTTGGCAAGCTCCTCAAATGAGATTACTACCAGAGGGCCGGTTGGGCGCTTGGTGATCCTTGATTTAAAGATAAATGCTTTCCTGAGTTTCTTATCAGCTAACATCTCGCGTCGTCTGGCGGGGTTAGTCTCTATCACAGAGACCAGCTCGCCGCGTAGTATTGCGGCGTTGATCTTTTTTATCATGGATTTATTCTCGATCTCGAGGGAGAACCCTAGGGCGATATCCTCGACGCACGGCAGTCCCGCGAGATCCGTTGCCGTTGTTATTACCTCTGTCGCACTAAGTTTTTTGGCAATAAGCGAGGCGAGCGAGTTGGCTCCCCCTAAATGTCCTGAAACCAGGCTTATGACAAAATGCGCGCGTTCGTCTATTACAAGGACCGCCGGGTCGGTCGTCTTGTCGCGGATAAAAGGGGCGATCGATCTGACGGCGATGCCTGTTGCACCGATGAAGATGATGGCTCTTTTCTTATCCCTGCCTTGAGCACCCTTACGCCTTTTTAAAGCAAAGAGAGTTTTTACTTTTTCTTTTAGTCTCCCGCCTTTTATTTCGGCCGGGCCGATCTCCTCGATGTCATCGAAGAATGAGGAGAGTTTATTGGAGAGCGCATAACCACGGGAAGTAAATGAAAATATTGATAACGCTGTTTTTTCAGCAACAGGTTGCGTGGCGAGCTGTTGAGTATTGATCTTCTTCATAGTCATTATATCCTTTGAACTATAATCAGAGATTGATTATAGTATTATATTGGTAAATTTCCAACTTTAAAACCAGGCGGGCATGCTGAAATCCTTAAATAAAAGATACGCGATTCTAATTATAATCGTAGTCTCTACTGTTATATACCTGGGCACACTCCTTAACGGTTTTGTTCTCGATGATAAATATCAGGTACTTGCTAATCCGTGGATTACCGATTTTAGCCATATTCCGGAGATTCTTACCAGCACGGTGTGGGCCTTTAAAGAGAGTTTTGCTACGACCGATTATTACAGGCCGGTAATGTTTCTTCCCTATCTTGTCGAGTATGCCTTGTTTGGTTTTGAGCCATGGGGCTGGCATCTTGTAAATATAATACTTCACTCGTTAAACGGTATCCTGGTATTTTTGATAGCCGGCGAACTGATGAGTATGAAGGCAGCGACAGGAAGTAGCGCACTTGTGACGGGAGACCCTGGCTTATCAGCGGATGGCGCCCGTATCAACGCCATAATCTTTCCTCTGGCGAGTGCCCTTCTCTTTGCCATCCATCCTGTAAATAGTGAAGTGGTAAGCTGGGTCGCCGGAGGTACAGAGCTTAGCTACACGCTCTTTTTCCTTTTAAGCTTCTACCTCTATACGTTGGTAGAGCCGCGCTCCGGCACAGTGGACCACGGCGGGCTTAACGAACAAGCGCGCCGATTCTCTCTTGTGAGCCCCTTCTATATCCTATCTCTCGTCTCCTTCCTGGTTGCCGTTTTCTCAAAAGAGGCGGCGATCGTGCTGCCGCTCTTTATAATAATATACGACTATCTGCGAATCGATGGAAAGCGTGAGCTAAGGCGTCTTAGGTTTAAGGCATATCCCGCATACTTTGTGGTGGCAGCTTTTTATCTTCTAATGAGGTTTCATGCCATCGGGCAGGTTGTTGTTCATAGCCTCTACTCTGAAGATCTGTTGGTGCTTGCGGCAAATATCCTCCCTATTGCCGTTGAGTACTTAAAGTTATTATTTTTCCCCCTAAAGCTCACGCACTATCACTTCTTTATTCCTGCCGAAAGCCTCACTGAACCTATGATCATATACTCTCTCATTATCATAGGCATAGCCGTGTTTGTGCTCTACAGGCTTTCACGTCACATTGTGGCCGCGCCTTTTCTGATATCGTTGATAATCATACCGCTGATTCCGACTCTATACCTGCTCTTCTTCCACGATAGAAACAACCCGCTTGCATTCTATTCAGAGCGCTATCTCTATCTGCCAAGTGTTGGTTTTTCAATCCTAGTCTGTTCAATCCTCATGCGCTTTGTCCTGAGAGGGAGGCGAAGAAGAGCTTATGCGGTAGCTATAGCCTTGCTGACTCTCTTTCTGCTTGGGGGCGTAAGAACTGTTGCCAGGAGTTTTGAGTGGAAGAATGATCTAACTATCTGGGCGAGTTCCATTGAGAGGTTTCCTCAGAACTACCTTGCTCATTTTCATTATTCTGATGTCTATAGGGAGAGTGGCGATATTCAGAGCGCTCTTTTTGAACTCAGGGAGTCCGTAAGGCTTGAGCCGGATTTCAAGGTCTCGCATCTAAGGCTTGCGAACTTATATTATTCTATTGCCAGAGGTGATGAGGCGCTTATTGAGTTTAAAGAGGTTTTGAGAATAGACCCGTCAAATAGCGTAGCCTACCAGAGTATAGGGATGATATATATGGATTGGGGCAGATGGAGTAAGGCCATAGAGCAGCTTGAGATGGCTTTGAGTCTTGCCTCAACGACTAATCAAAAGGTGGCAATCAAGAATGCTCTCGGAGTTTCTTTTGCAAGGGTTGGTAAGATGAAGAGGACAAGGAAGGAGCTTTATGAGGCGTTAGAGCTCGATCCACAGAACAAGGAGACCCTGCAAAATATTAAATTTCTTGATTCCATGCCCCCTCTATAGTCTCTCTATCTCTTTGACCAGCTCGGCGGTCTTTTCTACCATCACTTTAAAGAAGCGCTCGCCCTTATCGACTGTTGCGAGTTCCGGGTCTCCGTTTACGGCTCCTGGCCAGTATTTTAACTTGTCCGTGGCTATAAAAGGCCTTTTAAACTTCGGCCTCTCTTTCTTGCTCCTGCCTTTAACAAGCTCAGGGTTTAGATAGAGCAAAAGGGAGGTCTCAAGCTCTCCCGCGTGCGAGTCCCCTTCGCACTCGGCGATCTCAGCGGCCTCCTTGCCTATAATCTCGTAGATCGTAAGGGCGGCGAGTTGAATTCCCGATATTTCGGCCTTTAGTATCTCGCCCGCTTCCTTCATTGCGAATGTATGTATGCCGCCGCCGTGGCCGGATATCAGGATAAAGTTTTTGAGCCCCTTTTTTGCTCCGTCGCGTACGATGTCTATGGTAAGGCGCCTTAGGGTCTCAGGAGTTATAGAGAGCGAGCCGGGGTGTTGGCCCGATGATGTGCATACCCCGTAGTGTAGCGGCGGGGCGACAAAGACGGGGAGCCTCTTTGCCACCTCTTCACATACCTTGACTATTGCGATCGTATCGGTCGAGAGCGGCAGGTGTGTGCCGTGGGCCTCTATGGTGCCGTAGGGGACTATTAAGGTCCGGGTCTTTTTAAGTCCGCTCTTGAACTCTTTCATGGTTATGTCATGAAGATGCATGGCCTTGTCCTCTGTATGGTTTCGTTATGACGATATAGAGAAATACTCCGATGAACGCCCCTGCCCCGTTGGCGACCATATCGAGAAAGCTCGCATCACGATATGGGATAAAGTACTGCGCTACCTCAATTAGTGCTCCAAGCAGGATCGACGAGAAAAGGGCTATGGCTATAGCAGTCCTCTTCTTATCTATGTGCATGCCGCTTACCAGGGTTCTGGTAAAGAGTAGGCCTACCAGAGAGTAGACGGCTATGTGGATAAGCTTATCCATGTTGTCCGGAATAGTATTGGGCATGCGCTTTATGGATAAGACGAAGATTATCGATACGTATATAAGTGGCGGGGCCCATATGGAGAAGGCCTTTCCCTTCACTTGGCGTGCTTGGCGGTTCTAAAGCCGTGGGAGAACCCGCTGTCATAGAGCTTTGATTTTGCCGCATTGATATCGTTATCTCCAAGTGTGGGGCCAACGATGATCATGGCATGTTTGCTTATCCCAGCTCTCTTAACTTCTTCTGCGATCTGCTCCAATGTCGAGCGGATGATCAATTCATCCGGCCATGATGCCCTGTAGACGACTGCCGCCGGGGTATTTGCCGGATATGGCCCCGCAAGCTCTCTTACCACCTCGTCAATCATGGAGATGCTTAGAAATATACAAAGCGTAGCGCCGTGGACTGCGAGAGAGCTTAACCCTTCGGCCTCGGGTACGGGTGTCCTGCCCGAGAGCCTTGTTAGTATAATTGTCTGTGTAACGCCTGGCATGGTAAGCCCCTTTTTTAGCGTTGCGGCGGATGCAAAGGCCGAGCTGACGCCGGGGACTACTTCGTAGGGGATCTTTTCGTCATCCAGCACCGCGCTTTGCTCGGGGAGGGCGCTGTAAAAGCTCGGGTCGCCGGTCTGGAGGCGGACCACATTTTCCCCGGCCTTGGCGCTCTTTACCATCAGTTCCGTTATTGCCTCAAGGTCCATGCCTGCGCTGTCAACGAGTTTAGCCCCGGCTTTGCATGAAGATAGGAGTTTTGGATTTACAAGGCTGCCGGCGTAAATGACCAGGTCAGCCTCATCAAGGAGGCGGCGGGCCTTTATGGTAATCAGCTCCGGGTCTCCGGGACCGGCGCCTAAGAAACTTACAATAGATTTTGTCATTTAGATCCTGCCTGTATAGTTATTTTGGTGCTCTTTTTTAGAAGCCCCACTACTTTTGGTTACCACAAGAGAGCGGGTTTGTCCAGACGACCGTTTTGCAAGAAAGATGAAATAGTCTGGATGTTAGGTATGAGTCTATAGCATAGGTCTAGAGAAGAAAACCAAGAATAAATTTTATGAACGATTTCAAGGCGATAGGCCCTCTTGTCAAAACGATAGTAGTATCTAGAGATAAAAGTGCTTGACAAACACATTAATATTTAGTATAATATTGTAAAGAAAGATGAGATTAGCGATGTTATAGAAACTTTAGTTACATTTATGGGTTAAGGCTCTTTAAGGGGCTTGTAAGGGGAAGATTGATCTTATCTTCGTGCACATCAATGAAATAACCGTGATAGTTCAGCTCAATCTACTGCTATTGCCTAGATAAGAGGAATTCGAGGATCATCTATTCCTGATGATCGGGGAGTATCCGGAAAAGAGAATGTGTTCATATCTACTTTGATTGTTTCTATGTCCTGACAAGTTGCGCACATATAAACAATTGATTTATCTAGTCTCTTGTCTTAATAAGTGCGTTTTAAGCACATTTCTATCTTTCATGGGGGCGAATTTGACAACGACCAACGACTTTTTAGATGAGGCGGATCGCTTTTATTCGTCCCTTAAGAGCGAAGGTGTTGATATAAGGTCTATTCTCGAGCCTCTTGATTGTCTTGGATGTCGAGAGCGCGCGGTTTTTATCGAGTATCACTATTGGAACACCCATATGAAGTCAATCGCAAGGAGCCATAAAATTTCATTAGGGAGGACATATGAAATACTCTACAGGGCGGAAAAAAAAGTCGCGGCTTCAAGGACACAGAAAACGCAGGAGGAGCCCTGTTGCAACCCTTGAGGAGCAAAACGCCAAGCTATCGTGGACCGAGTATAAGACGATCAGGCAATATCAGACAATGGGCGACATACTCGACATCCTCAAGACGCTAGGATTCAATGGGGTGGTTGAGGAACAGTTGGAGATATTTAAGGACCATAAACACTCCACAACGAACGGATATTTTTGGTTGACCAGAGACCCTCCGTGAGGAAAAATTTTAGCCCTTAAATGGCCGTAATTTGCTCTCCAGGTGAAGAGGCTGAATCCGGGGAAATAAGGCATGGGGGTAGAATAAATATCGAACGATTTTATAATAAATTCAAGATAATACGGATTTAGGGGTAGAAAAAAAACACCATAGGGTATAAACACATAAAAAAACAGAGCGGAGGCGAGGCCATGGAAATAGATTTTTCTTCAGTGCGTTTTGGAAGTTCTGACAGGGCGAAAATAAAACCCGTAAGTTCTATAAAGAGAACGGAGAAAATTTTACTGAGGGGCCCCGAGCCCTGCAAGCAGTGCGGTGATTATTATAAGAGCCTCTACATTATCAGGCTCTGCATGGACCATGAAGGACTTGAGGGGCTTTAGCAAAGGCGAATTCCTCCAGGAACAGGTTCTTATATATGGCTTTGATCTTTGATTGTAAAGATAAGGAGATGTGCGGGGTGAAAGAGGACGATCGTCTGGAAATAGAGACCAACAAGGCGAGTGTGGCGATCTCTCACCGAAGGCTCTGGGGGTCTTTAAGAGAGCGGCTTGAAAAAGAAGGCGAGGCTCAAAATCTGGACGGGCTTAAGCTTTTAAAGGGTTACGCGGATATACTCTGGGTAATCACAAGGACGGAGAGGCTTATGTGGGGTCTGGAGGAGGAAGCTCAGAATATAGAGGATTATGAAACAGATGAAATTGCCGAAGCGATGGTACAGCTTACGTTTTCACAAGGAGCAGGCAAGGCTATTGACGGAGAATAAGAGGTTCGCTGTCGTACCCGCAGGAAGAAGATCGGGGAAGACGGAGCTTGCCAAGAGAAAACTCGTTGGTTCTCTTTTTAAGAAGAAACAGTGGTCAAATACGCGTTACTTTGCGGCCGCGCCCACAAGGGACCAGGCGAAGAGGATATTCTGGAAAGACCTTAAAGCGCTTGTGCCTGAAAATGAGGTCAAGCGAATATATGAGACCGACCTCTGCATAGCCATTAACAGTGGAGGTGAGCTATGGGTAGCCGGGCTTGACAGGCCGCAGAGGATAGAAGGAACGCCCTGGGACGGCGGCGTGCTCGATGAATTCGCCAATATGAAGCCGACGGTATGGACGGAAAATATCAGGCCGGCCCTCTCAGACCGGCTCGGCTGGTGTTGGTTCATAGGAGTGCCCGAAGGGCTAAATCATTTTAAGGAACTGGCCGATTACGCCAGGAGCGAAGAGAGTAAAGATTGGGGTTATTACTCATGGCCGTCGGCCGATATCATAGAAGCAGAAGAGATAGAGGCCGCAAAGCGTGAGCTCGATGCGAGGACCTTCCGGCAGGAGTATGAAGCGAGCTTCGAGAGCGCTACGGGTAGAGTATATTACGCCTACGAGAGAGAGCGTCACGAGGACGCAGAGATCGAACGCGACCCGAGCCTTCCGATAATCATCTGCTGCGACTTTAACGTGGACCCCTGCGTGTGGGAGCTTGTGCAAAGAAGTGGAAGAGGTGTCCGCGTATTCGATGAGATAGTTCTCAGGAACACAAATACGATCGAGATGGGTCGTGAATTCCTCTCGCGCTATGGTACGCACAGGGCGGGCTTTGTCGTTTACGGGGACGCCGCAGGCTCTGCGAGGAGTACGACCGGCAGCTCGGACTATGCTCTTCTCTATGATCTCGGGTTTAAAGACCAGCGTATTAAGAGGGCGAACCCGGCGGTGAAAGACAGGGTGAACGCCGTAAACTCGCTACTGGAAAATACCAGGGGAGAGGTCAGACTAACCCATAGCCCAAGATGCATACACCTGAAGCGCGACTTCGAGGGCGTAACGTGGCGAGAAGGCGCTGGCGAGATAAACAAGAATGACCCCATGAGGACGCACGCGAGCGACGCTCTCGGCTATTACATTGAGCGTGAGTTTGGGCTCAAGGCCTTCAGGGAGGATCCGCTCAAGAGATATTATAAGTAGTCCTATTAAATCAGAAAAGTCAAAGAGGGGATTTAGATGACAAGAAAAGATTTGGAAAGCACTCATCCGGATTACGCCGCTTTTCTAAAGGAGTGGCGTTTTTTTATTAGTTCGTATTTTGGAGGTAAGGAATATAAAGACGGTAACTATCTTTTGCAGCATCCGTTTGAGAGCGCTACAAATTATAACCGGCGCAGAGAGATAAGCTACTACTACAACTACTGCGCGCCGATAGTCGATATATTCGTCTCACATCTCTTCAGGCAAAGGGCGAAGAGGGATTTCGGCACGCTGGCCAAAGACCCGCTGTTTACGGCCTTCCTGGGTGACGCCGATCTTGAGGGAAGTAGTTTCAAGCAGTTCATGCGCGAGGCCGCGCGGTTAGCGAGCATTTACGGCAGGGTAAGTGTAATTGTCGATAGGCCGAAGCTCTACGCCTCAACCGTTGCAGAGGCCGAGAGCTTCGATATAAGGCCGTATCTAACGCTGGTGACGCCTGAGAATCTACTTGACTGGTCTCAAAAGAGGGACGCGTGCGGTAAGCCGGTCCTTGAAGAGATAAAGATAAAAGAGGATGAAGATACCTTCAGGGTCTGGAGCAGAGAGGGCTGGAAGCTTTGGGGAGTCGATATTGAGTCAGGTGATGTGAAGCTTATCGATAGCGGAGAGCACGCTCTCGGTGTTATCCCGATGGTGACGATTTATAATAAACGCTCCGGCAGGAATATGCTAGGCATCTCCGATATTCAGGATATCGCCGACATCAATAAGAATATCTACTATCTCTGCAGCGACGCGAAAGAGATTATAGAGAATACCGCCTTCCCGATGCTTGCGCTTCCCTATGAAAAGGGCATGCGTGACGAAGAGCGCCAGATCGGCCCGCGAAATATCTTGCAGTTCGACCCGAGCGAGCCGAACAGCAAGCCCTACTGGCTCGAGGCCCCGCATTCATCTTTGACCGAGATCAGGGAATGGGTAAAGCAGGATATAGGCGAGATACACAGGATCGCCAAGATGGGCGGTGTCAAGGCTACGGAGGATTTTGCCCAGGCCAGGAGTGGGGTGGCCATAGAACTTGAGTATCAGCAACTCCACGCCGTGCTTAGCGAGAAGGGCGATAATCTAGAGGAGGCCGAGACGAGAATACTTGAGCTCTGGGCCCGGTGGCAGGGTAAGAGCTTTGACGGCAAAATTGATTATCCCGACGATTTCTCTGTCAGGGATCTGGATAGAGACCTGGAGCGCGCCATCAAGGCGGTCTCCATAGAAGTTTCGTCGCCGACATTTAAGAGCGAGCTTGAAAAGAAGGTCGTCGGTAGCGCTCTACCAAAGCTCGACGATGAAGTAAGGGCGAAGATAGACGAGGAGATAGAGGCGCGAGGATAGGGAAGTGGAGTAGACACTTTATCAGGGAGGCGTGATTATGCGCTTCCTTTTTTAGTGGGTTTTAATATATGCCGTCATTCCAACCCCGGACTGGCGGTTTTTTTATGGGGGAAGAGAAGGAGAGGTTATGAACGATCTTGACGGAGTTAAAGCAGAAACTACGGGTGACGGCCCGGAGAGGACGGATGAGAGGGTGGCTTTTACGCCCGATCAGCAGGCAAGGGTTCAGGAGTTGATAGACTCAGCCTACAAAAGAGCATATTCAAAGGCGACCGGAGCGGGTGTAAGGAGCGATGAGGTAAAGAGGCTCGAGGGCGAGATCGACAAATTCAAAGAGTATAAGAAGAACTCTATGATAGTCGGCGCGATAAGCAGGCATAACGTCGTTGACGTCGCAGAGGTCGCGGAGCTTATAGCCCCGCGCCTTAGCTTTGATGAAAAGGGCGGGCTCGGCGTGCGTGATGATGCCACAGGGCAAAATGTCGGCATCGAAGAGTATGTCGCCAACTGGCTCGGCGAGCGGTCCCATCACCTGAGGAGCTCAGGCCATGCAGGCGCGGGCTCGCAGAGCGCAAAGTTCGGCGCTTCGAGCGGACATTATGACCTCTCGGACCCCAGTGCCTGGCGAAACATGCCAAGAGAGGATTTGGATCGGCTTCTTAAAGAGGGGATAAATATCCACGGCTCACAGGGCCAGGTCTTCGGCTTCAAGGATGTTCAGAATCCCTTCAAGGAGGCCAGGAAGAGAAAGTTTAATTCATAAGACAATAAGATAGATAAGGAGAAAAGAAATGGCAAATGAAGTAACCACACAGGCCGGCAGCGCCGGCGAACTTGTGGCCGCGGAGATCGTATCGAGGCTGATCATAGACGCGGCCTACTCAGAGGCGGTTCTGCCGGCGCTCGTAAGGATGGCCGATATATCCGACGCCTCCACATTGACGGTGGAGTTCCCAAAGTGGCCGCTCTTGAGCGCTACTGATCTTACCGAAGGTACCGACGCGAGCAACTCGGCTGTTAATACCACATCAACGAGTGTTGCGGCGGACGAGGCAGGTATCATGATCACCGTTACCGATATGCTCCTTGAGGGTAGCGCCATGGGCGGCCTTGAGCCCTACGCAATGGAACTTGGCAAGGCGCTCGCCAACAAGATCGACACGGACATCATGGCCGAGGTAGCCGATTTTACAAATACTGTCGGCTCCACCGGAGTGAATATGACCGAGACCGATTTCTTAGAGGCGATCTATACGCTTGAGTCCGGGAACGCGATAGGCCCGTTTGCGGCGGTCTTGCATCCGATACAGGTCCACGACCTGAGGACGAACCTTGCTACCTCGACAGGCGCCGTATGGGGAGGCCCGTCTGCCCCGGCCGCGGACCTCGGCGCATTCGCTTCGCTCTACGGCGTAGACGTCTATAAGTCAACCAACTGCGCTTCTGTTAACACCGATGCCGATAGGCAGGGCGTGATGATGCCTGTTGGGGCCCAGTCGGGACTCGCCTACGTTTTAAAGACCGCGGCAAGGACCGAGTTTCAAAGGGACGCATCGCTCAGGGCTACGGAGATTGTCGTAACCGCCATATATGGCGACGAGTGCGTCAATACCGCTGCCAACGGCGGAGTGGCAATAATCACCGACCACGAATAAGCTAGTGGTGGCACTAAGATAAACGAAGGCGGGGAGGTAAATTTTATTTACCTCCCCGCTTGAGTTTTTAGGAGGCATTATGACCGATCTCTCTGAATCGATGCTTGAAAAAGGGTATATACCTCTGGCGGCTACAGAGCTTGCGGGTATTGGCTGGCAGGGTGAACTCCTCGAAGATTTCTGGATGTGGAACCGGAAGTTCAATGAGTTTGAAGGTGGTATTAAGCATATACGTACCGTAAAGGTCAGGGAACTAAAAGAGGCCGCCCTCCATTACTGGCGCGATGGATGGATACCGCTCAGGCCGGTGTCAAACGAGATGCTAAGGAAGATGGAGGTAGTACTAAGAGCGCATCCGGGACTTAAGGGGAAGGGTGTTGATATCCCTGAGGGAGAGTTTCTTGAAAAGGCCAAAAATATTCCTCTGGATTATATTGGACCGCAGCTCAGGGCATTTCTCGATCTTCCTGAAGGGCCGGCGCTTGGCCCTCTGGTTCCAAAGGAAAAGGTGGATAGAGAAATTCTGGCGTCTTTTAAGGAAGGATTTGAAGGGAGCAAGTGATGGGAACATGGTTCGATACCGGCTTGGTGATGAATGACGCAAAGACAAAGAGAACGGTTTATGCGAAAAGCGAAGTTGAAAAGGAAGAGTTTTTAAAAAAGGGCTGGAAGGTAATAGAGAAGAAGGCCCCTGTCGCCAGGAGAAGGGTTGTGAAGAAGGCATCGAAGGAGACTGTCGCCAGAAAGCAATCTGAAGGGAAAACCCGTAATGAGTAGAAAAGTGGTAGAGCGCCTTAGGGCTAGACTGTATAAGCACCGTTTGGAGACGACCGGGCGCTTGCCTACGGGCAAAGAGACAAGGGCCTTGGAAGAAAAGGCTGTAAAGATCGCCGAAGAAACGGATAAGAAGCGTAAAGCTAAAGAGGGGGTCTAGGATGGCAATAACATGGCATTTAGTAAGCGTTAATCTGAGAAGCAACAAGGATAGAATATCCCTCACGATACAGGAAGGCGTGGACGGAGTTCCGACGATTGGTAAGGTTTATACCTCCGACGCCTTTGCAAGGACCATTGCGGGGGTAAAGAATAAAATCATTAACAGTTTGAAGGAGAAGATACTGGCAGAGAGGGATAAAGAAACAAAAGAAGCAGAGCTTGAGGCATTGGTTGATCTGACCGACTTCGAAACCTTCTTAAACTCTTGAGGTAATTTATGGCTACGATAACTTATAACTACGCGGGTGCAGATACTGAGCTATACAGGACAAATCTTTATAGCGGTTCGGACGCAGACCTCGACAATAGCGCCCCGGTCGATGCTGCCGATGGATATACTTCTGATATTGACCTTACGAGTAACATCTTTGCAACGATAGATTTTAAGTTCGATGCGTCCGGCGCAACTGACGACCTCGTTCTAAAACTCTTTCGGCGTAATGACTCTACGTGGGACAACGACGAGATCGCTATAGACGAGATTACCGTTACGAGCGATGGAACTGAAGATATATTCAGCTATGCAATAGGTCCTTCACACGGCCCCGGTCACTATCGTTTCAGTTTGCAGAGCGGCGGTGCTACGGATACCTTTGATATAGATGTTCAAATGAGAAGAACAAGCTATACGAGCGCATAATGCAGAAACCCGTTAAAGGAAATCTACTTCAAAGAGGACATCCACTCTCACGTGGCCTTGCGAGCGTCTTTCTCTTGAATGAAGGACACGGTGACAGAGTCGGTGACGGTGCTATTGACGGTAATGTCGGGATGTTTAGTGGTAGCCCCGTTTGGATTTCGACAAATGAGGGCTATGCTTTAAATTTTGATGGGACTGCTATGAGGGTAGACGCTCCTGACCATCCTAATTTTCATACTCCCTCTGATGAAGTCACTATGTTTCTCAGGGCCAGGTTCCCTGCTGACACCGGAACCGCTTCTTATCCTTCAATTGCGGTTAAAAGACACACTGGAGCGCCTGAATATATTAGTTACCATATTTTTCAAAATGCCACTACCGACAGAGCGCTAAAGGCCGGGCTATCAACTACTATTGGCGACAACGTAGCTACACAGTTCACCTATACTGTGCCTGCGGATACCTGGGTCAATCTTGTCCTCCGGTGGAAGTCAGGAGAAAAGATTAATTTCAGGATTTATGGTGACAATTTATACTTCTATTCTGAGCGTTTGAGTTCAGCGACACTTGGCGGCACTATTAAATATACCTCAGACGATTTTTCCTTTGGAGAAAATATTGCCTGTGATATATCCCGCGTTCTCGTATGGGATAGAAAATTATCGGTTAATGAAATTGAAAGCCTTGTAAAAAATCCATATCAAATTTATGACGTAGGCCTGAACCCCGCAATGTTCGCAACGATAGCGGCGGGCGGTATTTCAATCCCGGTGGTTATGAATCACCTTAGACAGCAGGGGGCAGCATAATGGCGATACCTTTAAAATATAATAGCGCCTCACAAGAGATACCTTTGGGGCAATTCCTGGATTCTACGGATGGAAATACCGAGGAGGGTGCCCTTACTATAAATAATACCGATATTAAACTCTGGAAGGCCGGGGCTACTACAGTTGCCAATAAGAATTCCGGCGGGGCTACTCACATATCAAACGGCATATACTATGCCACACTCGACGCTACGGATACGAACACATACGGGCCCCTGGTCATATTCGTTCACGTTGCCGGGGCGCTGGCCGTACGGCTCGAATGCGTGGTCATGGAGGCCAACGCTTACGACGCGCTCTACGCGGCTCTCGGAACGGGCCATATAGAGGCGGACCTTCAAAAGATGGGCGGCGTCGCTCAATCGGCCACAGACCTAAAGGACTTTGCCGATGCGGGATACGATCCGGCTACTAATAAGGTCGAGGGCGTAAAGCTCGTGGACACTACAACGGCCAATACCGATATGAGGGGTACGGACGGAGCGAATACTACCACACCGCCAACGGCCGCGGCGATAGCCGATGCCGTGTGGGATGAAACGTCTACTGGACATGGCGAGGCAGGGAAAGCAGGTAATATACTTTGGAATACTATACCCGCTATTCTGGCAGATACCAACGAACTGCAAGGCAATCAAGGAAACTGGCTTACGGCTACGGGTTTTTCGACCCATTCGGTTGCAGATATTCTTACCACGCAAATGACCGAGGCCTACGCCGCCGACGGTACGGCTCCGACATTCGCGCAGATGCAGTTCATGCTCTGGTCGGCCCTCTCGGAGTTTGCTATAAGCGGCACTACCTTAACGTGCAAGAAGCTAGACGGCTCAACTGCGGCCATGACCTTTACGCTTGACGACGCTACGAACCCGACCTCAAGAACAAGGGCTTCGTAATGGCGACCGGGAACCTCATAGCAAGAGGGATCGGCTTTAGTCCTGGCTCAGTCAAGTTTATCGTTACGCACGGCCTCGATATAGGAGCGCCCCCGGTCATAGAGCCTAATCTATCAGTTCCAAAGCTTGTGCGGGGCAGCGTTATCCCAAAAGCGGTAAGGGATTCTGTGGTGTCAGGCATTATAAAACTTAACAGGATTATAAAGGTGGTTAGACGATGAAACAGCAATTCTTAGTGGATACGGCCGAAAGCTTCCAGACCTATATATGGGAAGATAACCAAAAAACAGTCCCGACGAGCGCTACCCTTACGGTCTATAAGCCCGGGGGAAGCACTGAGCTTATAAGCGCAGAGAATATGAGCATAGCCGGCGACGGGCTCCTGTCATACTCATTGACCGCAGGGAATAATGATACAGCCGATGAGAACTACAAAGCCGTGATCTCCTATGTTGTTAGCGCCGTGACCTATTCTACGACGCTCTTCTACGATGTGGTGCGCTCGAAGCTTCACAAGGTAATAACCGATGAGGATATAGTAAACGAACTGCCTCAGCTTAAAGAGTACGGCTGGCGGGTTAACGGCACGGCCGAGAGCGGATCGACCACGACCATAGTTGATGCGGAGCTTACGCGTTACGAAGACGACTACTTCACCGGGGGGCTCGCCTTTTCAATAGACAAGAACGAGACGAGAGAAATAACGGACTTTATAGGTTCTACCGGCACGGTCACTACCAAAGCATTTTCAGATGCCATTTCAATAGATAAGTATGTGCTTACACGCTCCTATACAAAGGAGATAGAGAGGGCCTTTGAGAAGTTGGAGGGAATGCTCGTTAGAGAAGGCATGAGGCCGCACCTGATACTCGATCCGTATGACCTTAGGGAGGTTCACATATTTTTGTCGGTGGCCGAGGTATTAAAGGGATTTATCGTTGAAGAGGACTCCGTCTGGTGGCGCATCTGGAAGGAGTACGAGAGGAAGGGTGAAGAGAGTTTTAAGGCGATTAATTTCAAGTACGACACCTCCGCAGACGGGTATCTATCCGGTAGTGAAGAGAGCCATATTAAGAGTTCAGTTCACACGGGCAGGAGATAATGGGAAACTTCGATACGATTAAAGCGATAACCGAGAATATGAAGAGCGCTCTGGAGGGCGAGGGCCTGAAGTTCTCTCTAAAATCCTATGGTGATAAAAGCACTGTTCCCGCAAGCCTCATTCCTTTAGGGCAGATCGACTACAGGGGGGAGAGCTTTGAATATACGCATGGGCAAAGGGCGGGCTACGTTGAGGCCTCGTTCGGCGTGAGCATTACTTTGAGCGAGCGTGATCCGAGGTCCCTGGTAAGAGAGCAGCAGAAGTGGAACCATAAGCTCCATGCGGCAATAACAGTAGATGCGCTTAATGTCGAGGGACTGGCTTTGAGTAAGCTCGTGAGCTTCGTGGAGCACGCGGGGATTAATATCGATCGAAACGGGAGCCTGAGCGTTTTGAGTATGGAGTTCGTGGTCAGGTATAGAGAAGTCTAATATATATTTTTTTGGCAGTTAATGAGGAGATAGCGCGATGGCTGAAAACAAGCTCTACCTGGCCCTTGGTGAAGAGGCGGCCAGAGGTACAAAAGAAGCGAGTACGGTTGGGTTCATACCGATCTTGAGCCCTTCGATACCGAAGGTCGAGTATGACGATAAGGAGCGTGAAGAGTTTCGCGGTGAAGAAAGTATAAAGGGCGCGGCGAGCGTTAGGCGTATGGGGCAGAAATGGAGCGGCTCGATAGAGATGCCGTTCTTTACGGAGGCCGGAAGTACAAAGGGCATGGTTGGCACGCTCTTGAAGCATTTCTTCGGCAGTTCTACAAGTGCTGAGAACGCTTCAACCGGGCAGTATTACCACATGCTCTACCCGGTTAGCGACCCTTTCGCTTCGGCCAACCTGGATACTAAGGCCCTAACAATAAATCTCAATATCAATGAGGGTGCGACAATGAAGAACTGGCCCTTTGTTGGCGGAAGAATATCGTCTTTAAATTTTGACCAGGAGGCGGGGGGAGAGCTTAAGGTCTCGGCCGATCTATTTGGACAATTTAGGGATACAACTACGGCGGAGATCGGGAGCCCGGTCTTCGCGGCCGAGAATCTCAGGTGCGACTATAATAACCTCTCCGTCTACACGGGGAGCATAACGAGGACCGGCACGGCCCCTGACTATACGGACTTTTCATTCGGATCGGCTACTCTCATAAAGCCCGATAAGATCAGCGTGAAGATAGAGAACGGCATGGAGGACGTGTTGAGGATCTCAGGGCTTGACTATCCGGATAAGACGCGCATGGGCCGTTTTAAGGTTTCAGTAGAGATGACAATAGACTGGGAAGACCCGGCGAGCGGTTTTTCCTCAATCGATGAGTTCAACGCATGGATGGCCGCCTCAAGCGAGACCAATCTCTTCCTCCATTGGGACACGAGCACACAGGCGGGCACGGGTGACAATCACTCTCTCTACCTCGATATACCGAGGGCACAGAGAAAGGGAGGCGATCCTGACTACAGCCTTGATAAGGACCCGATGATTACGCTTACCTATGAAGGGCTTTATGACGAGACAACTGCCAACTATCTGGTCGGTTGCATGCTTAAGAACAGCGCGAGCGCTATTTAGAGAGGAGCATTGATGGCGATTATAAGTTTTGATCCAGATTTATTGGTCGACTACGTACCGGAGTACGCCGGGAACAGGAACTCTGCTGATCCGTGTATCGTAACCCTTAGGTTCGTACCGTATTCGAGGGTTCAGCACTACGCAAGGCTCATAGCCGCGAGAGGCAAAGGGGGCGGGGCGGGTGTGGACCAAGTGAGGATTACCGAGATCTCGCAGGAGATACAGAAGAAGCAATTTGTCGAGAGCGTTAGTAAGGTGAGTGGCTATCTCATTGGCGAGCGTGAGGTCACAGAGCCCGACGAGTTCTACGATACGGCTGATACTGAGTTGGTGATCGAGATCATAAAGGCAATGGAATCTCAACAGAGGCTTAATGAGGGGCAAAGAAAAAACTAATAGCGGGCTTCCGGTGGGGGTATATGACAAGGGATGGAAGCCCGTTTGATTGCGAAGGGTGTACGGATAAGGATCAAAGCCAACGCAACTGCTTTAATCGCATCGGCCTTAATGATGCGGTAAGGGCTGTAACGAGCTATACAGATGAAGTCAAAGACGAGCTTAAGATTAAGAGTGCAAAGAAGGTCATCGGACTTAGCGGCTTAAGGCTCTACGAATGTCCTCTAAGCTATATAACCGCTGAGACAGTAGAGGTCATCCGCCTTGTATATCTTGTGGATTCGATCGGTTCATTTCTTCACGCGGGCGGCATAGGCGCGCAACCCGCGTGGCTTGTAGAGGCATATGAGTTGTATAAGCTGGAGAGGACGAGGAGCATGAAGGAAAAAGGGAAATGACAAAAGAGAGCAAAATTAAAGTTGTAATAAAGGCGGAGGA